>JAKISK010000004.1 GCA_021648625.1 Thiomicrorhabdus sp. | reverse complement strand
GATCTGTAAGCTGGGTAGGATCCTGTGCTGGAAGTGTTTTTTCTAGATAAGTCCGGTCGATATTTTTTACGGTTTCCCAGCGGATCCCCAAATGCCTAGCGACGGCCTGAATGCTCATATGGCGACACAAGCCACTGATCATATGGCAAAAGCGGTGAGTGAAGCCGCATCCTTTGTCGACGAACTCGCAAGATTCCATGCGTCGCTCATTTTTGCTGATAAAGACTTGTGCTAGCTCAATGTCGATGATGCAAGGATAACCAAAGAGTGGCATGTCTCTAACTTTTCGGCGGACATAGCGGTTAATGGTTCCTTTCTTGCCTGTAACGGGGTCTATGGCACACCTACGCTTGTCCCGACTGCAGTGAATAACGATCTGTTGTTCTTCTTTTTTAATTTCCTTGACACGCTGTCCATTGAGACCCAAAATATTCTTCGAGATGTCGATACTCATGTGCTGTCCTATATAAAGTGGTGAGAGACTTTATATATCAACAGATTACATGAAAATTGGCATCTTTTTTCACTCACAAGGTCGGAGAAGAGCCTGACAATGCTTATATTAGCATCAAAAAAGAAGCGTTTAAGCCTGCTGAAATTACCAAAAATGGAATCCCTTCACAATCTCAACAAGAACTTAAAGCGGTATTACCTCACTCTGTAATAGGCTACTCTTCTGGCGAAAATGAGATTCTTAGCTTGCCCTTTTTTAAGATGCGGTTTATTCAATATGATGAATATTTAAGCTATTTAACTAATGATATAAACTACTCTGCACCCGAATCTGGGCTGGTATATTTGGATGATACATTTTCTCAGGCAATCTTTTTGTGCAACTTTATTTTTTCTGACGAAAAAGCGGTTACTATTTTTAAAGAAGATCTTGGAATAGAGAGTGTTAAACAATTTAGAATCATTATTAAAAAACATCACTTTGAGGAGATGAGCGAAGAGTATCAAAACAGTGCTGATGATAACGATTCAGTTGAATTGACAACAGGCTTAAAAAACCAGATAGATAAACTTGTAGCTTGTTCAACACTACACTATGAAAATGAGCAGACTCAGGAGTTGATCCTTGATTTTCACCTCGATAAGTCATTAAAAGAAGCATTCAATTTTTATTTTACTGACGAAAAAAATAAACCAAGTGCGTTGGCTTTATTTCAACTCTTTCAAAATCTTATATTGCTTAATCAATACCAACATGAACAAAGCTTAAAAGATAAAATTTACCAATCTAACAGTCTATATGCCAAGGGAAGAATATCAACGGTGCCTTGGGAGGAACGAGTCTTTAAGTTTAAAGATTTTTGGATTCAAAAAAATGACATTAAAGTGTTAAGTAAAAGTCTCTCTGATGGTGAACATCAATTTTTACATACGATCGGCTTGGCTCTATTATACAAAAATACGGAATCCCTCTTTTTGCTAGATGAGCCTGAAACGCATTTCAATCCTAGCTGGCGAGCAAAATATATTTCGACTCTTAGAAAGTGCTTTGAAGGAACGAATAGACTTCCAGAAATATTAATTACATCACATTCGCCATTTATCGTATCCGATTCATACCGAGAAAATGTTTTGATATTTAAAAAAGATGACCATAATACGGTTATCTGTGAGAGACCTGACTTTAATACTTTTGGAGCCTCGGCAAGCAAGATCACTATGAAGGTGTTTGATAAAACCGATACCATTGGTGATTTTTCCCACAGTAAACTTAGAGAGTTTAGAAAGCGTTTTGACGAGGGAGAAGATGTTGAAAGACTTATTAAGGAAGTTGAAAATGACATAGGCGACTCTATGGAGAAAATCCTTTTATTAAAACTATTATTTGATACGCAAGAGGAGACATAGGTGCTGTTTTCCTATCAATATATCCCTCATGATTTAGAAGAAATGCATAGGTATATGGATTACATCTTTTATGAAATCTGGATAAAGGCACACACTTTGGGTGAATTTGATATTTCTTTATTTGATAAAAAACCAGAATTAAAAGAAATCTTTAATTATTTATATTTATCTGATGGAAGCCCTGAATACGGTAAGGACTTTGTCGGAAGCGTAAAAACAATATTTAATCTTTGTAAATTACTTTCTTGCAGGCAAAGATGTAAATTATCCTACTGGTATAAAGTCAACAATAGAATTGAAGATCTCTGTAATGGAAAATATAAGCCTGCTTTATACAGTGATTTGACTACTATTAATAAAAATTTATCTAAAGAGATAAAATCTATCTACGACAAGCTTTATTCCCAAAATAAAATTGGCTTAAAAAACATTTCCACTCATTACACTGATTTTGTAAAAATTAATGACAAAGGTATTTGCCCGTTTTGTGGTATTTTTTCATTGGATGGTGAACATTCAAACACAAGAGATGCCTACGATCATTATTTGCCAAAAAGTAAATATCCTTTTAACTCGATCAACTTTAAAAATCTAATTCCTATGTGCCATAAATGTAACAGTGGCAATAAAGGTGTTAAAAATCCGATTTTTGATTCTTCTGATAATAGAAGACAAACTTTTTATCCTTATGCAAGTTCAGAAAAAATTGAAATCCAAATAAGTCTTTCTTCAAATGATATTCAAAATTTACAGCCTGCTGATATTGATTTAACCCTATCAGCAACAGAGCAAGAAAAAATCGATACTTGGCAAGAGCTCTTTGGTATTGATACACGATATAAATCTTTACTTTGCGGTGCTGATGGGAAGGAATGGATAAATAACGTTATAGTTGAGGCTCCTGACTTTGATATGAGTAAGAGTGATTATTTAAAAGTTAAAATAAGGCAACATGAGAGAAGTCCTTATTCTGAAAAGAACTTTTTACGAGTCATCTTTTTAAAGGCATGTCAGGAAAAAGGAGTATTTGTTACTGAAGAGCCTCTTGCAAAACTCTAAGCATGTGGAAAATATCAATAACTTACAGCAATATTAGACATGTAAGTTATTGATTTTGGTTGTTATGAAATAGTTTTGCAAGAGGCTCTGAATAGAACTGGTTAAATTATAAGCAAAGAGTGACAACTATCTTGACAAACACCGATCCTAATTGTTTACCAAGTGGATTTCTCAACTACGTTACCAGCACAACCGAAGCAAACAATGAAAAGAAAAAAGGTATGAAAAAGGGGACGGCTTGAATTCAAGCTTTGATTGGTGGTTTAAAACAAGAGCTCGAAAATTATAATAAAGAAATTATTAAATATGACTCAACACAAAAAGCAACCATTAAGGAGCTAACTAAAACTTACTTTCTAGTGCTACAAATGCAGGCTTGGCTACTGCTTATAACAGCTTAAAAGAAGAGTGTGATAAACCGATTAAAATATTTACAGGGCTATTTTACCTCTCGTTAGTTGTTCTTATTGTAGTTGGTGCGTTTGGGTTTGTTTATGCAGTAAAAGGAGAGATAGGTTTAGAGGCACTTATTTATAATTTTTTACAAGCTTCGCCGATTGTTATTCCTGCTGTTTGGTTCGCTATATTTACTTCTCGAAGAAGGAATGAGTATCAAAGACTTAGGCAAGAGTACGCGCATAAAGAGGCTGTTACCCGTTCTTATCAAAGCTTTAAACAACAAATCGACAAACTTGGTGAAAGGCAAGATGATATGCTAAGTTTGCTTTTAAAAACAGCGATTAAAACAATTGACTACAATGCAAGTCACGCTCTTGATGGAGTAAAGCCAGAATCAACGCCCTTGTTTGAGCCGGTAGATAAAGCAATCAATTTTGCTAAATCTAAAGTATAACTCGTAGTAGAGACTGAAAGTGGCGTTAGAGGCTTAAAGAGTGCAATTATCGCCAAAGTATGACGATATCAAGGCTCTGTTAAATTCTGCTATCTACATTTAAGTTACGGATTCAGGCGTAAATATGGATTATAACTTGATCGAAAAATAAAATATCTCAAATAAAAAATACCGTCATTTTACCTGCTCAAGGTGTCTTTTTACTTAAAAACACCTTTGGTTTTTGTTCGTTTGACGTTATTATTAAATGCTTATAGATTAAGCCTTTTGTATGGTTAAGTGACAATAATATTTTAAAAAAATTGAGGAATGTATGATGAGCAGTGAAAAAAAGCAAAAAAATATTCTGTTTTGGTTTTTATTGATTTTAATGATTCTTGTTTTAATTTTTGTAATTAAAGACTGTTCAAATGATTCTGTAGAGACAGGGTTGCCTTCGGCAGACGAGGCAATCAATGAATCTAAAGACATAGCTAAAAACTCATTGGATGCGTTAAACAAGCAAGCTGAAAATACGGCTGAATTTGTAGCAGGGGGGGGTGAAAGTACGGTTGATAATGTGGTCGATACAGCGAACTCTGCGGTTAAAAGTATAACGGGAGTTGAGCAGGAAGCCGTATTGAATGCTGTGAATAAAGCGGTAGCGAGCAGTGCCTTGCTCTCGGGCAACGATGCTAACGAAGTTGTTAGCGGTAGCGTTCCAGCATCCATAAAATTAGATTTAACTATTCCAGAAGGCGTTTTGCAAGGGAATATAGTTCATCTTTTGAGTGAGGACAAGCTTGTTCCAGGTAACGCTTACCACGCGGGTACACTTCATTATCGTGCAGATAAATCGATGATGAGCCTAAAAGAAAAAGCAATCATGGATGCTGTTTTTCAAATTGCGAATGCTTACCCAGACATTAGGATTAGTCTGCATGGACATACAGATACGTCGGGGTCAGGGGATGCAAATCAAAAATTATCAGCCAAACGCGCATCGAATGCGAAAGAATGGCTCGTTAAATCGGGGGTTTCTGCTCAAAGAATAAGCGTTTATGGACATGGCTCAAGCCAGCCTATGGTTTCTAACGCAACGTTTGAAGGGCGAGTTAAAAATCGTCGTACTGAAATTTTTATTCAAAAATAGCCCCGAATATCTTAGTTGAAATCTGAATTCGCTTCTTCTGGAATAAGATATTCCAGAAGTCGTTCTATTTGTTGTTTACAGCACTCGTTGCCTTCGCTGGCGTAGGTTTGGGCTTTTATCGCTTCTAAGGTGTGTGCGCCGTTTAGAATGGCATTAATAATGGTGAGCTTGGGCACGTCATTGCAGACGCATAGGTTTTGGCTTAGGTTTCGTTTTAGGTGATCTGGAAGCTGATCGAGAGCTTTCTGTAGTGATTCTTGGTTCATCTTCCAATTTTACCATGAGACCTTTGCACGAAAGGGGCGCGAGAGAAAAAAGTGATAAAATTTGACTGATTGAGGCGAAATAGCCAGCTATTTGCAAGGTTTTCAACGAAAGTCAGGCATATTTTAGCCTTTTTCATCCGTGCATCCTTTCGTGCACTGGTCTCACTACAGTGTTTTTTATTTCAGGTATTCTACGGGGCTTTGTTGTTGAGTCCCTTTTTTATGAGTGGAGCTGTTTATGCGTTTTAATCTGTTTTTTAATGCTTGTTATGAGCATGTTGTTCGGCCGTATTGGATTTGGCTAACCCTGTTTATTTTGTTTGTGATCTCTTTTTTATCGTTGTTGCCGCTGGGTGAACTGCCAGAGGTGGCGGGCAGTGATAAGTTGCATCACTTTGTGGCGTATGCGGGATTATTCTTTTTTGTGGCACTGCGTAAGCCAAAGTTTTGGTGGGTGTTGATGTTGGTGTTTATTGCATGGGGTGGGGCGATTGAGTTGATTCAACCTTATATGAACCGTTATGCTGAGTGGTTGGATTTTTTGGTGAATGCGCTGGGTGTTTTATTTGGAGCCTTGGTTGGTTTTTGGTGTCGTAAGGTATTTTCTTTGACGTGATACCTCTTGTGATCGGCTATTTCTAGTCGATTCGATGGCTTAATCCTTAATCCGTAGCTTCCCGTGCTAAACCAATATTTTAAGCCCTGCTGTCCACATTGACGTTACGAATTTTAGGTTGATTTTTTTAACTTCACCACGTTATACCATTCCTTTTGCGGCATTCAAAAACAGTGCCTTTCAAAATAAGCCTTACCAAGCGATTTAAACCTATTCTCGTCAGGAGGAAAGGGGGGTGATTATTGTCGCTTTAAGGCGTGTATTTGGGTTATAATTTGGGGCTTGAGTATTTAATTTAAATAAACTGGATGATCAATGTCTGAATTTGCACGTGAAATTATTCCTATTGCGTTAGAAGATGAAATGGAGCATTCGTACCTCAGTTATGCGATGAGCGTTATTGTGGGTCGAGCACTTCCTGATGTAAGAGACGGTTTAAAACCGGTTCATCGCCGTGTGTTGTATGCGATGAATGTTTTAAACAATGATTTTAACAAGCCTTATAAAAAATCGGCTCGTATTGTTGGGGATGTGATTGGTAAGTATCACCCGCATGGCGATACGGCGGTTTATGACACGATTGTTCGAATGGCACAGCCATTTTCATTACGTTATATGTTGGTGGATGGGCAGGGTAATTTTGGTTCGGTCGATGGCGATTCGCCTGCGGCGATGCGTTATACCGAAATTAGAATGTCTAAAATTGCCCACCACCTGCTTGCTGACTTGGATAAAGAGACGGTTAATTTTGCAGAGAACTACGATGGATCTGAGTCAGAGCCTGTTGTTCTACCCACGCGTGTACCCAATTTATTGATTAACGGTTCGTCTGGTATTGCGGTTGGAATGGCAACTAATATTCCGCCGCATAATTTAACCGAGACGGTGAGTGCGTGTTTAGCGTTAATTGATGATCCCAGCATTGATGTGTCGGGATTGATGGAGCATATCCCAGGGCCTGACTTTCCAACACACGGCATTATTAATGGTGCGTCGGGTATTCGTGAAGCCTATGAGACAGGACGTGGTCGTGTAAAAATTAGAGCCAAAACGTCGATTGAAACGGATAAGACAGGTAAATCCAAAGTTATTGTTGATGAGTTGCCGTATCAAGTAAACAAAGCGCGTTTGATTGAGCGTATTGCAGAATTGATTAAAGAGAAAAAAATTGATGGCATTACCGCACTGCGCGATGAGTCGGATAAAGACGGAATGCGCATTGTCATTGAACTTCGCCGTGGTGAAGTGCCAGAAGTGATGATTAACAACCTCTATAAACAAACCTCGATGCAAACGGTGTTTGGGGTCAATATGGTGGCGCTGATTGATGGTCAGCCAAAGCTGTTGAACCTAAAGCAGATTATTGAAGCCTTTGTTAAGCATCGTCGTGAAGTGGTTACACGCCGCACGGTGTTTGAGCTGCGTAAAGCGCGTGAAAAAGCACATACATTAGAAGGTTTGGCGGTTGCACTCAATAATATTGATGAAATGATTGAGTTAATTAAGGCATCGCCTAGCCCAGCGGTGGCAAAAGAACGCATGTTGGCGAGAGATTGGCCTGTTGGTAAGGTGGTTGAACTGCTGGAACGCGTTGAACTTAAGGACGTTCGCCCTGAAGACCTCCCTGAAGGTTTTGGTGCAGATGGCGCAATTTACAGACTGTCTCCCGTTCAAGCACAATCCATTCTCGAAATGCGTTTACACCGTTTAACGGGGTTAGAACAAGATAAAATTTTAGATGAATATAAAGGCTTAGTTGTAAAAATTACCGAGTACTTAGAGATTTTAAGAAACCCTGATCGCTTGACCGAAGTGGTGAGAGAAGAATTGCATGAGGTCGTTGAGTCGTTTGGCGACGCACGTCGTACTGAAATTGATTACTCTTATCAGGATTTAGATGCGGAAGATTTAATTGCCGTAGAAGATCGTATTGTGACGTTATCGCAAGATGGTTACATTAAAACGCAACCGTTAAGCGATTACCGAGCACAAAAACGTGGTGGACGTGGTAAGTCTGCAACGGCGATGAAAGAAGAAGATGAAGTAGGGCAACTGTTTGTTGCCAGTACGCACGATATGTTGCTGTGTTTCTCTAATAAAGGAAAACTGTATTGGCAAAAAACATGGCAGTTGCCATTGGCGAGTCGTGGCAGTCGTGGTAAGCCAATTGTGAATGTGTTACCGCTGGAAGATGGCGAGCACATTACGTCTGTACTCCCTGTTGATGAGTTTGATGATGAGCGTATTGTCTTTATGGCAACACGCAATGCCATTGTGAAACGAGTGAAATTAAAAGACTTTTCTCGACCACGTGCCAACGGGATTATTGCAGTTGATCTCTTGGACGACGATGAATTGGTTGGAACTGCTTTGACCGATGGCGAACAAGAGATTATGTTGTTCAGTAACATTGGTAAAGCCATTCGCTTTAAAGAGGGCGATGTTCGCGTTATGGGTCGTACCGCACGAGGTGTGCGTGGCATGAAACTGAGTGGTGATATTAAAGTGATCAGCATGCAGGTTGCCAAACCCGATACGCTGATCTTGACGGCCACGAAAAACGGTTTTGGTAAGTGTACGCGAGTAGAAGATTATTCTACGATTAATCGTGGTGGACAAGGGGTAATCTCAATTAAAACCTCTGAACGAAACGGCAATGTTGTTGCCGCAGTTTCGGTTGTGCCAGAACAAGAGATGGTGTTGATTACCAATAAAGCCACGTTGGTGAGAACGCGTATTTCTGAAGTATCGGTTGTCGGTCGTAATACGCAAGGCGTTAAGTTAATCAATGTTACGAAAGGCGAGCAAGTGGTTGGGTTGGCAGTTGTGGATATTGAAGAAGAAGACGAACTCATTGGTGAAGATGGCGAACCTTTAGCAAAAGAAGACAATACTGGAGTAGAGTCCGTAGCTGAAAATGCTTTGAATCCAGAAGACAACGAGGATAAAGTAGATTAGCATGGCAAGAGCGTTTAATTTTAGTGCAGGGCCGGCAATGTTACCTGAAGCGGTCATGCAAAAAGCAGAAAAAGAGTTTTTAAATTGGAATAACACGGGCATGTCTGTGATGGAGATGAGCCACCGAAGCAAAGAGTATATGTCGGTGGCGCATCAAGCCGAAGCAGATTTGCGCGAGGTAATGCAAATTCCCGATAACTATAAAGTGCTGTTTTTACATGGCGGTGCTTCCATGCAATTTTCGGGCATTCCACTTAATTTAACTCAACCGAATGAGATCGTTGATTATTTTGATACGGGCGTTTGGTCGGCCAAAGCCATTAAAGAAGCGTCTCGTTATGTGAATGTTAATATTGTCTCGGGAGGAGATGAAGCGAATCCAACTGAAATTCCTGATGTTTCAACGTGGAAATTTAACCCTAAAGCAAAGTATATTCATTTATGTTCCAATGAAACCATTACGGGCTTGGCGTTTCAAGAAGCGCATTTGGAGCATGTTTTTGCACAAGGAAAACCTGTGATTGCAGACATGTCGTCTGACATTCTCTCTCGCCCCATTGACGTGAGTCGTTATGGCATTATTTATGCGGGTGCTCAAAAAAATATTGGGCCTGCGGGGTTGGCCATAATGGTTATTCGAGAAGATTTAATTGGCCAAGCGCGTGATATCACGCCTTCGTTATTAAATTGGAAAACCTATGCGGACAATGAGTCCATGTTTAATACACCCGCTACCTACTCTTGGTACTTGGCGGGGCTGGTGTTTGATTGGTTAAAAACAACGGGGGGGGTGGCCAGCATAGCGAAAGTAAATCAGCGTAAAGCTCAAAAGCTTTATGATTATATTGACCAATCCTCTTTTTACCATAATAGCATCGCCGCCGAACAACGCTCGTGGATGAATGTAACGTTTTTCTTAAAGAACAATGCGTTAGATGCAGCGTTCTTAGAAACCTCTCAAAAAGCAGAATTGTTAAGTTTAAAAGGACATAAAGCTTTTGGCGGGATGCGAGCGAGTATTTATAATGCGATGCCAGAAGAGGGTGTGGATGCTTTAATTACGTTTTTAACGGACTTTGCAGGGCGACACGTAAACACATTGTAAAAATGTGTTTAAAATTTTATCCCCCCCCTCCCTATTTTTTATGATTGGATGAAAACAGGCTATTGAATGACCACAGAACAAGCGCAATTAATACAAATTCGAAACGATATTGATGTCATTGATGCTCAAATTCAAGATTTGATTGGTCAACGCGCACAGTGTGCTCAAAAAGTGGCAGACATCAAAACGAAGGGCGGCACGGTGGATGCGGTTTTTTATCGCCCAGAACGTGAAGCCCAAGTATTAAGAGCGGTGAAAGCGCGTAATGACAGTTTGTTGCCTGACGAAGAGATGGCAAAACTGTTTCGAGAAATTATGTCGGCGTGTTTGGCGTTAGAGCAACCTACAACGGTTGCTTATCTAGGGCCTGAGGGCAGTTACTCTCATGCGAGTGTTATTAAGCAGTTTGGTTCATCGGCACACCCCGTTGCGGTTTCAACCATTGAAGCGGTGTTTGAATTGGTTGAAAAAGGCGGCGCACATTATGGCATTGTGCCTGTTGAAAACTCTTCTGAAGGGGTGGTGAAAACCACTCAAAATGCTCTGCTTAAAACCAAGCTAAAAATTTCAGGAGAGGTGGATCTAGCAATTCATCACTGTTTACTGTCTAAATCACCCTCGGTTGAAAGCCTTAAAAAGGTAGTGGCGCATACGCAAGCACTGGGTCAATGTGAACAGTGGCTTAAAAATAATTTGCCTTGGATTGAGGTGGAGGCGGTGGCATCAAACGCCTTAGCGGCCAAACAAGCACAAAGTGACCCATCCATCGCCGCCATCGCCTCTGAGCAAGCGGCACAGTTGTATGAATTGACAATTTTAGAGTCCAATATTGAAGACCAAGCCGATAACACCACTAAGTTTTGGGTGTTAGGCAAAGAAGACACGCAAGGCAGCGGCGAAGATAAAACGGCGATGGTGGTTTCGATTAAGAACCATTCGGGTGCCTTATTGGAAATTTTGACCTGTTTTAGTCAACGAAAAATTAATATGACGCGCATTATTTCTCGTCCGTCAGAAGATAAAACGTGGGACTATCTTTTCTTTATTGACGTGTTAGGCCATCAATCAGATGACAATGTGACTCAAGCCTTAAAAGAGGTGGCGGAGAAAGCCATGTTTTTTAAGTTACTGGGTTCTTTTCCCACTTCCCCTCTTTAATAAGACAAACAGAAGCCAAGCATGACCGAATCTACTCAACGCTTTTGCGATCAAGTTCAGCCTCAAATATTAGATGTTCACCCCTATATTCCTGGTAAGCCCGTGAGTGAGCTGCAAAGAGAGTTGGGGTTAAACTATATTTCAAAACTGGCGTCTAATGAGAACCCTTTGGGCATTAGTCATAAGGTGCTTATGGCGGTTCAAAAGGCGTTAAAAGATACCTCACGTTATCCAGATGGCAGTGCATTTGAACTTAAAATTATTTTAGCGAAATTATTAGACGTTACGACCTCTCAAATTGCAATCGGCAACGGTTCAAACGAGTTGTTAGAGTTGGTGGCTCGCGTGTTTGCAGGCAAGGGCGATGAAATCATTTATTCGCAATACGCGTTTGCGGTGTATCCCATTTCTGCGCAAGTGGTGGGCGCGACAGGAATAGAAGTGCCTGCGGTTGATTGGGGGCATGATTTAAATGCAATGTTGGCTGCAATTACACCCAAAACAAAATTAATTTATATTGCAAACCCCAATAATCCAACGGGTACACGGTTTAACCAATCGCAATGGGAAAGCTTTATCTCTCAAGTACCTAAACACGTGATTGTTGTGTTGGATGAAGCGTATTTAGAGTATGCAAAATCGTTTGATGTTGATGGCGATTACCCTGATGGCTGTGATTACCTTAAGCAATACCCGAATTTATTGGTTTCGAGAACCTTCTCTAAAGTTTATGGTTTGGCTGCATTAAGGATAGGGTATTTATTGGGGTGCGATGAAATAATTGAATATATCAATAAATTAAGCAATCCTTTTAATGTAAATTCTTTAGCGCAAGTTGCGGCTTGCACGGCGTTACTAGACACTTCATTTCTTGCAAAAAGTATTTCATTGAATGAGCAAGGTATGCGGCAGTTAACGGAGGGGCTGAGTGCGTTAAACATTTCTTATATCCCTTCGTCTGGTAATTTTGTTTGCATTTACTTAGGGAGTGATGCGCTTGAAGTTAACCAAAAACTTTTAGAGGAGGGGGTTATTGTTCGACCTTTAGTTAATTATAAATTGCCACAGTTTTTGCGTGTTTCCATTGGAACTCAAGTTGAAAACCAGCACTTTATTGATGCCTTAAAGTTAGTTTTAAATAAATGACTAATATGAAAACGGTCTCTATTCCAACGCTATCAAAAATAACAATTATTGGCGTTGGCCTCATTGGTGGTTCGTTTGCCAAAGGGCTTAAAGAGAAGGGGGTGTCTAAAACGATTTTTGGGTTTGGCCATAACGAATCCAATCTTAAAAAAGCCGTTGCGTTAGGTGTGATTGATCAATACAGTACTGATCTTCAAAAAGCCGTGCAAGACAGTGATTTAATTATGCTTTCCGTCCCTTTAGGGGTTATGAAAAGTATTATGGAAGAAATGAAGCCTTATTTAAAAAAGGGTGTCATTATCACAGATGCAGGCAGTGCGAAAAGCAGTGTGATTGCGGCGGCTCAGTCGGCATTTGGAACGCTCCCCGCTCGCTTTGTGCCAGGACACCCCATTGCTGGTAAAGAGAAAAGTGGCGTTGACGCAGTGGATGCTGAACTATTTGTGGATCATCGAGTTATTTTAACGCCCACGGAACAAACCGATGTCGATGCGGTGGCATTGGTAACGCAACTTTGGCATGCCTTGGGCGCAAATGTTGAATCTATGTCGGCACAGCAGCACGATGAAATTTTTGCGGCAACCAGTCACCTGCCTCACCTATTGGCATTTTCATTGGTGGATATGCTCAATGAGCACCAAGAGCTTGGCAATGTGTTTCCTTATACGGCGGGAGGGTTTCGGGATTTTACGCGTATCGCGTCCAGCGATGCCGTCATGTGGCGAGATATTTCAGTCGAAAATTCTACCGCCATTGTTAAGTGGTTAAAGCAGTATCAATCCAAAATTACCACATTAACCAAAATGGTTGAAAACCAGGATGGTGAGGCGTTGCAAAAGCTGTTTGTAGACGCTAAGCAGGCCAGAGATAAACATATTAAATAAAAAAGAAAAAATTATGTCAAATGTAAAATTTAAAGTTCAACCAGGCGGATCCATTAAAGGGCGCATTCGTGTACCAGGGGATAAGTCTATTTCTCACCGAAGCATTATGCTGGGCGCCATTGCCGAAGGCATCACAACCGTCACCGGTTTTTTAGAGGGCGATGACAGTTTAGCCACTTTAAAAGCGTTTCAAGAAATGGGCGTTGAAATTGAGGAGCCTGATAATGGTAACGTCACCATAAAAGGCGTTGGGTTAAAGGGACTTAAAAAGCCAAATACGCCACTTGATATGGGAAACTCCGGTACGGCCATGCGTTTGATGGCGGGTATTTTAGCCGGTCAAGACTTTGACTGTGAGCTGATTGGCGATGCTTCATTGTCCAAAAGACCAATGAAGCGCGTGACCGATCCTTTGCGTTTAATGGGTGCCCAAATTGAAACCGCAGAGGGAGGTATGCCTCCTTTAAGAATTACAGGAACGGGTGAAAATTCGCTTAAGGGAATTGACTATGTTTTGCCCATGGCGAGCGCACAAGTAAAGTCTTGCGTATTGCTTGCGGGACTGTATGCAGAAGGGTTCACCAGCGCCTTAGAACCAGCACCAACACGCGACCATACTGAACGTATGTTAAATGGCTTTGGTTACCCCGTAACGTCTGAAAAATTAGACGATCAGCGAATGAAAGCCAGCCTGAAGGGGGGAGGAAAATTAACCGCACGTCACATTGACGTCCCTTCGGACATCTCTTCCGCCGCTTTTTTTATTGCCGCGGCAACGGTTTCTAAAGGATCCGACTTGGTGGTAGAGCATGTTGGAATGAATCCAACACGGGTGGGTATTATTGACATTCTTAAATTGATGGGCGCAAATATTCAGCTTGAAAAATTTCATGAGGTGGGTGGTGAGCCGGTTGCGGATATTCACGTTAAATATGCGCCATTAAAAGGCATTCATATTCCTGAAGCGTTGGTGGCATTGGCCATTGATGAGTTTCCCGTTTTATTTGTGGTGGCGGCCACCGCTGAAGGGCAAACGGTATTAACGGGTGCTGAAGAGTTACGCGTTAAAGAGTCTGACCGAATTCAAGTCATGGCCGATGCACTGCAAGCGGTGGGCGTTGATGCCACACCAACAGAGGATGGAATGGTCATTAATGGCGGCAAACAAACGCCTCAAACCACGGACATTCAAAGTCATCACGATCACCGTATTTCTATGGCGATGACCATTGCAGGGTTAAACGCCGTGTCTGAAATTGTGATTGATGATTGTGCCAATGTAAACACCTCTTTTCCTACTTTTATTGAGTTAATTAATCAAGTTGGGATGCAGGTTGAAGTCTTTTAATTAAGGAAGAGGGGGAGGGAAGAAAAAATGAGTTCGCTCACTCTTGAAAATAGTCATTTAGGCGTTGAAAACCTTGCGAATAGCTAACTATTTCCTGCGATTTCAATCTCAATCAGGCAGATTTTATCACTTTTTCATCCGCGCATCCTTTCGTGCAAAGGTCTCCAATTATATTTTGTAAGGCGAATAATATGGAAATGAAAGAAAAAATAATTGATCTTTATGAAAATTATGGATTTGAATATAGGAAACAAGCATCGAACAATGATTACTTAGCGTTTACATTTAAATCTGGCTTTTTTCATAATGCGGAATTAGTCTCGTTACTAATAGAGGATAAAAAACGAGTTGAAATAGAAATGGAGTCTTCTGCTCAAGACCTCGAAAATTTAGGCTTTTCAACAAAAAAATCATTTTATAAATCAGTTAGTGAGATTGATGAAACTTTATTCCGAGGTTTTTTCAACGTTGATGACTGGAAGAAAAAGATTAAATCTGAATATAAGAACCATTGCAAACGCATACTCAGCATACTACCAAAAGAAGCAGACTCATACACCTACATCGACGTACCTTACTTAAAAAATAACAGCACAAATAGCGAAAGTCTTATAAGTGATATATGTAGTTCGCTGAATCAAAAAGGCCCCCAATTATCAATTATTGAAGCACCAGCGGGGTTTGGTAAAACATGTACATCGTATGAAATTATAAATCATCTTGTAGAAGATCAAAATAAGCATCCAATACCATTTTTTACTGAATTCTCTCGTGATAGGCAGGCTAGAGTATTTAGTCATATATTTGTTAGAGAAGTTGACAAGTCATTTAATGCCGTAAATTCAAATGTTGTAATCAATGAGGTTAAAAAGGGTCGTATTGCAATTATTTTAGATGGCTTCGACGAACTGCTTCATGATAGCAGTTCAAACGATGAAAGTGATGAAGATGATGGTTTTGAAAATGCAGAGCCCATGCTTGAAACAATAAGTGAGTTACTGACAGAGAATGCAAAAATTATTTTAACCTCAAGGCGTTCAGCTATTTTTGATGGAGAATTGTTTAATGAATGGATTGAAAGATATAAGAATCAATTTACAGTTAACAGATATAGACTCAGCGAACCCGAAATAAATGATTGGATACCTGTATCGAGATTAGAAAAATTAAATAAAACCACTGTTAAAATTAATAATTTTGCAAACCCAGTATTGTTGAGCTTTCTTAGATTCGTGAATGATGAATACTTTGCTGAGTTGTGTGGTAAACCGTCTTTAATTGTAGAACGATATTTTTTGTCAATGCTTGAGCGTGAAATGGATAGGCAAGATTTAAGGATGAATGCAAGTCAGCAAGCTAAATTGCTAACTTTAGTTGCTAGTGATATGTGTGAGCATAATTACACATCCGATTCTAAAGAGAAAATAATTAATACAATAAAAGAAAAGGCTGGATACATACTGAATGAGGTTAGAGCCTTATATTCTCCCGTTGATAAACCGACAATAGACAAGTTAGCAACAACATTGTCTAACCATGCATTTTTTGATAGAAGTCATCAAGAAGACAACAATATTCAATTTGTCAATGAATTTGTTTTTGGTAACTACATCGCAAATAGTATACTCGAGTACGATGGAGAATGGATGGCGAGTGATGAGAGGTTTATTGAGCCTGCGGTACTTTCTTATGTTCCAAGAGATGAAAATAATAGATTAAGTCTTTGGGATAAATTGACTCCAATGGCTGAATTTTTAGATTCCTCAATAAGAATGAAATTTGAGGGGCTTCTAACAGGGGAGATTAAAGATATTGCATATAATGGTTCAGAAATTACATCAATGTCTTTATCTCAACAAAAATTATTTTATGATGGAAGTATTGAAAATTGCGTAATTAAGAATTGTACATTTACCAACTGCGAATTTTATTTTGATAATTTTATAGATGTTACTTTTTTAAATTGTACTTTCTGGGATTGCACCTTCAAGAAAGTCAATGAAAATGAATTAGCATTTTATAACTGCAAGGATAACAATAATTTTGTCTCTAAGTTTGAAGAAACAAGCATAGTCGATATAGAAAAAAGCGAACCAAATATCGAGAATTACATTTTGAGTAAAATGTGGCCTGCAGGGCAAAGCTCAATTAAGAGCCTTCATTATTTCACATCAAATTTATTTAAGACGGATCAGTTTTCAAAAAAGGAAGTCATTAAGTCAATTAAATACCTAAAAAAAATCGGTTATTTAGAGGATGCTAATGATACAAATTTTATTGCTATAAACAAAAATAAAATTGCTGAAATTAAATCAATGTTGGGTAGGAACAACTAATATGTCGAAAATTAATTCGGAGGGAGCAAGAAAAATCATTGTAGATAAAATATCAACTCAATTAAATTCTGTTGGTTTAATGTTTCGTATATTTTCAAGGGCAAAAACAGACTGTTCCATACAAAAAAAAATATCTTCTGATAATGCATATGGAAAAACAAAAAAACTTCAAGACTTGATTGGAATTAGAGTTGTTCTTTACTTTAATGATGATATTGGCACAGTTAGAAAAATAATTTCTTCGAAATATTCGGAGAGATCGAGTGATGTAAGTATTGATAAAGTGAAGAATGATGAATTTAAAGCTCTTAGGTACAACATAGTCTATTCACTAGATGATGAATGTAAGAAAATATTGAGATTGGAAGATAAGGAGTCTGAAATAGACTCTACATTTGAGTTGCAAATAAGAACTATTTTTTCTGAGGGGTGGCATGAAATTGAGCATGACCTACGCTATAAATGCAAGTCTGACTGGGAAGGGTTTGACGAGCAAAGTAGAAGATTAAATGGTGTTTATGCCTCTTTGGAAACAAACGAATGGACAATGATTAAAATATTTGAAGAGCTTGCTTATAGCCATTATAAGAATGGTGATTGGTCAGCAATGTTTAGGCAAAAGTTTAGACTAAGATTCATTGATACTGATATTAATGAAGAAATAACTCATGTATTTAGTGATGCTAGTATTGTTAAGAAATTCTTCAGATTAGATAGAGATGTTTTAATTATGGATATGATAGAACGGGGGTATTACTATCCAATAAATCTAAATAATATTATATATTTTTGCAATATAACCCGAGTGAAGGATGAAGACATCATGAATATAACCCCAAATTTAATGATTAAGGAAATGGCATTAAGAAGCTAACAAGTTTCCATTTAGCTAGATGGGAGAATGCTTGTCTTTAGAAGCCATATTGGCAATTATAGAATTGATGTTATTTAATTTAAGGGAGGGGGGAGAAAAATGAGTTCATCTATTCCAGTCATTACCATTGATGGCCCAAGTGGCGTAGGAAAAGGAACCTTGGCACAATTTTTAGTGCAAAAAACAGGGTTTCATTTATTAGACAGTGGTGCGATTTATCGTGCGCTGGCGTTTGGCGCCGTTAAAGCAGAGATTGCGCTGGATGATGTTGCAAAACTGGTGGCATTGGCCAGTGCGTTACCCGTTAAATTTGTGGACACGAGCATTATTTATGAAGGGGAAGACATTACCTCTCAAGTGCGTACGGAAGAAGTGGCCGGTGTGGCATCAACCATTGCGGTGATTCCAGACGTTCGAGCGGCTTTATTGGCACGCCAAAAAGCCTTTGCAATGTTGCCAGGGCTAATTGCCGATGGGCGAGATATGGGAACTGTGGTTTTCCCAAATGCGGATATTAAGCTGTATTTGACCGCCTCAGCCGAGATTAGAGCAGAAAGACGTGTTAAACAGTTGAAAACTCAAGGAGTTAGTGCTAATATTGACCAGATAACAAGAGACATCGAAGCGCGTGATGAGCGTGACCTGAATCGTAAGACAGCGCCTTTAAGGCCTGCGGATGATGCAACGGTTATTGATACCTCGCACTTAGACATTGATGCGGTGTGCCAAACGGTACTTTCGTTGGTTAAAAAACAGGCGTTAATCGCTTAGTTTTTTAACTCTCTATAAATATTATTTTTATAAAGTCCTCGGTTGCTTAATGCATTCGAGGATTTTCTTTTGTTGGCAATTGGGAAACCAGCAATTAACTAAACTGACCCGTGTATTTAAATTGATACTCCCATCTGAGTTAAATTTACGGCTAGAAAAAAATTGGAAGTTTTATCCATGAGTGAATTATCTTTCGCTGAACTATTTGAAGCATCATTTCAAGAAAAATTTAACCCAGGCGCGTTAATCATCGGTACCGTTATCGGTATTGACAAAGAAACCGTTCTCGTTGATGCGGGCATGAAGTCTGAATCATCAATCCCTAAAGTACAGTTTTTAGACGCCAATGGCGAGCTAGAAGTGGCGGTAGGTGATGAAGTTGAAGTGTTTCTTGAATCATTAGAAGACGGGCTGGGTGAAACCCGTCTATCACGTGAAAAAGCAAAACGTGCTAAAACGTGGGATCGTCTTGAGACAGCAATGGAAGAAGGTGAAGTTGTTGTTGGTCTTGTGACTGGTAAGGTTAAAGGTGGTCTTACCGTTGATGTGGAAGGTATTCGTGGTTTCTTACCAGGGTCACTTGTGGATATTCGTCCTATTCGTGACTTCGGTTTCCTTGAAGGCAAAGAGATTGAGATGAAGCTTGTTAAGCTTGATCGTAAGCGTAACAACGTGGTTGTTTCTCGTCGTGCCGTTATTGAAATTGAAAGCTCCGCAGAGCGCGAAGCAATTCTAGCCAACATGGAAGAAGGCTCTACTCTTAAAGGGATTGTTAAAAATCTTACTGACTACGGTGCTTTCATTGACCTTGGTGGTGTTGATGGTCTTCTGCACATTACAGATATGGCTTGGCGTCGTGTTAATCATCCTTCTGAGATTGTTAATGTTGGTGATGAAATTGACGTTAAAGTTCTTAAGTTTGATAAAGAGCGTAGTCGTGTTTCACTTGGTCTTAAGCAGCTTGAAGAAGATCCTTGGTCCGATATGGTTGCTCGTTACCCAATGGGTGCGGAAGTGGCTGGTAAAGTGGCTAATATTACCGACTACGGTGCTTTCATTGAAATTGAAGTTGGAATCGAAGGGCTGGTTCATACGTCTGAATTAGATTGGACAAACCGTAACATTCACCCCTCTAAAGTGGTTCACCTAAGCCAAGAAGTACGTGTTAAAATTTTGGACGTGGATCAAGAGCGTCGTCGTATTTCACTGTCTATTAAGCAGTGCGCGGTTAACCCATGGGAAAGCTTCTCAGCAATCCATGCTAAAAACGATAAAATTCAAGGTGTTATCAAATCAATCACTGACTTTGGTATCTTTATTGGTCTAGAAGGTGGTATTGATGGTCTAGTACACCTTACTGATATTTCTTGGAAGCAGACTGGCGAAGAAGCCATTCGTGACTTTAAGAAAGGCGATGAGCTAGAAACGGTTATTCTTTCGATTGATCCTGATCGTGAGCGTATCTCGCTAGGCCTTAAACAGTTAGAGCAAGATCCATTTGGTCAGTTTGTTGCGGATCACGGAAAAGGCAGCATGGTTGAAGGTGTGGTTAAAACCGTTGATAATCGTGGTGCGGTGATTGAGCTTGCTCCTGAAGTAGAAGGTTACCTTCGTGCGTCAGAATTGCTAGAAGACACGCGTGATGCATCAAGTGTTCTAAAAGAAGGTGATAAGGTTTCGGCTAAAGTTACCAATATTGATCGCAAAAATCGTTCACTTTCATTATCAATGAAAGCAAAAGAAGCGCATGAAGAGCAGGAAGCTATGAAAGGGTACTCTGAAAAACAAGTACCAGCGGCTGGTTCAACATTCGGTGATCTTTTCAAAGATAAAATGTAATCTGACGATTAGGGTAATATTTATTACCTTGTAAGTGGCTTGGCTTGCAGTGAATGGTTACCCCATTTATAGAGCTAAGTTTTATTTTGGTCTTTTTAGTGTCGTTCAGTTTAGCGGCATTAAAACTCTCTTTGTGTTATTAGAGATTATTAAGAGTCTGATCAAATGACAAAGTCAGAAATAATTGAACGCATAGCAAGAAAACAAACTCAATTTTCTCAAAAAGATATTGAGCTTGCTGTAAATCAAATCGTGGATTCTATGATAGAAACACTGTCTCAAGGCGAGCGCATTGAGATACGTGGTTTTGGTAGTTTTAGCCTTCATTATCGTAAAGCGAGAAAGGGGCGAAACCCTAAAACAGGGGAAACGGTTGAACTACCCGATAAGCAAGTACCGCACTTTAAACCGGGTAAATCTTTGCGAGAGCGGGTTGATCAATCGAAAGAAACGACTGAAATTTTATTTTAAATCCTAAAAAAGGGCTACTTTGTAGCCCTTTTTTTTATTCTTGTTCTATAATTCCTAATCCCCAGATAGAAAATACGTTTATAAGCAGCGCACCAATTGCTTACAGTCTAACTTGCATTTCTATCTAGAAATTAGGGGTAATCAACTATCTGAACCTTTTTCGGGTATTCATCTTTTCAGGATTAAGAGAAATTTTTATAATGCGTAAATTATTCATTTTTTTAATTATTATCATGCTTTTAATGTTGGGCGCTGTATTGGGGGTTTTGAATCCAAACCCTGTCGATCTCAATTTATTTGTACTTAAAACAACCATTCCTTTAGGACTTGTTTTGGCTTTGACCTTAGTGGTTGGGGCTTTATTGGGTGCATCGGTATTGTCGTTAAAGATGGGGGGGGTAAAATGGAAGCTTCGCAAGCAAGTGCGTTTAAATAAGAAGCAAACCAATCAACTTTTGGATTTAAAAAAGGAATTATCAAGTGAACGCTTGATGTTAAAAAATGATTCTAATCAGTTGATTAGTAAGGAATAGTAGGCAAGTGGTAAATCAAAGATCTCCTAAGGTATTGGTCGCATTAGATTATGCTGATCGTCAGGCTGCATTGCAGTTTGTAGAAAAATTAACCCCAGAATTATGTCGATTGAAGGTTGGAAAAGAGCTATTTGCCGTTTCTGGCCCTCAATTTATTAAGGAGCTGATTGATCGTGGTTTTGATATTTTTTTAGATTTAAAATATCACGATATTCCAAACACCGTTGCAAAAGCGATTCAAGCGGCGGCAAAACTCGGTGTTTGGATGGTCAATGTACACGCACTGGGAGGGCGTAAAATGATGGAGGCCGCGCGTGAATCCTTGTCAGATTGTGAACACAAACCATTATTGATTGCAGTAACGGTTTTGACCAGTATGGAGCAGTCGGATCTAAAAGAAATAGGTTTGCAAGGCACGCCTGAAGAAAATGTACTGCGCTTAGCAAGTTTAGCTCAGTCCGCTAAAATGGATGGTATTGTTTGCTCGGCTCAAGAAGTTGCGCGATTACGTCAAACATTTGATGCCAATTTTTGCTTGGTCACGCCAGGTATTCGACCTGAAGGCAGTTGTAATGACGATCAAAAGCGCATTATGACACCTAAAAAAGCAATAGAAGCGGGGTCAAGTTTTCTTGTAATTGGTCGTCCAATTACACAGTCGGATGACCCTGTTGCAGCCTTAACAGCCATTAATAATTCTTTGTAATTGAATTTAGGGTGTTGTTACGTTATAATTCGCGCCTTTCAGGCTATTGGTCTGAAATATCCTTGTCTCACTGTGCTGAACTTATTGGCATCAGGAGACTTTTTATAATCCATAAGGAAGAAATAAATGCGTCATTATGAAGTTATATTTCTAGTGCATCCTGATCAGTCTGAACAGGTTCCTGCAATGCTAGAACGTTACCGCACCCTTATTGAACAGTCTGGTGGTGAAATTCACCGTCTAGAAGACTGGGGGCGCCGTCAACTTGCTTACCTAATTAATAAGGTACACAAAGCACACTATATTTTAATGAATATTGAATGTGGTCAAGAAGCACTTGATGAGCTTGAAAATGCTTTTTACTACAACGATGCCGTATTACGTAGCATGGTTGTTAAGCAAAAAACAGCGTTAATAGAACCGTCGGTTATGTTAGCGAAAAAAGATGAAAAATTTGATAAACGTCGTGATTCACGTTCACAAGGAGCTAAAAATGGCTAGAGGATTTGGAAGAAAAAAATTCTGTCGTTTTACCGCTGATGGCGTGAAACAGATTGATTATAAAGACTTAGATACGTTGAGATCTTATATTACGGAAACAGGTAAAATTGTACCTAGCCGTATTACAGGAACAAGCGCTAAGTATCAACGTCAATTGGCAACTGCAATTAAACGTGCGCGTTACCTTGCATTATTGCCGTATACGGATCACCATAAATAATTGTTTGAATAAGCGAAAATATTTAACAGGTATAACATGCTAGGAATTGCAACTTATTCAATGAAAGGGCCTAAGCAGGCTCTGATAGCGGTTGGTTTATTTTCGGCATTGAGTGTTTTGATTGCCCCCTTTGGACTTTTAGTGGGTGCAATTATTGCCTTGGTAACTTTACGCGTTTCGGTTGCCGACGGTTTTAAAGCACTTATTTGTGGTGCAGTGGTTCATGTATTACTAACGGTGATGTTAACAGGTAATTATTGGCCTGCTACCCTTGCCATTATGGAGTACATGCTTCCCGTTTGGGTAATGAGTGTCATTTTAAGGCAAACCAACTCATTGGCTACGGCACTTCAGTTTGCAATGCTGGTCGCGGGGCTTGGTCTAATTGGGTTTTATCTCATTATTCCAAACCCAAGTGAATGGTGGTTAGCACTGTTTACCCAGCATATAGCGCCTATTTTAGAAACCTCTGGAGTTGATTATCAACTTGAGTTGATTACTAAAATGATGAATTTAGTGACCATGTTGTTAGCGGTATTTGCCGTTATCTTGTGGTTCTCTATTTTAACCATCGGGCGCTGGTGGCAAAGTGAGCTGTACCATCCTGGGCAATTTAAAATTGATTTTTATCAATTGCGTTTACCTAAGACGACTGCGTATGTTGCGATTGTTTTAGCCATACTTGGATTGGTATTAGGTGAGGGCAGTGGATTAGTTTCAGATTTAACTGGAGTGGTTATTGTAGGTTTGATGTTTCAAGGCATTGCCATTGCACATCAAACGGTAGCCATTAAAAAACTGCATACCATTTGGTTGGTTGGACTGTATATCCTGTTATTTATATTTCCACAAACGATGTTGATATTAGCAACCATCGGTTTAGTCGATATCTGGATGGATTTTCGAAACCGATGGAAAAAAGAAGAATTATAGAGGTTTAAGCTATGAATGTTATTCTGCTTGAAAAAGTACAAAATTTAGGAATTTTAGGCGATCAGGTTTCAGTTAAATCTGGTTATGCTCGTAACTTTTTGATTCCTAAAGGTAAAGCAAAGCCAGCAACAAAAGAGAATATTGCGGCATTTGCTGAAATTCGTGCCGAGCTTGAAAAAGCAGCGGCGGCTGAATTAGCGGTTGCACAAGGTATTTATGAAAACTTAAATGGCCAAGTTGCAACACTTGAAGCAACGGCTGGAGACGAAGGTAAGTTATTCGGCTCTATCGGTACGCAAGATATTGCAGACGCATTTAAGTCGGCTGGGTTTGACGTTGAGCGTCGTGATGTTCGTATGCCTGATGGTGTATTGCGTCACGTTGGTACGTATGAAATTGATATTCAATTGCATACAGACGTTGTAGCTTCCGTTACGGTTGAAGTAACAGCAATCGAAGAGTAATTGTTTTACCTTTCGAACTGTTTTGAAAAAACGAGTCCATTTAAAATGGGCTCGTTTTTTTTTGACTTTACAAAAGTAAAACTTAGGGCAGGGCGTAAACACGCTCTC
Source organism: Thiomicrorhabdus sp. (assembly GCA_021648625.1). Lineage (GTDB taxonomy): Bacteria > Pseudomonadota > Gammaproteobacteria > Thiomicrospirales > Thiomicrospiraceae > Thiomicrorhabdus. Next base: position 21,871 of record JAKISK010000004.1, on the reverse strand, counting down.
TTAAATGTCTATCTTCTCATTCGAGAGGGTTTGGGTGTTATAATGCTTCTTTATTTTTTTTCTCTTAAGCGCTGAAACTTTAAGCATATTCTATGAATACAAAATTGTCACACACCACGCAACCTGATGAACTGTTTAAAGTTCCCCCCCACTCTTTAGAAGCAGAACAATCTGTTATTGGTGGGTTGATGCTGGCAAATGAAGTGTTTGACGATGTGATGGAAATTGTGAATCAAAATGATTTTTATACCAAACAACATCAAGCCATTTTTTCGGTGATTAGTGAGCTGAGTCGTAACAATAAACCTTTTGATCTCGTCGCTTGTGTGGCGCAGTTAGAAGCCACAGGGCAGTTAGAGCTTGCGGGTGATAAAATTTACCTGATTGATTTGGTTAAAAATACACCGGGTGCGGCCAATATTTTATATTACGCACAGTTGGTTCGAGATAAAGCAATTTTACGCGGACTGATTACCGCCAGTAATGAAGTGGCAGAGTCCGCTTATTATCCTCAGGGTCGAGAAGTACGCGAAATTTTAGACATTGCAGAATCTAAAATCAATGCCATTGCAGAACATGGTGAAGGCAAAGAACGCCAGTATAAAACAATGGATGTATTGCTGGAATCGGCCATCAATAAGATTGATGAATTGTTTAATTCCGATGGTAATATTACGGGACAAGAGACGCATTTAACCGAGTTTGATGAACTAACCGCTGGGTTGCAAAAGTCGGATTTGATTATTGTGGCAGGTCGTCCATCGATGGGTAAAACGACATTTTCAATGAACCTTGCAGAGAATATTGCCACAAAGAACAAAGCCCCCGTAGCGGTATTCAGTATGGAGATGCCAGGGGAATCTTTGGCAATGCGTATGATTAGCTCGATTGGGCGCATTGATGCGGGTCGAATGCGAACAGGAAAGTTGGCGCAAGATGATTGGCCTAAATTAAACAAAGCGATTAATATTTTATCGCAAGCCAAAATTTTTATTGATGATACTCCTGCACTAATGATTACTGAGTTGAGAGCTCGATCTCGTCGAATTGATAAAGACGTTCGTGAGATGCAGCGTAAAGAAGCGTTGGAAGCTGGGCATGAAAACCCCGAATCAAAAGCCACTGGACTGGGATTAATTGTGGTCGACTATATTCAGTTAATGAGAGGATCGGCTAACTCAGAAAACCGAGTCAATGAAATTTCAGAAATTTCACGAGGGCTCAAGGCATTGGCAAAAGAGTTAGAAATTCCTGTCATTGCGCTCTCTCAGTTAAACCGAAGCCTTGAACAACGCCCAAATAAACGCCCTATAATGTCCGATCTTCGTGAATCGGGTGCCATTGAGCAAGATGCCGATTTAATTGTTTTTATCTACCGTGATGAAGTGTATAACGAAGAGACAGAGTATAAAGGCGTTGCTGAAATTATTTTAGGAAAACACCGAAATGGTGCTTTAGGCACGGTGCGTTTAACGTTTATTGGTGAATACACGCGGTTTGAAAATCATGCTGGCTTTGAGGTGTCTGATGGGCACTATTAAAGTTTGGACAGCAGGGGGGGAATATGTTCTATCGTCCAACCAAAGCGTATATTAACCTACCTGCTTTGCGTCATAATTTACATATTGCAAAATCCTTAGCGCCAAACAGTAAAGTGTTGGCGGTGATTAAAGCCAATGGTTACGGTCATGGCATTTGCCGAGTCGCACAACAACTGGTTGGTGCCGATGGATTTGGCGTGGCCTCCATTGATGAAGCGTTGTTATTACGCCAAAAAGGATTTTTACATCGAATTCTATTATTAGAAGGGCTATTTTCTGAAATTGAGTTGCCACTTGCGGTTCAAAACCGTTTAGACATTGTGATTCATTCGATGCATCAACTGCAATGGTTATTGCGTTATCAAACGGCTTCGGTGATCAATGTTTGGATTAAAATCGATACAGGTATGAATCGTTTAGGGTTTTCAACCGAACAAATTCCCTCTGTGATTAAACAGTTAGAAGAAAATCCAAATTATTTTAACATCCACTTGATGTCACATCTCGCCTCGGCCGATGAGGAAAGTAAATCTGCCATCGCGTTTACCCAAAAACAAATTCTGTCCTTTCAGTGTGCGACAGAAGCCTTTGATTTTCCAAAAAGTTTGCATAATTCATCAGGGTTGCAGTCTTATGCTGCATCCAGCTATGACTGGGTTCGTCCCGGTATCTTGCTCTATGGCATTGGCAGTACCAGCACTCCTTTTGATAAGCAAGCGAAGCTCAAAACCGTGATGCGATTGGAATCTGCTGTGATTGCAATCCGATGGGTAGAAGCGGGAGAGTTTGTTGGGTACGGCAATGATTGGCGAGCTCCAAAAAGAACCTGTGTGGCAGTGATTGCCATTGGTTACGGGGATGGCTACCCCAGACATGCCCCAACGGGTACGCCAGTTTTGGTGGATGGAAAGCGTGTTCCACTGATTGGTCGCGTCTCTATGGACATGATTACTGTCGATATTACAGAACACTACGAGCGCATTCATATTGACAGTTTGGCGACGCTCTGGGGGGAAGGGCTTTCTGTTGATGAGGTTGCAAAGTTTGCGAAAACCATTAGTTATGAACTGCTGTGCGGCATTACCTCGCGTGTGCCAATGGTTGAAATTCAATAAGGAACTCTTTAGGCGGCTATCCTGTTAACTTAACGAGGGGGGGAGAAAAATTTAATGACCGAGAAAAGTTTTAAAATTCAATCCATTAAACCTGCATACACAGGTTTTTTTGAACTTAACATCCTTCATTTTAAGCATTTACGTTATCAAGGGGGTTGGTCAAACACCTTTAGTCGTGAGTTGTTTCAGCGTGGGCAGGCGGTGGTTGTTTTGTTGTACGACAGCTCTGAAGAACAGGTCATTTTGGTTGAACAATGTCGTGTAGGGGCGGTGTTTAATGCACAAACTTCACAAAATCAAACGCAAGCTTGGTTACTGGAACCTGTTGCAGGGATGATTGATTTGGGTGAATCACCCGAAGAAGCAGGCATTAGAGAAACTCAAGAGGAGACAGGTGCAATTATTAAGGATCTAGAGTACATTTGCCAATTTTACCCCTCCCCAGGTGCTTGCAATGAAATATTGCATTTATACGCGGCAGAGGTTTCAATCCACGAAATTGCGGAATACGCAGGGCTTTCGTCTGAAAATGAAGACATTAAAGTGGTTAAGTTAAGCTTTAACCAAGCCAAACAGATGTTATTGAATGCCGAATTTAATGTTGCCGCCACGTACATTGCATTGCAATGGCTCTTTTTTCAAAAAACACTCGGATTAAAACATGACAGACAAACGCCTTAAAGAGAATTTCTTTTATCTTTTTAGACACCATCGTATTGAGCCTAAACTCAACCGTTATGCCGTACTGTTAAGTTTGGGTGGGGTTATTGGCTGGCTCTATTTTAGCTTTATTGAAAAGTCGTTTGTTGGAAAAATGATTTCAGGCGATGCACTGATTGTGGATTTAGTACTGGGTTTGCCACTGGTTTTAATGTTCACCATTATTGTGTATGCGTGTGTTTATTGGTCTTGTAAGTTGCTTATTATTTTTTTGCTTCCTCAAGCGCTCATTCCTTATCAACTAGAAGACCCAAAGCAGGACGCGGAAACAGAACGTCAAGAAGAAGCGCATGGCAAAAATTACTGGGATAAATCAGATTCTGGTTCGACAGATGATCCAATAAAAACAAAACATGGTGACCCGCATGATTCAAAATGACGGCACGGTTACTTGCCATTTATGAGCATTCAAGCGGTTAAAACAGAATCGACTCTGCTGTTAAAATTGGCGCTACCTATTCTATTTGCACAGTTGGCATTAACGGGTTTAGGTGTTGTAGATACCTTAATGTCTGGGCAAGTTGGTACGGATGACCTTGCCGCAATCGGCTTAGGCACCAGTATTATGCTGCCTATTTTTATGTTTTCAACGGGCATTCTACTTGCCATTACGCCACTGGTGTCCAAGGCCGTAGGGGAGTCTAAACCTCAACAAATTACCCGCTACCTAAATCAAGGGGTGTGGTTATCTTTACCGCTTGGCCTGTTAAGTCTATTTGCCTTAATGAACTTAGAGTGGGTGCTAGACCTGCTAAGTTTAAACGCAACCGTTTACCAGCTCACACAAGATTATCTGTTTTACATTGCTTTTGGTATGCCCGCAATTGCGCTCTATCAGGTACTGCGATTTTTTTGGGAAGGTTTAGGCACAACCTTGCCTACCATGTGGATTAGCTTTTTTGCACTGTTGTTAAATATTCCTTTAAATGCAATTTTTATCTATGGATTTGGCTTTATTGAGCCTATGGGCGCGGCAGGTTGTGGTGTTGCCAGCAGTATCGTAATGTGGGTGATGCTGTTGTTAGGGATTTTATATGTTTTAAAATCAAAGCTAACGCGCCCTTTTATTCTCCTTAAAAGCGTGTTTTGCATTCACTGGAAACTTGGCTTGATTCCTATTCTAAGTTTAGGCATCCCTACAACCTTTGCGTTGTTATTTGAGGTTAGTCTTTTTAGTATGATTGCGCTGTTTGTTGCCCCTTTAGGCTCGATTGTGATTGCGGGGCATCAAGTTGCCATTAACTTTACCTCCCTTGCCTTTATGGTGCCTTTGAGCTTTGCGATGGCGCTCACGGTTCGAGTCGGGCTCGGCTACGGCGAGCACAATCAGGCGCAATTACGAATCAGTTTAATCACCGGTTTTCTTTTTGCAGTCGTTTTAGGCATATTACTCGCAATTGTAAGTTATTTTTTAAGAATGGAAATTGTCGATCTATACTCAAATGACCATGAGGTGCTTTATTTAGCCGCGTCATTACTCGTGTTTGCCGCTATCTATCAAGTATTTGATGCGCTTCAAGTGACCGCCGCAGGCGCACTAAGAGGGTTTCATGATTCACAAATCACCATGTTAGTCACTTTTATTAGTTACTGGGGGGTTGGTTTAGGGTTGGGCTATGTCTTTGCGTTTACCAATTGGATTTTTGAGCCCATGGGCGTTCAAGGCTTTTGGCTGGGGATTGTTTTGGGGCTGTTACTGGCTGCAATTTTGTTACCTTTGCGATTAAAAAGGGTGTATCGCCTTGCTTTTAGAACATGAATTACCTCAAACCACTTGTTTATGTGGATCAGAAAAACCGTATCATCAATGCTGTTTTCCCTTTCACAGTGGTGAACGTTACCCAGAAACCGCAGAGCAGCTCATGCGTTCGCGTTATGTTGCCTATGTAAAACAGTTAAGTCCTTATTTATTGCAGACGTGGTGCTTGAAAAACCGACCCGAAAATATTGAGTTTGATCCGAATATTATTTGGAAAAAATTAACCATACACAGTAAAAAGAAAGGGCGTAAAAAAGACCGTGAAGGTTGGGTTAGTTTTAGTGCAACCTATGAAGTCTCGTTTAAAGGCTTACTGCTGAAAGAAAAGAGCTTTTTCTTACGCGATCAAGATAATCATTGGTGTTATGTTAGCGGTTTATTTGAACCCGTGTAATTCGCTATGCATAGGGGGGGGATAAAATAGGGGCGCATTACGTTGAATGGGTGGATTTAATGTTATAATTTTGTTCTTTATTTCCATTGAGTTTCGGCATGTTTATGCAAGGCTGTACTCCAAAGTTCAAACAGGTTTTTTAAGTAATGAGTCAACATGCAAAAACAGACGCGGCAGAGCGTCCCGTTAACTTTATTCGCAATATTATTAATGACGATTTAGCGAGTCATAAGCACGATCGTATTCACACACGGTTTCCTCCTGAGCCAAATGGCTATCTACACATTGGTCATGCTAAATCCATTTGTTTAAACTTTGGGTTGGCGCAAGATTATCAAGGGCAGTGTAATTTACGTTTTGATGACACCAATCCCTCTAAAGAAGAGTTGGAATATGTAGAGGCGATTAAAAAAGATGTGCGTTGGTTGGGCTTTGAGTGGAGCGGGGAGCCTAAATACTCGTCTAATTACTTTGAACAGTTTTATGCCTACGCCGTTGAGTTAATCGAAAAAGGCTTGGCCTATGTTTGTTTCTTAAATGCCGAAGAGACTCGCACCTACCGTGGTACCTTAACCGAAGTGGGTAAAGACAGCCCCTATCGTGAAACCTCGTCAGAAGAGAATTTGGCTTTGTTTGCCAAAATGAGAAACGGTGAGTTTAAAGAGGGGGAATGTGTATTACGGGCTAAAATTGATATGGCCTCTTCGTTTATGTGTTTGCGGGACCCTGCTTTATACCGTGTGCGCTTTGAACATCATCACCAAACGGGTGACGCATGGTGTATTTACCCCATGTACGATTTTGCCCACTGTATTTCAGATGCCATTGAAGGCATTACCCACTCGCTTTGTACGCTAGAATTTCAAGACAACCGTCGTTTATACGATTGGGTATTGGATAATTTAAAGGATTTTGATCGTCCAAACCGCCCCCATCAGTACGAGTTTTCGCGTTTAAACCTTGAATATACCGTAATGTCTAAACGTAAATTACATCAATTGGTCAATGATAATTTGGTGTCGGGTTGGGATGACCCACGTATGCCCACCATTTCTGGATTACGTCGTCGTGGTTATACGCCCGCATCTTTACGAGATTTTGCCGAACGCATTGGCATCTCTAAAGTGGACAGCATGACGGGCATGGATATTTTAGAAGCCTCCATTCGAGACGATTTAAACAAGGTTGCCCCCCGCTCAATGGCGGTATTGAATCCTGTGAAAGTGGTGATTGAAAACTTTGAGGGTGAACCCATTTCAATTCAAGCGCCTGTGCATCCTCAAAATGAGATGGTGGGCAAACGTGAAATCTTTTTTGGTAAAGAAGTCTATATTGATCGAGCCGACTTTTTAGAAGAAGCACCCAATGGTAAATATCAGCGTTTGGCGTTAAATAAAGAGGTGCGTTTGCGTAATGCCTTTATTATAAAAGGCGTTAGAGTCGATAAAGACGAAGCGGGAAATATCACCACCATTTATGGTACTTACGATCCTGAAACATTAGGCAAAAAACCTGCGGATGGCCGTAAGGTAAAAGGGGTGATTCATTTTGTAGAAGCCTCTACCGCACTGCCAGCGGTGTTTCGAATTTACGATCGTCTGTTTACGGTAGAAAACCCTGTTAAAGAAGAGAGCTTTGAATCGGTCATTAATACAGAATCGCTTGTAGTGAAACAAGGGTTTGTGGAAGCGGGGTTGGTTAACTCCGAACCTGAAAAAGCCTACCAGTTTGAACGAGAAGGCTATTTTTGTCGGGATAATCAAGCAGGGGAGGTTCAAATTTATAACCGAACCGTTCCTTTACGCGATACATGGAGTAAAAAATGATTAAAGTCAAAGCACAAAAAATCTGTGGTGTTGAGATAAGTAGCAATGAAGCCATTATCACTTTATTAGTGGTTGAAGAAGGAGCAATGTTTCATTTGCCAGATTGCCGTGTAACTCGGATTGCTTGCAAAGATCCAGATAGCACACATGAGTTACGTTATTTTCAGAAAACGTTTGAGCAGTTAGCACAAGATTATCAAATCGATCAAGTGGTGATTCGCGAACGTATGAAAAAAGGTAAATTTTCGGGCGGAGCCAATGGGTTTAAACTGGAGGCAGCATTGCAGTTATCGGATAAACTGAATACCGTACTTATTTCGCCCACGGACATTAAAGCCAATTTAAAACGCTATCCACTCCCCATTACGTTTTCTGAAACGGGCTTAAAAAAGTTTCAGGAATCGGCGTTTATGACGGCGTTTGCTTTTTATGCGGGCAAGCATGAGTGGTAAAAGTTTTGTTATTTAAATGAAAGGCGCTTTTAACAGCGCCTTTTTTATTTTGTATTAAATTTGTATATTGAGAAAAAATTATGTCTAACGCACCCATTGCACCCAAACCATCCAACTCTTTTAGTCACTTAGAGCTCCCACTTTCACAACTGGATAATTTAACCCAGTTGGGTTATGAACAGATGACCCCCATTCAAGAAGCCGCATTGCCGTTAGGACTGGGGGGGGAAGATTTAATTGCACAAGCCAAAACAGGCAGTGGTAAAACCGCTGCGTTTGGTATTCCGTTGCTTAATAAATTGGACGTTAAGTCACTTTTAATTCAAGGCTTGGTGATGTGTCCAACACGAGAGTTGAGCAATCAAGTGGCGGAAGAGTTGCGTCGTTTGGCGCGTTTTCAGCAAAATATTAAAATCGTCACGCTGTGTGGCGGTGTGCCGATGCGTCCACAAGTGTCTTCTTTAGAACATGGCGCCCATGTGGTGGTGGGCACACCGGGACGAATTAGAGACCACATTGAAAAAGGTCAGCTTGATTTAAGCCAAGTACACACGGTAGTGTTGGACGAAGGCGATCGTATGTTAGAGATGGGCTTTAAAGGGGAGATGATTCATATTTTAGGGTTTACGCCCGAACAGCGTCAAACATTGCTGTTTTCAGCCACCTTTCCAGAAGACATTAAATACATCAGCCGACGTTTTCAAAAAAATCCAATGGAAATTTCGGTGGAGTCTCACCACGATATGGAGACGATTGATCAACAATTTTACATTTGTCACCATCAAGAGAAGCTGGAAGGCTTGGTAAAATTATTGGCGTTTAATGGCTTTGAACATGCACTTATTTTCTGCAACACCAAAAAATTGGTGCAAGAGGTATCAAATTATTTGGAAGATCGTGGCTTCAGTGCGCTGGCATTGCACGGCGATATGGAGCAACGTGAACGTGAGCAAGTATTGATTCAATTTAAACACCACAGTGCAAACTTATTAGTCGCTACTGACGTGGCGGCTCGCGGGTTGGATATTGAAGCGTTACCCGCCGTAATTAACTACGAGCTACCCTATGAGCAAGATACCTACGTGCATCGCATTGGTCGTACGGGTCGTGCAGGATTGGAAGGGGTGGCCATTACGCTTTTTACCGAAAAAGAGAGTTATAAGCTCAGCCGTTTGGGCGAGTTACAAGGCCATGCATTGTCGTATGAATCCATTGATTTAATTCCCAATAAACGCGGAACGCGTGTGCAACCCAAGTATGTAACGTTGTATATTTCAGGAGGGCGCAAAGATAAAGTGCGCAAGGGCGATGTACTGGGTGCAATTACCAAAACCGCAGGTGTAGAAGGAAAACACATCGGCAAAATTGATGTGGTGGATCACTCAACCTATGTGGCTGTGGAACCCGATTATGCACATCAGGTCGTGAGTAAGTTAAATCAAGGTAAAATCAAAGGCCGTAAATTTAAAGTTGGGCGCTTGGTTTGAAGGGATGACGTCAGACATAATTGTCGTTTCAGGCAAAGCTAAAATCCTCAGATAGGAACAGCCGTTTTTTCTGTTTTTACTTGAACGCAAATATGGTTTAAGATGTTTTTTTACTGCTCAGTGAGCAGTCCAAAATAAGGAGTATTACTGTGGCAACTGTGGTGGTAATTGGTGCAAGTACAGGTGGTTTACCCATGTCTTATGAGCTTCGTAAGCACTTAGATAAAGGGCATACGGTAAAGGTAGTGAGTGCCGTTGAAAACTTTAATTTTATTCCATCCAACCCGTGGGTTGCCGTGGGTTGGCGTAAGCCTGAAGATATTTCGTTTAAATTGGAACCGTATTTAACCCGTAAAGGCATTGAGTTTTATCATCAAACCTGTACGGGTATTGACCCTGTTAAAAACAAAGTTACGTTGGGTGATGGTTCTGAAATGGCGTATGACTATTTAATCTTAGCAACCGGCCCTACGCTGGCATTTCATGAAGTAGAAGGGCTGGGGCCTAAAAGTCAAGGTGGCTTTACCTCATCCATTTGCACCACGCCACATGCGGCAGAAGCTTATGAGCAATGGAAGGACTTTTGTGAAAATCCTGGGCCCATTGTCGTGGGTGCGGTACAGGGCGCGTCTTGTTTTGGCCCCGCGTATGAGTTTGCGATGATTATGGAAACGGATTTACGTAAGCGTAAAATTCGCAATCAAGTGCCCATTACCTTTGTGACGGCAGAGCCTTATATTGGACATCTTGGATTAGGTGGCGTAGGGGATTCGCAAGGGTTAATGGAATCGGAGATGCGCCAGCGTCATATTAAATGGATTTGCAATGCCAAAGTAACGAAAGTGATTGATGGTTTGATGTTTGTGGATGAACACAATCATCAAGGCGAAGTGATTCAGCAACATGAGTTGCCCTTTAACTATTCGATGATGTTGCCTGCATTTAAGGGGTCTAAATTTTTACAAGAGATGGTGGATGCCGATCCAGACAAAGCAGGCGGCGCTTTGGTGAATCCAAGAGGGTTTGTGAAGGTGGATCAATTTAGCCGAAACCCAACCTATCATAATATTTATGCATTGGGTGTGGGCATAGCCATCGCGCCTGTAGACACAGATTGCCCTGTACCTTGTGGCACACCTAAAACAGGATTGATGATTGAATCAATGGTGAGCGCCGTTTGCCAAAATATTCAAGAAAATTTAAGCGGCAGAGATGCCAGTGCCGAGCCAACATGGAATGCATTTTGTTTGGCCGATATGGGCGATACAGGCGTGGCCTTTGTGGCGTTGCCCCAAATTCCACCGCGTAATTTAACGTGGGCTAAAAAAGGTAAGTGGGTGCATTTAGCAAAAATAGCATTTGAAAAATATTTTATTCGTAATATGAAAGCAGGGGTCTCGGAACCTGTTTATCAAAAATATGTGTTAAAAATGATGGGAATTCATCGTTTAAAATCGGACGAAAAATAGAAATTTTAAGTTTTTTACCCCCCCCCCTCTCTGATTTTTACAGGGGTAGGGGGGGGTATTTTTTTAAAAACCATTTGAGTCGTTACGTTTTACCGAATTTTAACCAATATTCCAAACAGAGGGTGATCAATGTAATGAAGTTCACCTGGCTTTATTTTTCGGCTTTCAACTAGGTTAAAACGCCAGTGCGTGGGTAGGTAATCAATATCCACTTGTTGGTTTTTTGCAACCGCCTCCCGTATTTTAGAGGGAATTCGTTTTTCAAGTTCTAAATCAAACTGTACGTGTGCAAAGCGCGTTTTATAGAGCTTAACGGTTCCCAGTAAGCGGGTGCCCCCACGGTCATTTTCAATCAGTACGGTCGGTGTTTTTTTAGGGCTGTAGGAATTTTGTGACCACGCTTGATGAAAAACCACACGGTAGTTTTTGGCCACTTTTTTAGCAACACTATTGAGCTTTGTGTCTCTTTTTTTAAGGGATAAACGTGATTTTTGCGGTGCATTTAGTGACACACTGTTGTCGGTATTGGGCAGTTCTATTTCGTCTGGCCAGCGTTCTTCTGTCCAGCCTTTTAGCGCGTGATTTTCAAAAACAATCACTTCAATAGTGTAGCTTTTAGCGTGTGCCGTTGACTGAACCGACATTAAACCAACCAACACAGACAGTGTTGCGAAAGAAAGTCCTTTTTTGAACAGGGGGGGGGGGGATATTTTTGTGTGTGTTGTTAGCATGGCGCAACGAGTCCTTTAGCGAATATTCTTTATTAACACTTCAATCGCGTTAATACGTTGGTTAATGTCAGGCATTGTATCTAAAAATTTAAGTTCTGTTTGGCCTTTTAGTTGATATTGCTTAGGGAATGCTTGAATAAGCTGAATAAGCTTAAGCGGATCAATGTCGGGTTGGGCATTAAATTGAACGCGAATCATTTGCTCGGTGGCGTCCAGCTTAGTAATACCCATTGGCTCAATTAACAGTTTTACTTGAGTCACCAGCAGTAGGTTTTTGACTTGATCGGGCAGTAGACCAAAGCGGTCAATCATCTCCACTTCCAGCTCTCTTAATGCCCCTTTGCCTTGTGCGCTGGCAATGCGTTTGTAAAAAACCAATCGGGTGTGAACATCGGGTAAATAGCTCTCTGGAATTAAAGCGGGTACGCTTAAATTAACTTCGCTACCCGTATACAATGTGGTATTAAGTTCGGGTTGTTTTCCTGATTTTAACGCGTTTACCGCACGTTCAAGAAGTTCGCTGTACAGCCCAAACCCAATCTCTTGAATTTGCCCCGATTGCCCATCTCCCAGCAGTTCACCCGCGCCACGTATTTCCAAATCGTGGCTGGCCAAAATAAACCCAGCCCCCAAAGTGTTGTATTTAGCGATGGCGGTCAGGCGTTTTTCGGCATCTTTTGAAATCGACGCTTTGTCAGCGGTAAACAGATAGGCGTAAGCACGGTGGTGCGAACGTCCTACGCGCCCCCGCAGTTGATGCAGTTGCGCCAAGCCAAACTTATCGGCTCTATCAATTAAGATCGTGTTGGCCGTAGGAATGTCTATGCCCGTTTCAATAATTGTGGAGCAGACCAAAATATTGTAACGACGGTGATAAAAGTCCTCCATCACCGATTCCAGCTCACGTTCATTCATTTGACCGTGGGCAAAGCTAACCTTAGCTTCTGGAATTAATGTTTGAATGTGTTCAACCATCTGCTCTATTTTAGAGACTTGATTGTAAAGAACATACACCTGACCACCACGGCGAATTTCTCGTAGCGAAGCCTCTCTTACCACGTCATCGTTCCACTCCTGCACAAAGGTTTGTACCGCAAGGCGTTTGGCAGGGGGTGAGGCAATGATAGACAGGTCTCGCAAATCATTCATCGCCATATTAAGCGTGCGCGGAATAGGCGTGGCGGTCATGGTTAAAATATCCACTTCGGCACGCATTTTTTTCAGTTGCTCTTTTTGACGCACCCCAAAACGGTGTTCTTCATCTACGATGATTAACCCTAACTCTTGATAGTGAACATCTTTTTGGATCAGTTTGTGCGTACCAATAATAATGTCAACTTGACCATTTTTAAGGTCTTCCAGCACCTTCTTTTGTTCTTTAGGCGTTTGAAAACGAGAGAGGACTTCAATGCGCATCGGCCAATCGGCAAAGCGATTTTTAAAGTTTTCATGATGCTGGTGTGCCAGCAGGGTGGTGGGCACTAAAATAGCCACTTGCTTGCCATCGTAAGCCGCAATAAAAGCCGCGCGCATTGCCACCTCGGTTTTACCAAAGCCCACGTCGCCACAAATTAGGCGATCCATTGGTTTGTCGGAATGCATGTCATCAAACACCGCATCAATGGCTTGTTGTTGATCGGGCGTCTCTTCAAACGGAAAGCTGGCCGAAAAACGTTGGTACGCTTCGGCAGGGGTTTTAAAGGCATAGCCTGGTCGCGCGGCACGTTGGGCGTAAATATCCAACAGTTCAGCGGCCACGTCGTGTACTTTTTCGGCCGCTTTGCGCTTAGCTTTCTCCCAGCGATCACTGCCTAGTTTGTGAAGAGGTGCCGTTTCTGGCGTTGCCCCTGTGTAACGACTAATAAGGTGCAACGAGGTCACAGGCACATAAAGCTTGGCATCGCTCGCGTATTGCACCATCAAAAACTCTTTTTCTTCGTCATTAATGTTTAGGCTCTCTAACCCTAAATAGCGACCGACACCGTGGTCGATATGCACAATTGGGCTGCCAATATCAAGCTCAATTAGGTTGCTAATGGCACTGTCAAAGTCATTATGTTTGCGCTTACGGCGACGTTTTTGAATCACCGTTTTGCCAAAAATTTGCGACTCCGACAAAATGCATAACTGCTCGGTGTAAACAGACTCTTCAAGCGGGCTTACGAAAATAGAAGGCGTTTTAGAGCGTCCCTGGCTGTGTTCTAATGCCTCTTTCCAGCCTTCGACAATGCGCGGTTTATGTTTGTGTTTGGCCAGCAGGGTAAGTAACGTCTCTCTGCGTCCAGTACTTTCGGCACTAAAAATAACGTGTCCAGTGTAGTGGTCTAAAAAAGCATTAAGCTTGGCAAGCGGGTAATCACTTTGCGATTGAATACTGAGGTCGGGCAATGTTTTGGTGGCAAAATTTGTGGTGTTTTTGGACGAGACACACGGCTCTAACGTAATGCGATGGTAAGCTTTGAGTGCGGTTAAAAACGCCGTGGTACTTAAAATAATTTCTTCAGGCTTGAGCAGAGGAAAATCTGGGTTGTGTTGCCCAACTTGATAACGCTCTTGGTACTCCAATTGAATTTTTTCAAGCGTACTGTCTAAGCTATTTATACGGTTTTGGTTGCTTGGTGCATCGCCATCGTTAAAGTCAAAAAATAGCGTATTGGAAGGAAGGTACTCAAATAAAGTGGTTAAGTTTTGGTGAAAAAACGGCAGGTAGTATTCCAATCCTCCAACAGACTGTTTATCAGATACCGCTTTATATATCTGTGCTTTTCTTGCCTCGTCACCAAAATATTGCTTAAATTTTTGTCTAAACAGATCAATGCCTTGATCGGTAAAATTAAACTCTTTTGCAGGAAGAAGTTTAATCTCATTTATCTGTTCAATAGAGCGTTGATTATCTGGGTTAAAGCTGCGAATGGTCTCAATTTCATCATCAAACAAATCAATTCTAAAAGGGGTTTTGCTGCCCATCGGAAAGAGATCAATAATAGAGCCCCTAATCGCAAACTCTCCATGCTCCATTACCTGGCTAACACGCTGATAACTGCTCGCCTCAAGTTTTTGAGTAAAAGGTTCTATTTCTAACGTATCGCCACAAGCCAATAAAAAGGTAAAGTGTTGAATGTAATCCAACGGTACAATTTTTTGAATCACCGTAGAGATTGGTAAAATTAAAATACCCTGTTTTAAATTGGGCAAGCGATATAACGTTTTAAGGCGTTCCGAAATAATATCTTGATGCGGCGAAAATTGATCGTAAGGCAACGTCTCCCACTCAGGAAACGAAAGAATATTATGGTCTTCAGGTAAAAAGAACGCTAAGGCCTCTTGAAGCTGATTAGCCGTTTGACTGTCTTGCGTTAACACCACAATCAACCCATCAGATTGCTGGTACGTATTGGCAATGGCAAGGGCGCTTTCCGTCGGGTTTAAAGCCCCCCAAAAAGAACGTAGGCCTTTTAAAGTAATATGTTTAGTGCTTAGAGGTGTGGTCGTCATAATCGTTACATTTTTTCTATTTAGAGAGCAAATTTTTCGCCATTATTTTTTGGCAACGGTATTTTATCAGTTTTTAAAGACATTCTGTTTTTAGCTTTTTGTTTTATTCCTAATTCGTTGATAAAAAAGTGAACGAGAGTTACTGTATTTATTTATCTGGTGGTTCGGGTTTTATGTTTAAATTTGATATTTTCTCCCCCCCCCCTTGTCAAACCGATCATTACACAGGCTGGTTTTTAGATTTAAAACCTTATTTAAGAGCGTCCCCTTTTTTCTCTTTTTATTTCCGTAGCCGTTATGCAAAAGCCATATCTGCCATTGGTTTATTGTGATACTATAGTGGTACATTTTGATATTATATTTTTTATTAGGTTATTTTATGAAAGTAGAACTGGTTACCACGTTAAAACGACAAGCAACAAAAATATTAGCAGAGCTTCACTCGACTAAAGAGCCTGTTTTAATTACTGAGCATGGTCAACCGTCTGCCTATTTGGTTGATGTTGACGATTTTGAGTTCATGCAACAACGAATGAAAATTCTTGAAGGCGTGGCTCGTGGCGAGCAAGCGATTAGAAATGAAGCAACATTCTCAAGCAGTGCCGCCAAAGAAAAAATGACGAAATGGCTAAAATAATTTGGACATCCCCCGCACTTGATGATCTAAACGACATTGCAGAGTATATTGCAGTAAGCAATGTATCTGCCGCTAAAAAATTAGTGCAAACAGTTTTTGATAAAGTAGACCGGCTTGAAAACCTCCCTGAATCAGGAAGAAAACCTCCTGAATTAAGCAATCTGAATTACAGAGAAATTATTGTGAACCCTTGTCGTATCTTTTATAAGATAGAGGGCAGCAAGGTGTTCATCTTGCATGTAATGCGACAAGAACGTAATTTAAGAAAGTTTTTGCTAATGTAGAGACAAGGCATGCCTTGTCTCTACGGGAAAAAAATAGCTTATGGTTTAAAGGGTTATCGCTGTATTTAAATTTGCTGGGCGTCGTTCTTAGTTTAGACAAGCGTTGTTAATCAGGTAAAAGCGTTTTGTATGTTGCAAAATAGGGAAGGCCTTTTTTCAGTCGCATTTTATATTGCGTGAAGGCTCCAATAATTAACTAAATTTATTTTCGTAAAAGAGCATTCATGGCAAACGCACAAAACAAGTCTCAAACCACATATAAAGAAATCACTCAATCTCAGCTTATTCAAGCCGTTAGTGATGCGAATAAAAAAGGAAGCTGTGTTAAATATGGCTTTATATTGGGCGCAGGTGCATCCGTTAATTCAGGCATTAAAGCAGGTGGTTGGTTTGCAGAAAAGTGGTTTAAGGAAATAAAAGGTTGTATTGACGAAAGCGCACTTAGAGAATGGACTAACTCCATTGACGACTTTGACGACACAAATTTAGCAGCATTTTATACCAAGCTGTTTGATAAGCGTTTTGAGACAAATTACACACTAGGCTATCAAGAGCTACAGCGCCATATGGATAAGGCAAAGCCAAGTATTGGGTATTCATTTTTAGCACAAGTGCTTGCACAAACGGCAAACAAATTTGTTATTACCACTAATTTCGACACCATGACCGAAGACGCATTGTTTGACTTAAAAGATGCCAAGCCCTTAGTGTTAGGGCATGAATTATTAAGCGGTTTTATTAATGCTAATTCACCGACACGCCCAACCATTGTGAAAATACACCGTGATTTTTTGTTTGACCCTTATAATTCCGATTCTCAAATTGAAGAAATGGATGCTCAATGGCAAAAAGCACTGGCTCCCGTTTTGCAAGAAAACGCGATGATTGTGATCGGTTACGGAGGCAATGATGAAAGCTTAATGGGGTATCTTGAAAAAATTGAAAGCAGAAAGCCCATTTACTGGTGTTGTCGCGATATAAATAGAATCAGTGACCGAATAAAGCAGTTGCTTAATAAAAATGATTTTGTAATAAAAATAGAGAGTTTCGATAAATTTATGTTGTTGCTTAGTGACAAACTCGGCTTTAACTCTCTTATTGATAAAGAAAATATTAATAACAGTGAAATTGTTAAAAGTGCCGTGGCTAGAGCAATAAATTATGCAAAACAATTGGAGAATCTAGCGGAAAAGGATTTGGGCAAAGAGGAGCAGGCCGCCATTAAGAAGTTACTTCCTTCATGGTGGAAGTATGAGCTAAAAGTGCAGCAAGAAACTAATAATGATAAAAAGGACAAAATTTATTGTGAGGGCTTGAAGGCTTATCCGAAAAGCCATGAACTTATGAACAACTATGCAAATTTCTTAACTGACGTTCGTAAAGACTATGACCAGGCAGAAAGCTTTTATTTAAAAGCATTAAAGCTGGAGCCTGATAACGCAAGTAATACTGGTAACTATGCAATTTTCTTAACTTACGTTCGTAAAGACCATGACCAAGCAGAAAGCTTTTATTTAAAAGCATTAAAGCTGGAGCCTGATAACGCAAGTAATACTGGTAACTATGCAATTTTCTTAACTGACGTTCGTAAAGACCATGACCAAGCAGAAAAATTTTATTTAAAAGCATTAGAGCTGGAGCCTGATAACGCAAGTAATACTGGTAACTATGCAAATTTCTTAAAGAACGTTCGTAAAGACTATGACCAAGCAGAAAAATTTTATTTAAAAGCATTAAAGCTAAAACCTGATGATGCAGAGCTTAATGGTAACTATGCAAACTTTTTAAATCATGTTCGTAAAGACTATGACCAAGCAGAAAGCTTTTATTTAAAAGCATTAAAGCTGGAGCCTGATAACACAAATAATACTGGTAACTATGCAGACTTTTTAAATCATGTTCGTAAAGACTATGACCAAGCAGAAAGCTTTTATTTAAAAGCATTAGAGCTGGAGCCTGATAACGCAAATAAGATTGGTAACTATGCAATTTTCTTAAAGAACGTTCGTAAAGACTATGACCAGGCAGAAAGATTTTACTTAAAAGCATTAGAGCTGGAGCCTGAAGACGCAAATACGAATGCCTGCTATGCCCAGTTTTTATTAGAAAGAGGCGAGAGCACAAAAGCGGCTTCTTATCTGAAAACGGCTTTTAAAAATATGGAGGAAGAAAATGACCTTAAGTTAGAGTTATGGTTCTATCGCTTGGCGCATTTTCCAGAGTTTTATAAAGAAGCAAAAACTAAACTGGATCAGTTGCTTGCAGATGGCCATAGGTCAATTGGTTGGAACTTTGATGGGAATATCACGCAAGCAGAAAAGGAGAATTTTCAAGATATAGATTTACTAAACAGGTATGCTAAAAAAATTACAGAAGAATAGAGGGGGGGATAAATTACAGGAAAAAACTGAATAAAATTAGTGTATATTTTTCCAAGATATTTTTAGGGACTCAGCCCGTTTTTGTAAACGACGGTCATTTGTCCATTAAGAGAGTATTGGTTGATAACAGGGTAGAGGCAAGCAGGTGTAGATCAATAAACCCCACGCCTTTTCCCATTAATTTGTGGTGTTCAAGGCAGTAAAGTGTTTCATGATGGCTTGCTTCTGTTGCATAAGGTAAGTTTTGCCAAAGGTTTAAGAGTTGTTGACGATTACGAAGATTACCACAAGCAAGTTCACCAATAATCATAGGGTGAATAGAAACTAGATTTTGCTCAAGCAAATTAGCTAACTTAAGGTTGTTTGAGCGTAAATGGTCAATCCAGATAGAGGTATCAACAAGTACCATGAAAAATTACTCCATAAGTTCAGGTTGTCGTCTGGGGATATGTTCTACACCAGATTCAGAGCCTCCAAGTTGTGCTAATCTTCGGGCACTTTCGCGTTCAATTAAGGCTTTTAATCCTTCGCGTAAAAGCGCCGTTTTTTCACTAATTCCGGTTAAATCAACTGCTTGAGAGTATAAGTCATCATCAACATTAAGAGTAGTGCGCATAATGCAAGTCCTTAAAGCATTAGTTTAGTCATCATTGTATGTATTTATTCGTGCTTTTACAATTGATAAAAATAAAAACCCATTCATTATAAGAGCCACCTTTGTTTCACAATGCGAAAAAAAATCGCTTAATAAAACTAGGCGTGCTTTAGATGCCTTTGCCAATCGAATAATAGGTAACCGAACCTAGCAAACCGTGATTACCAGCGAAGGACTGCAAGCGGAAACCGCCAGTAAAAATACCGCACAGGCAGCTTAAAAATCATCACAAGATAATCTCTTGAACACCCTAATTTTGAGTGGATAACACTCCTTTTAATTCATAAAGGGCTTCTAGTGCCATTTTAGGCGTCATTTCATCGGGTTGAATGGTTTGTAGTTTGGTTTTTAGTTGTTCTAGTTTTGGATCGACTTGTGCGGTAAATAGGTCAAACTGCTGTACGGAGGTGTGTTTTAACGGCGGTTCTGATGACTGCGTTAATGTGCTCTGTTGCATACTCTGGCTCTCAAGACGATACAGCACTTCTTTAGCCTGTTGAATAACCGATTGTGGAATCCCTGCCAATGCGGCCACTTGTAAGCCGTAACTTTGCGAGGCTGCGCCTTCTTGTACTTGGTGTAAAAAGACAATGCTGTCTTGGTGTTCTATGGCGTCTAAATGCACATTAATGGTGTTATCAAACTGTTCTGCTAGGGTGGTGAGTTCAAAGTAGTGGGTGGCAAACAGGCAGAGCCCTTTGGTTTTTAATGCTATGTGTTCTGCAATGGCCCATGCGAGAGAAAGGCCATCAAAGGTAGAGGTTCCGCGTCCTACTTCGTCCATTAAAATCAGTGAATTATGGGTTGCATGATGCAAAATATTTGCGGTTTCTGTCATCTCCACCATAAACGTTGAGCGACCAGAGGTTAAATCGTCGGACGCTCCAATTCGGGTAAAAATACGATCAATCGGCCCAATGGTGGCGGACTCGGCGGGTACAAAGCTGCCGATAAATGCCATGAGGGTAATTAAGGCCGTTTGGCGCATGTAGGTCGATTTACCCCCCATATTGGGGCCGGTAATAATTTGCAATTGGCGCTCTGTCGTAAACAGCGTATCGTTGGGAATAAACGGTTCGGAGGAGAGCGCTTCTACCGTCAGGTGACGACCTTGCACAATGTGAATGCCCGTTTGTTCGGTTAATACGGGTCGGGTTAGGTTGAGTGCGTTGGCTTGTAGGGCTAAGTTGACCAGTACATCCAGTTCTGCCAAGGCGGAAGCACATTTTTGTAGGGGTTGTAACGATTCATTTAAGGTTTCCAGCAGTTGTTGGTAGAGCCATTTTTCTCGTGCTAGGGATTTTTCGCCCGCACTGAGTACTTTGTCTTCAAAGGTTTTAAGTTCGGGAATAATATAGCGTTCTTGTGCTTTAAGCGTTTGGCGCCGAATGTACTCGGGGGGCACTTGGGCGGTGTGCAGTTTACTGATTTCAATGTAGTAACCATGCACACGGTTGTAACCGACTTTAAGCGTATTAATGCCGGTGCGTTCGCGTTCGCGTTGTTCAAGGTCTAATAGATAGCCACCGGCTTCATTTTTTAGATTTCTAAATTCATCCAGTTCCGAATCGTATCCCTCTGCGATCACGCCGCCATCTCTAATTAATATGGGCGGGTTGTCAATAATGGCGCGTTCCAGCAGTTTTGCTAATGTTGGAAAGGTGTTGATCTGTTGTGCCAGTATTTGAAATTTGGGTGTATTGTGTTGTGCCAGTAACGTTTGCAGATCGGGTAGGGTGTTGAGTGAACGCCCTAAGTGCAGTAGGTCTCTTGGCCGAGCCGACATGAGTGCGATTCGGCTTAAAATACGTTCTAAGTCGCCAATTTGTTTTAGATGTTGACGAAAATCGGCCTCACTCTGCTGTTCTAAGGTAGCACTAATGGCATCCAGCCGACCGTTAATCACTTCTTGATTGCGAAGCGGTTGATTTAACCAACGTTTTAAAAGTCTCCCCCCCATTGCGGTGGCGGTTTGATCCAAAATGGCCGCCAAGGTATTGTGGCTCCCACCGCTTAAATTGGTGTCAATTTCTAAGTTACGTCGGCTAATGGCATCCAACACCAAACTCTCTTCGGTAGAATAGGTTTGCAGGGTGTGAATATGGCCTAGGGTGTTTTGTAACATGCTTTGCGCGTAGTGCAAAATACTGCCCGCGGCACTGATGGCGGCAGGCTTTTGGTTGCAACCAAAGGCAATTAAATCTTTGGTGCCAAAGTGATCGGTAAGCCGTTTTAAGCAACTTTTTGGTTCAAAGTGCCAGCTGGGATAGCGCACCACGCCAGCACGTTTTAACAGGGATTCATCAAGCGATTGTCTAAAGAGATCGTCATCGGGCAACAGCAGTTCTGAGGGTTTAATACGCTCAATTTCGGCGTATAAATGGGTCAGTGTTTCGAGTTCGGCGGTTTCAAACCGACCGCTGGCCACATCCAAATACGCCAAGCCATAATGACTGTTGTGTTGTGAAATGGCTGCGAGCAAGTTTTCAGATTTATCTTCCAGTAACGCTTCTTCCACCAAGGTGCCGGGCGTAATCACTCGAACCACTTTGCGCTCAACCGGTCCTTTACTGGTAGCAACATCGCCCACTTGCTCACAAATCGCCACCGACACCCCAAGCTTAACCAACTTAGCCAAATAGCCTTCTGCCGAATGATGCGGAATACCCGCCATCGGAATGGCATTACCGCCCGATTTTCCACGAGCGGTTAAGGTAATTTCTAAAAGCTCAGAGGCTTTTTTGGCATCGTCGTGAAACAACTCATAAAAATCGCCCATTCGATAAAACAATAAATGTTCTGGGTGTTCGGCTTTGATGCCTAGGTATTGCTGCATCATGGGGGTGTGTTGTACGGTTGTATTTTTCATAAATTTACGGTTTTTTCTTATAAATGTGTGATTAGTATATCTTATGAGTAATGCAT
>JAKISK010000092.1 GCA_021648625.1 Thiomicrorhabdus sp. | reverse complement strand
TCCCTAATCCCCAGATAGAAAACACGTTTATAGCACAAGTCCTTGACGTACCTAGCAAATCCAAAAAAGAGCGCATCACCAATAAGGTGACTTTACTTTTTTTGAATTCACTATGCACATCAATTACTTGCACTCTAATTCGTGTTTCTATCTGGGGATTAGGGAACTTGAATTACCAAGAGCCAAAAAACAGAAATAGCAGTATTATGAACCTTGAATTCAGGAATTTTAAAAAGGTGAAATAAGACATTTACTTGATCTTGTTGGTGCGGTGCGGGGGTAGGGGGCTAAAAATCCCTCCCCTTTTGTGGATTCTAACTATTCTTTATCATCTTTATCTTTAGCAGGCGGATCAAACTTGATTAATTCGATTGTGAAAATAAGCGTTTGATTTGGGCCAATTGCATCGCCAGCGCCTTTTTCGCCGTAAGCCATTTCGGCAGGAATATAAACTTCCCATTTAGAACCAGGTTTCATGATTTTTAGAACTTCTCCCCAGCCTTTGATTACACTGCCCATTTGAAGCGTTAGAGGTGCATCACGTTGATAAGAGCTGTCAAACTCAGTGCCATCCAGTAGGGTTCCGCGATAATGGGCGGTGATAGTATCTTCTGCGGTTGGCGAGCTACCCTCTCCTTTGGTGAGTACTTTATATTGAACGCCACTGTCTAACGTGGTGATGCCTTCTTTTTTTGCATTTTTAGCTAAAAATGCTTTCCCTTCGTCTAAATTAGTTCTGGCAAGAGACTGCTGCTTTTCCAGTTGTTGCTTTTGCATATTCTCTTTAACGGTATTGATGGACGACATCATCTCCTCTTCGGTTAGCTTAAGGTCGCGATTTTGCAATGCATCGTCTAAGCCAAGAGAAAAAGACTTCACATCAATTTCAAGACCTTGAGCACGAAAATTTTTCGCAATGTCTGCGCCTAGGGTATAGCTGGCTTTTTGTTCGATGGTTTTTAAGTTATTGCTGTCTGCAAAGGCAGAGGAGCTTAGGGCAAGTCCAAGAGAGACCAGTAATATTTTTTTCATGAAATTTTCCATATTTAAAAAGGTTAAAATAAGTTTTTCATACTAAATAGTAAGTGTTTTTTCTTAAAATGTAAAATTTAAAGCTTTTACTTACAAGAACACGCTATAAGTTGTCTAGGTATTTTTCAGCATCCAAAGCCGCCATGCACCCCGCACCCGCAGAGGTAATGGCTTGTTTATAATGTTGATCCATTACATCGCCCGCAGCAAATATACCCGCAATGGAGGTTTGGGTTGCATTGCCTTTAAGCCCGCTGTTCACGCTTAAATAACCGTGTTCCATCTCAAGTTGTCCATCAAATATACCCGTATTTGGCGTATGTCCAATGGCAATAAAGACCCCAGAGAGTTCAACCTCTTGAGTTGCATCGTCTTTCATGCTTTTTAAACGCATACCGGTTACGCCCATGTTATCCCCCAGCACTTCGTCTAACGTACTGTTAAATTCGATGGTGATATTACCATTTTTTGCTTTTTCAAACAGTTGCTTAGCGAGGATTTTTTCACATGAAAACTTATCACGTCGATGCACAATCACCACTTCAGATGCAATATTTGAAAGGTAAAGCGCTTCTTCTACGGCTGTATTTCCCCCCCCAATTACGGCAACTTTTTGATTGCGGTAAAAGAACCCATCACACGTTGCACAAGCCGAAACGCCTTTGCCTTTAAACGCTTCTTCGGATTCTAACCCTAAATACTTAGCAGAAGCGCCCGTTGCAATAATAAGTGCATCGCAAGTGTATTCACCAGAATCCCCCGTGAGTTTAAAAGGTTTTTTCGTTAGCTCAGCGGTGTGAATGTGGTCAAAAAGTATCTCAGTACCAAAACGTTCTGCGTGTTTTTGCATGCGTTGCATTAAGTCAGGCCCCGTTAATCCTTCAGGGTCGCCAGGCCAATTATCCACCTCGGTCGTGGTGGTTAATTGCCCACCTTGCTGTAAACCCGTAATCATTACCGGTTCTAAATTGGCACGCGCGGCATAAACGGCAGCTGTGTAGCCAGCAGGGCCCGTTCCTAAAATAAGCAATTTGCAATGTTTTGTCGCCATCCTGTTTTCCTTTTTAGTAACGACTCAGCGAGTAGTCGTAGTCAATATGTATAGTAACTGCTCAGATGGTGCCTGAAAATGGTCAAATCAAGGCGAAAAATGTGAGTTTACAAGTGTAAGTGATCATTTTTTAACACAGAGCTGGCCTTTTTCAGGGGCTAGCTGAGTAGTTACCCTTTTTATAATATTAATTAGGGGTTATGTGCTAAAATTTTAGCAGTTTTTTAAGAGAGTCTCTGGTATAAATTGAGATTAAATTGTATGTTTTTAATATTTAGAAGTTTTCATGACGTTTAAACCCGCTAAACCTAAGCCCAAATTACCCAAATCTAAGACCAAGAGCGCTTTGGCAAACGCTACAACCACACATTTTTCGTGGCTTTTAAAAGATGGCGTGGTGCTCAGTTGCATTGGATTGGCGCTTTTTTTATTTATTATCTTGTTTAGCTACACCCCTCAAGACCCTGGTTTTGATAGTGCTAGAAATGTGCAGGATATTGCAAATTATGGCGGTAAAACGGGTGCTTGGCTCTCTTCAATGGTTTTGTACTTATTTGGTATATTTGGTTTTGTTATTCCCTTTGGTATTTTGTTTGCAGGGTGGGTCACGCTTAAAATTCGCAGTGGCAATGAGTTAGATTATGTGCGTTTTATCGTCAGTTTATTAGGCTTGTTGCTTTTAATTATCGCAGGCTCCGGATTGGCCAACTTGTATTTAGAACCCAACATGAGCTTGGTTAAACTGCCTTATTCCGCTGGAGGTGTTTTAGGGTATGAGTTTAGTCGTTGGTTGGTCTCAGGTATTGATTTATTGGGAACAACATTATTGTTACTGGTTTTGTTTACCGTGGCGATTAGTATGTTAACAAGTTGTTCGTGGTTAACCATTTCAGAATTTACAGGGCGATACGCATGGAAAGCGGGGCGCTTTATCCAAAGACAAGCCCAAGAGATGAGTGCCGAGGTTCAAGAAAAGAAAGCAAATCAATCGGCATTTAAACGGCCACAAGATAACCGAACAACAGACACAGAAATTCAATCTTTATTAGAATCCGCTCAAGCAAGCAAGCAAGAAAGCATTTTGGCACCGAGTTCATTGAAAAAAATTATTACCGACAAAATTACCAAAAAATTAGTGAAAAAAACAGACGTTACGAAAGCGAATAAACTAAACGAACGAAACGTTACGCCACCGAATTCTGTCGCGTCGCAGGGCACAAGCTCTGAGGTTAAAATTGGTCAAAAACAACAAACCCGTACCGTATTGCCAACGGTTCAATCAGGCGATTTGCCAGACTTGTTGTTGTTAGACGAAGCACCAGAGTATGAAGACGGGTTTTCAACCGAAGAGCTGGCCGAATTGTCGAGCTTGCTCGAACAACGGTTGCTGGAGTTTGGGGTAACGGTAACGGTCGAATCGGTTCAGCCAGGCCCCGTAGTCACGCGCTTTGAAATCTTGCCCGCGGCAGGTGTTAAAGTCAGTCAAATTAATAACTTAGCCAAAGATTTGGCGCGTGTACTTTCCGTCCAGTCCGTTCGAGTGGTGGATGTCATTCCTGGCAAATCCGTGGTAGGGATTGAGATTCCAAATGAACAGCGAGAGATTGTAGGTTTTAGGGATATACTCTCGTCAGAGGAGTTTCAAAACGCTAAATCTTCATTAACCATTGGGCTAGGAAAAGACATCGCAGGGAACCCCGTCATTGCCGACATTGGAAAAATGCCGCATTTATTGGTAGCAGGAACCACCGGTTCAGGTAAATCCGTTGGGGTCAACAGCATGATTTTAAGCCTGCTGTATAAAAGCACTCCAGAGCAAGTACGTTTGATTATGGTCGATCCTAAAATGTTAGAATTGTCCGTATACGACGACATTCCGCATCTATTAACCCCCGTGGTAACCGACATGAGCGAGGCCGCTAATGCACTGCGTTGGTGTGTGTTTGAAATGGATCGGCGCTATCAACTCATGGCAAAACTTGGTGTTCGAAACATTGCAGGCTTTAACGAAAAAGTACAGAAAGCCATTGACGAAGGCAAACCATTAATTGATCCACTTTATCAACAAGTTGCCAATTACGGACATGAATTAGGCGAAAAACCGCCTACGCTCAAAACATTGCCTAGCATTGTCGTGGTGGTGGACGAATTTGCCGATATGATTATGGTCGTAGGTAAAGAGGTAGAGCAACTGATTGCACGTATTGCACAAAAAGCCCGTGCTGCAGGAATTCACCTAATTTTGGCCACTCAAAGACCGTCGGTAAACGTCATTACGGGGTTAATTAAAGCCAATATTCCCACCCGACTCTCGTTTATGGTCAGCACCAAAATCGACTCAAGAACCATTTTAGATCAAGGGGGGGCAGAACAACTTTTAGGCATGGGTGACATGCTCTTTTTACCCCCTGGTTCAGGAAACCCCAAGCGAGTACATGGCGCGTTTGTTAGTGACGAAGAAGTCCATCGCGTTGCCGATTTTGTACGAAGCCAAGGCGAGCCACAATACTTAGAGGCCATCACCCAAAGCGCAAGCAGTAAAGACGGCGCAGAAGGCGGTTCAGCGGATGCCGAGATGGACGACCTTTACGATGCCGCCGTTGCGTTTGTAACCGAAGGGCGACGCGTTTCAATCTCATCGGTACAAAGACAGTTTAGAATTGGCTATAATCGTGCGGCACGAATTGTTGAGGCGATGGAGTCCGCGGGCGTTATTTCAACCTCAGGCCCCAACGGCAACCGTGAAGTATTAGCACCTAAACCACAAGAATAGACCACAAAAATATTTTACAAGAAACAAGAGTAATCAACATGTTTAAAAAACAGATTAAAATCCCCCTTTTTTTAGGACTGTTAACGCTAGCAACTTGGGCACAGGCGCAAGTCTCTTTACAAAGCTATGTTAATACCCTAAAAACATTCAGTGCCGATTTTGAGCAAATACAACCCGATGAATCGGTGTTTGCATTAAACAAATCAACAGGCAGTTTTAAGCTTAATCGCCCAGGGCAGTTGGTTTGGAAATACGACACACCCAACCCGCAAAAAATCGTCATTGATGGCGTAAATTTATGGGTGTTTGACCAAGACCTAGATCAAGTCACCGTGCGTCCCGTTGCAGACATTAAAGGCGATATTCCACTGAGTTGGATTTTGTATGACGATGAAAGCATTGAAAGTAAATTTATGATTTTAGACGTGGGTGAGCGAGCAGGGCTAACGTGGTACAACCTAACGCCTAAAAAAGCCACCTACTTTCAAAGCCTAGAAGTTGGCATGAAAGCAGGTGAAATGGCCGAAGTATGGATGTACCAAGATGCCAACAACATTACCAAAGTACGTTTTTACAACATAGAATCCAATCATGTAATTCCACTGGAGACATTTCAATTTAACGTGCCAGAAGGCGTAGATTTGGTGGGCGAAGCACTTTAATGGCCGTGTATCGCCCGTTATCCGACCGCTTAAGACCCAGCACCCTAAAAGACTACGTGGGACAAACCCACTTGTTAGGCGCAAAACGCGCCTTGTCACGCATGTTAGACTCCGGTTCTTTGCATTCCATGATATTTTGGGGGCCGCCAGGGGTAGGAAAAACCACCTTAGCACGGCTGATTGCCCAACAATCTGAACTGCAATTTATTAGCATGTCCGCCGTATTGGGGGGGGTAAAAGAGGTCAGAGCCGCCGTAGAGCAAGCGCAACTGCACCGCGAACAGTTTAAGCAGGGCACGTTGTTATTTGTGGACGAAGTACACCGGTTTAACAAATCGCAACAAGACGCCTTTTTACCCTATGTGGAAGACGGCACCTTTATTTTTATTGGCGCAACCACCGAAAACCCCTCATTTGAGTTAAATAATGCCTTATTATCCCGTGCCAGAGTCTATGTACTGCGCCCTTTAGAGGACGATGAGCTGGCAAGGGTGTTGGAAAACGGTCGCAAAGAGTTAGAAAAAATCCCCCCCCCCTTATCCAGCGAATCGCAAGAGGTGCAAAGGGTTGAGCTGGAGATTGAAGAACGTGCCAAATCGTTGTTTATTTCGGCCGCCGATGGCGATGCACGTCGTTTACTCAATTATTTAGAGCAAGCGTATGACTTTGCTGAACTCGATGAATCGGCCATGCCTGAACGAATGATCATTACCTATCAAGCGTGTCAAGAAGTGGTGCAGGGCGGGGTACGCCGTTTTGACAAAGGAGGCGAAGCGTTTTACGACCAAATATCCGCCCTGCACAAATCCATTAGAGGCTCAGATCCCAATGCCGCGCTGTATTGGTTGGTAAGAATGCTCGATGGTGGGGTAGACGCACGTTATTTAGCACGTCGTTTAATAAGAATGGCCAGTGAAGAGATCGGCAACGCCGACCCCAAAGCCCTGCAAATTGCCGTAAACGCCGCACAAGCCTACGAACGTTTAGGGTCGCCCGAAGGCGATTTAGCCTTGGCACACGCCGCCAGTTATTTAGCCGTGGCCCCCAAATCCAATGCGGCTTACATGGCATACAAAGCCGTATTAGCAGACATTAAAGCACACGGTTCTTATGAAGTGCCGTTACACTTACGCAATGCGCCCACCAAATTAATGGCCGAAATGGATTACGGAAAAGGTTACCGTTACGCACACGACGAACCCGAAGCCTTTGCCGCAGGCGAAAGTTATTTTCCAGACGACATGCCTGAACAGTCGTATTATCAGCCAGTAGAACGTGGGCTAGAGATTAAAATTTCCGCTAAAATGAAGCATCTTGACGAACTGAATCGCCAAGCCATTTATAAGAGGCGCTAACAGAATGACCACAATGACAATGCTTGGTTGGTTTGCCATCGCAGCAGGCGGCGCACTGGGCGCGACCGCACGGTTTGCCATGTCGCACCACGTCTACCAATGGTTTGGGCGAGATTTTGCATGGGGAACCCTGTCCGTTAACGTGTTGGGTTCATTTGTAATGGGCGTGGTGGCGGTTTTATTGGTGGATAAGTGGGACGCATCTATCGAATGGCGCGCTTTTATTATGGTCGGGTTTTTAGGCGCATTTACCACGTTCTCCACGTTTTCATTTGAAACCATGCAATACATTCAAATAGGTGAATTTACAAAAGCACTATTGAACATCGCATTGAGTTTAATGACGTGTTTAATCGCCGTATGGGCAGGGCTGGTGTTGGGGCGCCAGTTTTTAACGTCTTAATTATCATTAATATTAAGCGCCAAAAAATTTCTCCCTCCTCCCCCCTATTTTTTAGTTTGGAACATAAAGGTTAAAGAGTCATGTTAGATCCAAAAAAATTAAGAGCAGACCTAAACGGTGTCGCAGAACAATTAAAAAAGCGTGGTTACACACTGGATGTTGAGACCATACACGCATTAGAAACCGACCGAAAAGCGTTTCAAAGCAAAGCGCAAACGCTGCAAGCGGAACGAAACAGCATTTCAAAAAACATAGGAAAAGCCAAGGCACAAGGGGAAGACATCGCCCCCTTACTCGCCAAAGTGGACGCCTTAAAAGTCGAACTGGAAGAAGCCGAGCAGGCCTCCGAGTTAGTGCAAGCTAAGCTGGACGTCATTTTCTCAGGCATTCCAAACGTCCCACACGCCACAACACCCGAAGGAAAAGGGGAAGAAGATAACGTAGAGATCAAGCGCTGGGGAGAACCAAAATCGTATGATTTTGACGTAAAAGATCATGTAGACCTAACCGAAGCCCGTGGTTGGTACGATAACGATGCCGCCGTTAAAATCGCATCGTCTCGTTTTTCCGTGTTAAAAGGGCCGTTGGCCAAGCTACAACGCGCCTTAACCCAATTTATGCTCGACACACACGAAAAACACGGTTACCAAGAAGTGTACGTGCCTTATATTGTCAATCAAGACAGCTTACGTGGCACAGGGCAACTGCCCAAGTTTGAAGAAGACCTCTACAAACTCGCCAAACACGAAGAGCATGACACCAATGATCGCGACCTCTACTTAATACCAACCGCCGAAGTACCCATTACCAACTTAGTGCGCGGCGATATTTTAGACGAAAGTGAACTGCCATTAAAAATGGTCGGGCACACCCCATGCTTTCGTTCCGAAGCGGGTTCTTACGGACGCGATACACGTGGACTTATTCGTCAGCATCAATTTGAAAAAGTTGAGATGGTACAAATTGTACACCCCCAACAATCTAATGATGCACTAGAAGAGTTGACCGGCCATGCCGAAGCGATTTTACAAAAATTAGAACTGCCTTACCGCCTCATGGTCTTATGTGCAGGAGACACCGGGTTTTCCGCCGCCAAAACCTACGATTTAGAAGTGTGGTTGCCCGGGCAGACCGCCTATCGTGAAATATCCTCCTGCTCCAATTTTGAAGACTTTCAAGCGCGTCGTTTAATGACACGATTTAGAGCCGGAAAAGGCAAGCCACAACTGGTTCACACCGTAAACGGATCAGGGCTAGCCGTAGGGCGCACACTGGTTGCCGTATTGGAAAACTACCAGAATGAAGACGGAACCATCACTATCCCAGAGGTATTGCAGCCTTATATGGGGGGGGTAAAAATTATTTAAGAAAAAATGAAAAAGCATATTGCATTAATTTCTAAGACCTCTATAATACGCCCCACAAGGTGGACTGGCTGAGCGGCTTAAGGCGGCGGTCTTGAAAACCGTTGTAGGTTTGTAGCCTACCTGGGGTTCGAATCCCTAGTCCACCGCCATATTCGATAATT
>JAKISK010000091.1 GCA_021648625.1 Thiomicrorhabdus sp. | reverse complement strand
TTTGGAGGAGTAAAATCAAGTCTAAGTGTTGGGTTAGTAGGGTTAATAGGGCTAGAGAAGGGGGGTAAAAATTCGGCTGAAATTTTCGACTAGACGATACAGTTTATTGTCACGAGGTTGGTAGAGTAGGCTGTTTTTTTGCAGTGCATTAAGCCAGTGTTGCATTTGTTGGATGTGTTTATCGGAGTAAATAAAGTTGACGATCTCGTGATTGATAAAGAGTGAGCGATAATCAAGATTGGCTGAGCCAATAATGAGGCATTTTTGGTCAATTAAGATAAGCTTGGCGTGTAGCATTGGGCTTTGATTAAAATAGACTTGTCCGCCTTGTTCTTTTAGTTCACGAATGTAGGAGGTTCGTCCTAAATCAAAGATAAAGTGGTCTGATTTTTGAGGGGTGATTAATGAGACTTTAACCCCGCGTTTAATGGCAATGAGTAGGGCGTTCATAATGGCGCTGTCGGGAATAAAGTAAGGGGATACGAGCTGTATGCTGGTTGTTGCGCTGTAAATGCTGTGCAGTAGGGTTTCGAATAAAGGCTCGTTGCGAATATCAGGCCCTGAGGGCACGGTTTGCATCACGACAGGCATAGCGTTTTTCGTTTGTTTTGATGTTGTGATCTTGGTGTGTTTTGAGGTAAGTCTTTCGTGGGTGCTGTAAAACCAGTCGGCATTAAAGATATTTTGGTAGTGCTCTGTCATGCTGCCCGTTGTTTTGAGCATTAAATCTTGCCAACGGCCTGTTGAGGGCGTGGTGCTTGATGCTCCTAAGTATTCATTGGATAAATTGACTCCCCCTGTTAATAAGGTTGAATGGTCAAACAGATAAATTTTGCGATGGTTTCGTAGGTTGATTTGACTGTTAAAAAGGGATTTTAACAGGGGGTGAAAAAAA
This sequence comes from Thiomicrorhabdus sp., assembly GCA_021648625.1. Taxonomy (GTDB): domain Bacteria; phylum Pseudomonadota; class Gammaproteobacteria; order Thiomicrospirales; family Thiomicrospiraceae; genus Thiomicrorhabdus. The sequence goes on along the minus strand of JAKISK010000091.1, from coordinate 7,998 downwards.
GCATATTGCCCTCCCGCTTTGGTGAGTCGGTTCAGTGCTTTGCGATTTCGATAGAGTGCAAATGAGCCGATGGCATCCATGAGCAATCGAACCTCAATGCCTTGTTCTGCTTTTTTGCAGAGGGCATTGAGAATGGATTTTCCTGTGTGATCAAGTTGAAAAATATAGGTTTGTAGGTGGATGCTGGTTTGTGCGCGTTCAATTTGTTGCATGAGTTGCTCAAACATTTCGGTTGCATCGTCATAGATTGTGCTTTGATTGTCGTAAGTGGTGCTGGCAATTTGGTTGGCTTGCAGTATTTGATTTAATGCTTGAGCAAGTTGGCTGATGGCGAGGTGGGGATTTGCTGTATGAGTGGCAGGAGGAGGTTCTATGACGATTTCTGGAATCGTACGTTTGGCTAAAAATTTACGAGAACCAAAAAGAACATAGAGCAGGATGCCAATAAAAGGAAGTAACAGTAATGCCAGCAGCCACGCCATTAAGTTTTGAGGCGAGCGTCGTTGGTATAGCATGTGAAGCACGGCGGCAATCACTAAAAATATATAAGAGAAATAGGCCAAAAATAGCAGAGGACTAAAAGCATCAGGTGTTGGCATCTGTACTCAGTGTTGTTTTTTTATAGAGAAGAGGGTACTAGCATAATTGGGTTAAGCGGGGGAATCCAGAAAAAAATGGAGGAGTCGTATGAGGGGGGGGGAGAAAATTTTAGAGTGGATTCAGCCAGCGTTGTGAGTGCTGGCTGATTTAGAGAGGGGGTTAAGATTTAGAAATGAGGCTTTTTCCGGTCATCTCTTCAGGTTGTTTAATCTCCATGAGCTCTAATAATGTCGGCATCACATCAGGCAGAGCGCCACCGCTGCGTAAAGAGAGGGTTTTAGGTCCTATGTATACGAGTGGTACAGGGAAGGTTGTGTGTGAGGTGAGTGGTTTGCCTGTTTTAGGATCAATGAGCATTTCAATGTTGCCGTGGTCGGCCGTGATAATGATTTGGCCACCTGATTTTTCGATGGATTCCAGTATTTTTCCTAGGGCGTTATCAACGGCTTCAACGGCTTTGATACATGCATCCATGTTTCCTGTGTGTCCGACCATGTCTGGGTTGGCAATGTTGCAGATAAAAGTGTCATATTTATCGGATTCAATGGCGGTGGTCAGGTTGTCGGTCAATTCGACAATGCTCATTTCGGGTTGAAGGTCGTAGGTGCGTACTTTGGGAGAGGGGATTAAAATACGATCCTCTCCTTGGGTCGGCTCCTCGACGCCACCGTTAAAGAAGAAGGTAACATGAGCGTATTTTTCGGTTTCGGCAATGCGCAGTTGGCGAAGTTTATGTTTAGCAATGACTTGTCCAAAGGTTTTTTTAAGTTTGGTGGGGCGATAGGCCACGCTGGCACCAAAGTTTTCAAAGCTTTTATTGTATTGTGTTAAGGTCACAAAGCTAGAAAGCATGGGAGTTTTGCAACGGTGAAAGTCGCCAAAATCTTCAATAATAAAGGCGCTGGTAATCTGACGAGCGCGGTCGGATCGAAAATTCATAAACAGAATGGCATCGCCATCTTTAATTTTGGATTTTTTCCCTTTTTTATTGAGAATTGCGGTGGGCTGTACAAATTCATCGGTTTCATCACGTGCGTAAGCCATTTCAACGGCTTCTTGAGCTGTGCTGGCTTTAAATTCTGATTGGCCACAGCAGATAACATCGTAAGCTTCTTGCGTACGCTCCCAGCGCGAATCTCTGTCTAGCGCGTAAAAACGCCCCGTTACACTTGCAATGCAACACCCTTTGAGCGTTTTTATGTGCGCTTCAATTTCATTAATGTAGGTCAATGCGCTTTTAGGCGCGGTGTCTCGTCCATCGGTAAAGATATGCAAAAAGGTTTTTGCACCACGTTCGGTTGCCAGTGTTAGCGAGGCTTTAACGTGGCTGATGTGTGAGTGAACGCCGCCATCAGACAGCAGTGCCATAATGTGAACGGCATGGTCGTGATCGGTTGCTTTGTCAATGGCATTGAGCAGTGCGTTGTTGTTGAAGAAACGGCCGTCATCAATATCTTTTTGAATGCGCGTAAGTTCTTGGTAAACGATGCGACCCGCGCCCAAGTTCATGTGCCCCACTTCCGAGTTGCCCATTTGTCCTTCTGGCAGTCCCACACCTTTACCTGATGTTCCAATAAGTGTATTGGGGTGGTTTGCAATTAATTTATCCCAGTTTGGGGTGTTGGCTTGCGCAATGGCATTGTGCTCTGTTTCTTCTCGATAGCCCCAGCCATCTAAAATAAGAAGTCCTGTCGGACGCTGTTTAATTTTGATTTTTGGTTTAAGATCTTGACCCATGTGTTGTTTCTGCCATTTAAATAATTAATAAATTACATTTATTGTATCGAGTTTCGCTGTTAAAATCATCAGGTTTGATTATTAAGGTATTTAGGGGTAGGAAATGTTTAGTGAATTTGTCGAAGAGCAGACGTTATTATTTGTCGCTTTAGTGATTATAATTGCCATGTTGGTTTATAGTTATTTGGGTGAACGTTTGTCTGGTTTTAAATCTGTAAATACGGATGAGGCCACTCGCTTGTTTAATGATGGTGCTTTTATGCTGGATGTGCGTGCCTCAAATGAGTATAAAGAAGGATTGATTGGCGATGCAAAAAATATCTCTGCCTCAGATTTGAGCAGTAAGATGAATTTATTGCCTAAGGATAAAGAGAAGCCGATTGTTGTGTATTGTTTGAGTGGTATGCGTTCTTCGAATGTGGCTTCCAAGCTGGTAAAAGCGGGATACACTCAAGTGGTTAATTTATCTGGTGGTATTAATGCTTGGAAAGCTGCAGGGTTGCCCGTAGTGAAAGCGAAATCGAAAAAGGCTAAAAAGAAAGCCGCAGCTAAGTAGGAATAAAATATGGTCAACGTTATTATGTATGCAAAACCATCGTGTCCTTATTGCCAGATGGCTACGCACTTATTGCATTCAAAAAATATTGCGTATAGAGTAATTGATATTAGAGGGAGCCGCTTGCTTCGACTCGAAATGGAGTCAAAATCAGGGCGGAATACCGTACCTCAAGTTTTTATAGGCGATCACCATGTTGGTGGTTATGATGATTTATCTGCTGCGGATGCTCGCGGTGAGATCGATTCTTTATTGTTAGCAAATTAGTAGGAAAATTTTATGTCAGATGCACCACAACACGTTTTTGTAATTCAAAAAATTTATACAAAAGATATTTCGTTTGAATCTCCTAATGCACCAGGAATCTTTGCCTCAGAGTTTCAGCCTCAGTTATCCATTGACTTAAATGTTGAAACAAAGAAGCTAGAGGGCGATATGTACCATGTCGTGCTTAGAGTAACCGCGACAACTAAAGTAGATGAAAAAATTGCCTTTTTATGCGAAGTTGAGCAGGCAGGTGTTTTTGCTATTTCTGGCTTTACCGACGATGAGATGGGTTATATGTTGGCCGTTCAAGCGCCAGGAATTTTGTTTCCTTATTCGCGTGAAGTGGTTTCCGATTTAGTTGCAAGAGGTGGGTTCCCCCAACTGTTGCTGGAGCCTGTAAATTTTGAATTAATGTATCACGAGCACCTTCAAAAAGCAGAAGGTGGTGCTGAAAAACCCACTGAGCAGTAGCGAGCGAAATGCCGAGTTCTCGTTTTTCCAGTATGGCTAGTCCGCAACGAAAGGTAGCCGTTTTGGGTGCAGGTTCTTGGGGGACAGCGTTAGCAATTCATTTGGCGAAAGCTGGACATCTTGTTACGCTGTGGTCTCATCGTTCAGAGCAGGTTTTAGAGATGAAAGCTGCTCATGAAAACTCACGTTACCTTTCAGGGGTTTCTTTTCCTGATAGCTTAATGGTTAGTGATTCCTTAGAAAAAACGCTTGCTTCGGCTGAGGCTGTATTGTTGGTTGTGCCAAGTGATGCGTTTAGAGGCACTTTGCAAGCAGTCGCTAAGTATTTGCCAGAAGGCACGCATCATGTTGCTTGGGCAACAAAAGGGTTTGAACCTAAATTCCAGTGTTTATTGCATCAGGTTGCATTCGACGTTTTGGGTGAAGAGGTGGGTGCAACGGTTCTATCTGGCCCTACTTTTGCAAGTGAAGTGGCCAACGGTTTGCCTACGGCCATGGTGAGTGCCTCAGCGGATGAGGGTGAGGCTCAGTATTGGGCGGATATATTTCATTTTGATGCGTTTCGTATGTACACTCAGACGGATATTGTGGGTGTTGAGGTGGGCGGTGCGTATAAGAATATTATTGCGATTGCGACAGGATTGGGTGATGGATTGAGTTTGGGTGCCAATGCGCGCGCGGCACTGATCTCACGCGGGATGGTTGAAATGATGCGTTTTGGTCAAGCGCTAGGTGCAGAAGCAGAAACATTAATGGGTTTGTCGGGATTGGGTGATTTGGTGCTTACGTGCACGGATGACTTGTCTCGAAATCGACGTTTTGGTAAGCAGTTGGCAAAAAGTGATCAAGCCGCACAGGCAATAGTGCAGAATCTTGATCAGGTGGTTGAAGGTGTTAAGGCGGTTCGGATTGTTCAAGTGATGGCGAAAAAAATGCAGTTAGACTTGCCTATTATGGAACAAGTTTATCAAGTTGTTTCTGGGCAGGTTTCACCTAGGGAGGCCACGCTTGCTTTACTGGCGCGTTCGGGCAAGCGAGAAGCCAGAACGTAGTGAGCTTAGCTTCTTGTTGAGTTGTGCTGCAGGTTGGTATTAAAATCAAGTTGTCGCCACGCTTCATAAGCCATGACCGATACCGCATTCGCAAGGTTTAAACTTCGCCCTCCTGGGATCATTGGAATGGTGAGTCGCTGTGCTTCTGGAAGGCTTGCAATGACTTCTGCGGGCAGTCCACGGGTTTCAGGGCCAAATAAAAATGCATCACCATCTTCAAAGCTGGGATTGGTATAGAGCCGAGTGGTCTTGGTGGTGAGCGCAAAGACTCGATTGGGTTGAATGGCTTCTAAACAGGCGTTTAAGCTTTGGTGTTCTTGTAAATTTGCCAGCTCGGCATAATCTAGTCCCGCCCTGCGTACCTTTTTTTCACTCAAGTCGAAGGCGATTGGGTGAATAAGATGTAAGTGCGCACCCATATTGGCACTCAGGCGAATTAAGGCTCCTGTGTTTTGGGGGATTTCTGGTTCATAAAGAATAATATGTAGCATAATTTTAGGTATCGTTTGTGATTGATTTATCGGTAAATATTTGTGGAATTCAATGCAATTCACCCGTTGCGATGGCATCGGGAAATGCAGGTTATGGCATAGAATACCAGTCTGTCTCGGGCTTTACCAATCGAGATGTGGGGGCGGTGTTTTTAAAAGGAACAACGTTAGAGCCACGATTAGGCAATAAGCCAGATCGAGTGATGGAGTCGGCGAGTGGTTTATTAAACTCGATTGGGTTGCAAAACCCTGGTGCACAGGTGGTCATTAATGAGTATTTGCCTAAACTGGATTTAACGGAATCACAATTTATTATTAATGTATCTGGTTCGAGTATTGAAGAGTACGCTGAAATTGTCCGACGGTTTGATCAAACGGATTTGCCCGCGATGGAAATTAATATCTCTTGCCCGAATGTAAAGAAGGGGGGTGCCGCGTTTGGTAATGATCCTGATATGGCGGCAAGAGTGGTTGAAGCCTGTCGTGCGAGTACAACCAAGCCTTTGATTGTGAAGCTGTCGCCCAACCAAACGGATATTGCAGAGGGTGCACGTCGAGTCATTGATGCGGGGGCGGATGCGTTATCTGCGATTAATACCTTAATGGGTATGCAGATCGATATTCACTCAAAAAGACCAACGCTAGGGAATAATCAAGGCGGGTTGTCTGGTCCAGCCATTAAGCCCGTTGCTTTATTAAAGGTGCACCAAGTTTATCAAGTTGCAAAATTGCATGATATTCCTATTATAGGGTTAGGGGGTATTGCTAATGCAGAAGATGCCATTGAGTTTTTTCTTGCAGGCGCGAGTATGGTTGCGATTGGAACGGCGATTGCAAAAGACCCTTTGTTGATTAAAAAGATAAATTTTGGCATTGAGAAATACTTAAAAGCCAACGGGCTTTCATCTGTTTCTCAATTGGTTGGTACATTAGAACTGCACACAGATACCGTGTTGTCTCGTTAAATATAAAAGAAAGTTAAAAATGATAAAAACAGTCGCAGAACAATTGGCCATTATAAAGCGTGGTGCAGAAGAACTATTGGTTGAAAAAGAGTTGATTGAGAAGTTGGAGTCAGGAAGACCTTTACGTGTAAAAGCGGGTTTTGATCCAACGGCAGCCGATTTGCATCTTGGGCATACGGTGCTTATTAATAAGCTTAAGCAGTTTCAAGATTTAGGGCATGAAGTCCTGTTTTTGATTGGTGATTTTACGGCCATGATTGGTGACCCAACAGGTAAGAGTGCAACACGTCCACCACTCACAGCAGAAGAGGTTGCTCGTAATGCTGAAACTTATAAAGAGCAGGTGTTTAAAATTTTAGATCCTGCAAAAACAACCGTGATGTTTAATTCTGAGTGGATGTCTAAGATGTCTGCGGCAGACTTGATTCAGCTTGCAGGAAAAATGACGGTTGCTCGTATGCTGGAACGTAATGACTTTGGTGATCGTTATGCGTCGAATACTCCAATTGCTATTCATGAGTTTTTATACCCGTTGGTTCAAGGTTATGATTCGGTAGCAATGAATGCCGATATTGAACTGGGTGGTACCGATCAAAAGTTTAATCTGTTAATGGGGCGTACCCTGCAAGGCCATTATGGCAAGCCGCAGCAATGTACATTAACAATGCCAATACTTGAAGGGCTAGACGGTGTTCAAAAAATGTCGAAGTCTTTGAATAACTATATTGGTATTAAAGATGAGCCGAACGACATGTTTGGTAAGGTCATGTCCGTTTCGGATGAGTTGATGTGGCGTTATTATGAGTTATTGAGTTTTGAAAGTCTTGAATCGATTGAGGCATTAAAGCAAGCGGTAACCGTGGGTGAGAATCCAAGAAATATAAAGGTTAAGTTGGCGTTAGAGTTAATTACAAGGTTTCACTCTGAAGAAGCGGCGCAAAAAGCCCTAAAAGACTTTGAAACCAAGTTTAGTAAGAATGCAATTCCTGATGAGATGCCAGAGTTTACTTTTTCAGGTGAGATGCCGTTGGTTAGCTTATTAAAAGAGGCTGGTTTGCTCTCTTCTACTTCTGAAGGGCATCGAATGGCGAAACAGGGTGCTATAAAGATTGATGGCGAAAAAAATAGCGATGGTCGCCAGTTAATATTGGTGGGTACCACCGCGGTTTATCAGGTAGGTAAGCGAAAGTTTGCTCGGGTATCTGTTAAGTAGTTTTGTCAGATCGTGCATAACCCTGTGGATAAAAGCGGGATAAGCCATCAAAAAAATCGATATGTCATAAAAACATCAAAAAAGCGTAAAAAAGAGAGGAATAGGGGTTGCGTTGTTCGCTGTATTAGATAGAATACGCCCCGTTCTTGAGCAAAGTGCTTTAAGCCAAATGGTTTAAGGCCGAGAAGTTATATAGACAGCCGAAATCGAGAAAAAAGTTTTGAAGAAAACGATTGACACGAAATAAAGTTTAACTATATAATAGCTGGCTTACCGAGAGAGAAAGGCAGTATTGCTTTAGTCCTCTCGAAGAGACCTAAGTTCTTTAAAAATCAGGTAATTCAGAGATAATTTATGTGGAAACTCCTTAAGTGAGTGACCGACATAAAAAATCTCGAAACGACAAAATTATGTAGATACGCAAGTATCAGGTAGAAGAAATTCTTCCATGCAAAATCTTGTCAATTCCGAGTGTACTGTAAAAAGTACCAGAGCAGAAGTGCTCATAAAACATACTTAAAGCAAGATTAAACTGAAGAGTTTGATCCTGGCTCAGAATGAACGCTGGCGGTAGGCTTAACACATGCAAGTCGAACGGAAACGAAAAAGAGCTTGCTCTTTAGGCGTCGAGTGGCGGACGGGTGAG
>JAKISK010000090.1 GCA_021648625.1 Thiomicrorhabdus sp. | reverse complement strand
ATCACTTATAACGCCATCTAAGGCTCAAGATAAACTGGCTGAAAATGTTCGTATACGCCGTTTACAGATGGAGCTAACGCAAGCGGGATTGGCTGATCGTTCTGGCGTGGCGTTGCCGACGCTTCGTAAATTTGAACAAAAAGGAGTCATTTCGCTGGAATCGTTTTTAAAGCTTCAAATGGTGCTTGGTGGGCTTGACCGTATTTTGAAGGCGACGGAAATAAAAAAAACCGAATTTTTATCCATTAATGAGGTTCTTGAGGCAAGCAGCACAATCACGCGAAAAAGAGGCCGACGAAAATGAATCTTATGCCACGGGTGAGAGAGGTAAAAGTTGGAATCAACTTTGGTGATCGTATTATGCCCGTTGGGCGATTGGCGATGAATGAACGCACGGTATTTTTTGAATACAATCGTGCATTCATTGATTATGGCATGGAAATATCGCCTTTAAATTTACCATTACAACCCGGTATTTTTTGCTTTGATTATGGTCTGTTTGAGGGCTTACCTGGCGTATTTAATGACAGTTTACCCGATGGTTGGGGGCGTTTATTGTTTGATCGCTTTGCCCGCACACAGGGTCTTATTCCCGCAGAGGTTACGCCCTTAGATCGTTTGGCACATATTGGATTTCAGGGTATGGGTGCACTGGTTTTTGAGCCTGATTACAGTGTTAATGATACACAAAAAGTGATAAATTTAGATCATTTAGCCGAGCAAGCACAAGACGTATTAAGAGGTACATCAGATGATGTTTTACAAGCGCTTCTTAGCTTAAACGGCTCTTCAGCAGGGGCGCGTCCTAAGGCTCTTATTGCCGTTGATCAAACGCGTAAACACATTATGCATGGGGTAAATGAATGGCCTGATGGATACGCTCCTTGGATGGTGAAATTTGCCAATAGCCAAGACGGTTTGGATGCGGGAGCGATAGAGTATGTATATGCTTTGATGGCGATTGAAGCGGGTATTAACATGCCAAATGTTCATTTATTCTCAGCACAAAAAGGCGCGGGCTATTTTGCGATTAAGCGTTTTGACCGAGAGAATAACAAGCGCTACCATATGCACACGGCTTGTGGATTACTGCATTCAGATTTTAGAACACCCTCACTTGATTATGAAGATTTAATGGCGCTTACAGGCGTTTTAACGCGTGATGTGCGAGAGGTTGAAAGAATGTATCGGTTAGCGGTGTTTAACGTTTTGGCACATAATCGTGATGACCACGCTAAGAACTTTAGTTTTTTAATGGATGAGACAGGCCAGTGGAAACTATCACCAGCCTATGATTTAACGTTTTCATCTGGTCCACACGGTGAACAAAGCACCATGGTGATGGGAGAAGGGCGTAATCCAACCGTCACGCACCTGATTAAACTTGGTAAAGAAGCTAAGATGGCTAAAGACCGTATTCATGACATTATTCAAAAAACACAGATAAGTCTGGCCAAGTGGCCAGAAATGGCAAAACAGTATGGAGTGAGTGATGCGAATATTAAGCTGATTCAACATAAACTGGAAAGCACAATGCTTTAAGTTTACCCCCCCCCTTTATTTTTATCTATATCTTGGAGACCCTTTAAAAATGAACAAAAGTATTTTAACCAACTTGATTGCCGCCACTATTCTTGCGTTAGGGTGGGGATTGCAAAATGATTTTGTGATGATGATTGGCCTGTTTGCCTTGTCGGGAGCACTTACCAATTGGTTAGCGATTCACATGCTGTTTGAAAAAGTCCCCGGATTGATTGGATCGGGCGTGATTCCCAATCGGTTTGAAGCCTTTAAGGAAGCGATAAAAATCTTAATGATGGAACAATTTTTTACCCAAGAAAATATCGACCGCTTTGTCTCAGGTGGCAATGCGTCGTCTAAGATAAATTTAGGGCCGGTGATTCAAAAAGTAGATCTCTCTCCTTCGTTTGATAAGTTGGTTGAAGTTATTATGAACTCTTCGTTTGGCAGTATGCTGGGTATGTTTGGCGGTGTAGAGGCGCTTACGCCACTCAAAGAGCCGTTTATGGTCAGTATGAAAGAGTCGATTATTGAAATTACCGAAAAAGAGGAATTTCATCAACTGCTGCAAAGCGAAATAGACCAACCCGAAATGATGGCGGACATTCGCGCCAAAGTAGCCGAAATTATCGATGCTCGATTAGAGGAACTCACGCCACAGTTAGTGAAAGAGATGGTACAGCAGATGATTCAAGAGCACCTTGGTTGGTTGGTGGTTTGGGGTGGCGTATTTGGTGGGGTTATTGGTCTGTTTTCAGCCATTATTATCAATATTCGATAACGAAAAAAATAGAGTGATGTTTTGTGGAAAAACTTGTGTCGATATTGATGCTTAAATATTACAATAGAGTAGTAAAGTAAGGTATTATAAATATGTTGCATGGGTAATATATCGTATCACTAAGCAAGGAGTTAGAATCATGGCAAAATCTGCTAAAAAAACTGTTAAAAAGACATTAGCTAAAAAGCTAGTTAAGAAAGTTGCAGCAAAGGCGGCCGCTAAAGCGGCTAAAAAATCAGGGCTTAATAAAAAAGACACTAAAAAAGTGATTAAGCTTGCCGTCAAAAAAGCCGTTAAAAAAGGCCTTTCTAAGAAAGGTAAAATTAAATCTGCGGCTAAGAAGGTGGTTAAAAAGGCTTCTTAACCCAACGGTTTTGTTAAACCCTTTGTAAGCCCTGCTTTAGGTAAACCCTAAAACAGGGCTTTTTTTTTGAGTTTATTTAATTTAAGGTTTTGTTTTTTGATATCATGTAAATAACAGTCTGTTTTTGGCGTTTTTTGTCAAAAATCCAGGTTTAATTTAGGAGTACGTGGTGTTAGTTGAATTCACAGTTTCAAATTTTTGTTCTATTTTAGAAGCGCAAACATTGAAAATGGTCGCGAGTAAGTTAAAGGATGATTCTGAGCATCAGTGCTTTAAGCCCTCTGATTCTGCTTATTTAGAAAAGCTTTCGTTGTTAAAAACAACGGCTATTTATGGGGCGAACGCTTCGGGTAAATCCAATTTATTAAAGGCGTTAGATGTCATGCGTCGAACTGTACTGTCTTCTGCTGAGATGGGACAGCGTGGAGAGACGTTATCGGTTATTCCTTTTAAGTTAAACTCGGTGTCGGTAAATGCGCCCTCTGAGTTTGAAGTGGTTTTTATTGCAGAAGGTGTTCGGTATCAATATGGATTTTCAGCCAGTAAAACACACGTTACCGAAGAGTGGCTGTATTCGTACCCTAAAGGTCGCCCACAACGTTGGTTTTCTCGCGTTTGGGATGCGTCAACAGAAGAGCATGACTGGGAATTTGGAACGGGGATGCAAGGAGAAAAGCAACTCTGGAAAAATGCAACTCGGAATAATGCACTTTTTTTATCGACTGCGGTTCAATTAAACAGCCAGCAGCTAAAACCTATTTTTGATTGGTTTAAAGAAAAGTTTCAAATGGTAGGAGTAAATGGATGGAATGAAGCCTATAGTGCTGAATATTGTCTAGATGGGGAACAAAAAGGGAAGATCTTGTCATTTTTAAAAGCAGCTGATTTAGGTATTGAAGGAATTGATATTAAATCAGAGCAATTCGATGCTAAAAGCGTTCCTGAGAATATACCTACTGAATTGCGAGATGTGATCCTGTCTGAAATGAAAGACAAAGAAATTTTTGAAGTAAATACACTGCATACTAATGAGTTAAAGGAAGTTGTATCTTTTCAACTGAATGAAGAATCCACAGGAACTCAAAAATTATTTATGATTGCAGGTCCTTGGTTGGATGTCTTAAAAAATGGATTAGTATTGGTAGTGGATGAACTACACGATAATTTACACCCTAAGCTCGTTAAATATTTGATAGAACTGTTTCATAATAAAGAAACCAATCCTAAAAATGCGCAGTTAATTTTTACGACCCATGAAACCTCTATTTTGAATCAGTCTATTTTTAGACGAGATCAAATTTGGTTTTGTGAGAAAGATGAAAGCCAAGCCACACAAGTTTTTCCATTAACCGACTTTAACGCACGTAAGGGCAGTAATCTTGAATCGGCTTATTTGGCTGGGCGCTTTGGTGCCGTTCCTTACGTGCAAAGTTTAGGTTAGAGCAAATGGGAACCGATAACCTGCATCATAAACGTAAAGCAAAACTTAATAGCGATTTAAAACGTAAAAAAGCTAAAAGAGAACCTTATGATCGAGTATTGATTGTATGCGAAGGCGAAAAAACAGAGCCGCATTATTTTTCGGAATTAAAAGACCATTATCGTTTAAACAGTGCCAATATTAAAATTACAGGTGATTGTGGGTCAAGTCCTTGCAGTGTTTTGGACAAAGCGGAAGAGCTTCAAGATCAAGAGAGTAAAAAAGGCGACGCTTACGACAAGATATATTGTGTTTTGGATAAAGATTGCCATACAAGCTACCGTGAAACGGTTTCTAAAATAAATGATTTAAAAGAAGAAGGCTTTGAAGCCGTTACTTCCGTGCCTTGTTTTGAATATTGGCTGTTACTGCATTTTGACTATGTTACGCATCCATACTGTAAAACCGAAAATAAATCTATTTGTGATAAGGTCATTCAAGAGTTAAAGCTTTATTTACCTGATTATGAAAAAGGGACTTCTGGCTTGTTTGTATCCTTATTGGATAAAATGGACGGGCGATTGCTTCATCAAAATTGGTACTGGCTGAAGCAGAAAGAAATAATACAGATAACCCAAGCACACGCATTCATGAATTGGTTGAATACTTGAAAGATTTGAAATCACCAGTCAAACAATAAAGGCTTTGTAAATTTTCTCCCCCCCTCTATGCACTGCTTTTAGGTAGTTGCACAGCCAAGTCACTACCTCTTTTTTGTCTTTTTACTCTATAATGTGCCCATGAATTTTGATATGACGATCAGTGCATTGGATTTGCTGGGTACGGTGGTGTTTGCGATCACGGGATTGCTGGCGGCCAGCCGTAAACAATTGGATTTGTTTGGGGCGGTGGTGATTGCGATGGTTACGGCCATTGGCGGCGGTACATTGCGTGATTTGATTTTAGACCAACCCGTTTTTTGGGTCACACAACCGATTTATATTTACATTGTGGTGGTTGCCGCTCTGTTTATGTTTTTTTACGCTAAGTTTAAAACCGCGCCCATGCAGTTTTTATTGTATTTGGATGCGCTTGGGTTGGCGGTGTTTACCGCCATTGGAGCGCAAAAAGCGATGGATTTAGGCTTGAGTGATCCCATTATTATTATGACCGCGATTATGACAGGCGCGGCAGGGGGGGTGATTCGCGATGTATTGGTGGGCGAAGTACCGCTGATTTTCCGTAAAGAAATTTACGCGACGGCAAGTTTTATGGGTGCGAGTACAATGGTATTGGCCTCGGGCTTTTTTGAGCAACAAGAAGTGGCGGTTATTTTGTGCATTGTGGTGGTCTTTAGCTTGCGAATTTTAGCTATTGTGACCAATTACAGTCTCCCCGTCTTTAATCCGATTCATAAACATGATTCGGACGAACAAAAATAATCCCCCCCTTATAGATTTTGAGCGGGTTTAAAAAAGGTTAATGCAGTATATGTTTAAGCTTCCTTATGAACTGTTTTTAGGTTTGCGATACACCCGTGCCAAACGGCGCAATGGGTTTATTTCGTTTATCTCTTTCTCTTCGATGGTAGGGATTGCGCTGGGTGTGACGGCGTTAATCACTATTATGTCGATCATGAACGGCTTTCAAGAAGAGTTGCGAGACCGTATTTTAGGCATGACCGCCCATATGACCATTAATGAGCAGAACAATCGGTTAGAAGACTGGAATTCGCTCTATAACCAAATGATTAATCAACCGCATGTAACGGGTGCCGCGCCCAATATTATGGAGCAAGGCATGTTAAGCCATGCGGGTGAAGTGAAAGGGGTGCAAATTAGAGGCGTATTGCCCGAGCTGGAAAACAGCGTGGCGGACATTGACAGCAAAATGCTGGAAGATGGTCAATTGTCCGATTTAGTGCCTAAAAAATACCGCATGATTTTAGGAAAAGAATTGGCGGCGAGCTTAGGCGTGTATTTGGGCGATAAAGTGACCTTAATCGCCCCGCAAGGCACCATATCCCCCGTGGGAATGGTGCCGCGAATTAAACGCTTTACCGTGGTAGGCATCTTTGAAGCGGGCATGCACGAATACGACAGCGGCTTGGCGATTATTCATGTTGATGACGCTAAGAAAGTTTTTAAATATGGTGACTCGGTCAGTGCATTGCAGTTAAAACTGGACGATATGTTTTTGGTAGGAAAGGTTAAAGATCAGCTCGCAGAAGTGGCAGATAAAAACTTATATTTACGTGACTGGACTCAGCAACACGCCAATTTTTTTAGAGCCATTGAGATGGAAAAACGCATGATGTTTATCGTGCTTGCCTTAATTATTATGGTGGCTACCTTTAACATCGTTTCCACTATGGTGATGGTGGTAACCGATAAGCAGGGTGACATTGCGGTGTTGAGAACCATTGGTGCATCGCCGGGCAGTATTCAGCTTATTTTTATTATTCAAGGTCTGGTGATTGGCGTGCTCGGCTCCTTGATGGGCTTGGCAGGGGGCTTGAGTTTGGCCTTTAATATTGATGTGATTATCCCCTTTATCGAAACCATTTTAGGCATTGAATTTTTCCCCGCGGATGTGTATTACATTAGTAGCGTTCCTTCAAAAGTAGAGTGGAGCGATGTTTGGTCGGTTACGGGCTTGGCCTTTGTGTTAACCCTATTGGCCACACTGTACCCCGCCTTTAAAGCCGCAAAACTTCAACCTGCCGAGGCATTACGTTATGAGTGAGCGTGTATTACAAACTGAATCACAAACCGAACTACAAGCTGTATTAGAGGCAAAAGGGCTGTCCAAATCGTTTGCCGATGCGGCGGTACAAACCACCGTATTTACCGACGTAAATTTAGCAATTGCACCGGGTGAAAAAGTCGCCATTGTGGGCGCATCAGGTTCTGGAAAAAGTACCCTGTTGCATATGTTGGCGGGATTGGATCAGCCTGATAATGGGCACGTTTTCTTAAATGGCAACGCTTTTTCAGAAGAAAATGACTCGCGCCGAGGTCGGTTACGCAACCAGTACATGGGCTTTGTGTACCAATTTCATCATTTACTGCCCGAGTTGAGCGCACTTGAAAATGTGATGTTGCCACTGCGTGTGCGAAGAATGTCCGCTAAAGAAGCACAACACCAAGCGGAGCAATTGCTTGAACGTGTTGGATTGGCAGATCGCGTGCAGCATAAGCCGAGCGAGTTGTCGGGCGGAGAGCGCCAGCGTGTGGCCATTGCACGTGCGCTCATTACCCAACCCAAATGCATTTTGGCCGATGAACCTACGGGTAATTTGGACGATGCCTCGGCAGAGCAGGTGTTTCAATTGTTGCTGGAATTAAACCAAGAGTTTAATACCGCACTGATCATTGTCACCCATGATTTAGCGTTGGCGGGAAAAATGGATCGCCAATTGCGCCTGTCTTCTGGCCAGCTTCAAGAGGTGCTTTAAGCGTGTTATCCCTTCAAAATCTATCCATTCGTGCAGGCACAAAATTACTGTTTCAAGGTGCAACGCTGAATGTACACCCTGGGCAAAAAATTGGCTTAATTGGTCAAAATGGCACAGGAAAAACCACGCTATTTAAAACCTTATTGGGTGAGCACACGGTGGATGAAGGGCACGTTGCCATTCCTGCTAACTGGTTAATCGGCAGTGTGGAGCAAGAGGTTAAACAACTTGATTTAAACGCACTGGATTACGTCTGTTTTGGTGATACAAAATACGCCCAAGCGCAACAGCAAGTTGCCGCTTCCGAAGCATCGGAAGACCATGATGCGTTAGTGCAAGCGTACGATGTGTTGGATAAAATAGATGGGTTTTCTGTGCCCAATAATGCGCGTCAATTGCTGTACGGGCTGGGATTTAGTGAAGCCGATTTTGAAAAGAAAATATCAGAATTTTCAGGGGGTTGGCAAGTTCGCTTAAAGTTAGCTAGAGCCTTAATGCAACGCTCCGACCTCCTGTTATTAGACGAACCCACCAACCATTTAGACATCGAAGCCGTTGCATGGTTAATTCAATGGCTAAAGTCTTACCTTGGCGCCATTTTAATCATTTCACATGATCGCGATTTTTTAGACCAAGTGGTGCAAGGCATTGCACATATTCATCAACAAAAAATTGATTTTTATTCGGGAAATTTTGCCTCGTTTGAGCGCCAGCGAAACGAACAGCTCATGCAACAACAAGCGTTGCACGACAAACAAAAACAGCAAATGCAGCACCTTAAAAGCTTTATAGAACGCTTTAAAGCCAAAGCCAGTAAAGCCAAGCAAGCCCAAAGCCGTGTAAAAGCCCTAGAGCGCATGGAAGAGGTGGCCGCGGTACAAGCCAGTAATCCGTTTACCTTTAAATTCTCCCCCCCCCAACACCAACCTGATCCGATGTTAGGGTTAGAGCATGTCGATTTTTCTTACGCAGATCAACCCATTTTAAAAGACGTTGACTTAACCTTACGAGCAGGTGATCGTATCGGATTAGTGGGCGTAAATGGATCGGGTAAATCCACCTTAATTAAACTACTGGTAGGCGATTTACCGCCCGAAAGTGGCAAAGTTAAAATCAGTAGGGGGGTAAAATTTGGCTATTTTGCGCAGCATCAGCTGGAATCGTTAATCTATGAAAAAAGCCCACTGCAACACCTGTTAATGTTGCCCGAACCGCCGAGCGATCAGGAGGCACGTAATTTTTTAGGCAGTTTTGGTTTTTCCAATGAGCAGTGTTTAGACACCATAGAACATTTCTCAGGGGGCGAAAAAGCCCGCCTAGCCTTAGCGATTATTGTCTATCAAAAGCCCAACTTAATTATTTTAGATGAGCCAACCAACCACCTAGACATGGATACACGTGATGCCCTAGACATGGCGCTACAAGACTTTGATGGCGCTCTGATTATCGTTACGCACGACAAACACCTATTGGCCAGCATTGCCGACCAATATTGGTGGGTGCATCAAGGCAAAGTCTCGCATTTTATGGGCGACCTAGACGCGTATTTACAAATGCGACTCAAAACCCTAAAAGAGCAAGCCACCGCCGCCAAGCC
>JAKISK010000089.1 GCA_021648625.1 Thiomicrorhabdus sp. | reverse complement strand
ATGCAGATGAGAAGAGCATTCGAAAGTATGTTCAAAATCAGTTAATGGAAAACGATAAGATAGAAACTAAATCAGAGCAACTGAAACTGCTCTAAAAACTCGGTCGCTTGCGGCCGAGTTTTTTATCGAACTGCGGTTTGAAGACAAAAAAGGAAAAGAAGAAGTCGAGATTCAAAACGACCTAAAAATAAGCGTCGCTAAATCCAGTCAAAAAGAAGCCAAATCCGCGCTAATCGAAGCTCGTAAATTTATCGAATTTAACGTTCCCTAATCCCCCGATAGAAATTCTAATTAGAGTGCGAGTAATTTACTAGGCGCGGCAAGGGCTTGTGCTATAAACGCATTTTCTATCGGGGGATTAGGGAAGCGAGCAGCAGCACTATAAAAATGTCGCCCATCGGAACGGTACCCATTTTAAATGGGTTTTTTAGGCTAAAAACAGTCTTTTTTTATGATGATATGGGAGGGGATTTTTCTTTATTTAGTTTTAGAGGCAATGAATACCCCATTTGATAAAAAATATTGGTTAATTCAATCAGTGGTAATCCGATTAAGGCATTGGGGTCTTTGCTGGTTATTTTTTCAAATAAGGTAATGCCTAACCCTTCCGATTTAAAGCTTCCTGCACAATTTAAAGGTTGTTCAATTTCCAGATAGTTTTCAATCACCTCTTGAGACAAGGTTCTAAAGTGAACGAGTGTTGTGTCCATGCGTTCAAATTGCTGTTGTGTTGCGGTATTTATGACGACCAAACCTGTATAAAAAGTAATGGTTTCTTGGCTAAATTGTTGCAGTTGTTTGATGGCGTTCTGCATGGTGTGTGGTTTTCCGATGGGGGTGTCTTGAAAAACGGCGCATTGATCTGAGGCAATAATAATGCTATTTGGAGAACGTTGTGCAATCTCTTGTGCTTTGTTATAGGAGAGTCGTGCCACCATCGCTTTAGGGGCTTCATCTTTTAAGGGGGTTTCGTCAATATCGGGTGCAACTTGCTCAAAAGTTAGGTAAAGATTTTTAAGAAGTTGCTTTCTAAAGGGTGACGTGGATGCGAGAATAATGTTTGGAAACGCGGTGTTTTGGTTTGTTTTTTTGGGCTGACAAGACATGTTGCGGGAGACCTTTGTATATTCTTTTTGACTTAATTAAATGATAGCGGTATGATTCGCGCCTATGTTAGACAAGCTACCTGAATTTATCGATCCAATCAACTCAGTGAACCATAATAAACAATTTGTGGGGCGAGTCAATCAAAGCCGTTTAACGCGTTTGGTTGAGCTTATTGGCGCATCGGATCGTGATATTAAGGTCGAACTTAACTTCTTTTACGATAAAGCATTAAAATTTCCTGCTTTTACGATGAAATTAGAGACGGTTCTAGAATTACAGTGTCAGCGTTCGTTAGAAACCTTTGAGTATTTGATTGAATCAGAAACCAAAGGGATCTTTACCGAATCACTGGCATTGGCAAAAGATTTGCCAACAGAGATTGAAGTGTTTTTATTGACGGAAGAGGATAAAATGTCCTCTTTTGATTGGGTTGAGGAGGAGTTGTTACTTTCGGTGCCACTTGCTCCCATTAATGATTCAAGTTCAATACACTATAAAAATGAGACGGTTTCAGATGTCGACGGTTACGATGCGTCAGAGAAATCGAATCCGTTTGCAATTTTGCAAACGTTAAAAAAATAGAATTCATAAATGTATTATTTTAGGAGAGTACCATGGCAGTCCAAAAGAGCCGTAAAACCCCATCAAGACGCGGAATGCGTCGTTCACATGATTCATTAGATGCACCAACCTTAACGGTTGATGAGACCACGGGTGAAGTTCACCGTCGTCATCATGTTACGGCTGATGGGTACTATAAAGGTAAAAAAGTCGTTCAAGATAAGGCTTAATCCATCTTGACTATCAATATTGCCATCGATGCGATGGGCGGTGATCATGGTTTACCTGTCACCGTTCCAGCGTCCCTCGATGCACTCAAAAAATTCTCTGATATTCACATTATTTTAGTCGGCAAAGAAGACTTAATTAATGCAGAACTTTCAAAACATCAATACGATGACTCTAGAATCTCTGTGCAACACGCTGAACAAGTGGTTGAAATGGACGATTTACCCTCTAATGCGTTAAGAAAGAAAAAACAGTCTTCGATGCGTATTGCCTTAAATTTGGTAAAAGAAGATCAGGCGCAAGCGTGTGTCAGTGCTGGAAATACCGGTGCGTTAATGGCGGTTGCTAAGTTTGTGTTAAAAATGCTGCCTGATATTGAGCGTCCTGCCATTTGTACGACCATGCCAACCATGAAAGGCCATGTACATGTTTTAGATTTAGGTGCCAATATTGGGTGTACAGGAGAGCAGTTAGCGCAGTTTGCGATGATGGGCTCGGTGTTAGCGCAAGCGATTGATGATAATGCTTCGCCTAGAGTTGGGTTGTTAAACATTGGTGAAGAGGAGATGAAAGGCCATCCACGTATTAAAGAGGCGCATCAATTGCTTCAGTTACCCAGTATTAACTATATTGGTTACGTTGAAGGCAATGATATCTTTAAAGGCGATGTGGATGTCGTCGCTTGCGATGGGTTTGACGGTAATATTGCTTTAAAATCCAGTGAAGGGGTGGCTAAAATGATCTCTTTCTATTTGAAAGCGGCGTTTAAGAAAAACCTGTTGACGAAACTGGTGGCCGTCATTGCCTACCCCGTTTTAAAGTCCTTCAAAGACAAAGTAGATCCCAGTCGTTATAATGGGGCTTCTTTATTAGGTTTGCGTAAAATTGTGATTAAAAGTCACGGCAGTGCCGACCGTTCCTCCTATTTTCATGCCATTGCCGAAGCGCGGTTGGAAGTGAAGAAAAATGTCCCCGAGTTAATCTCTTCAGAAGTCTCTAAGTTGATTAAGCAACAAGCCAATGAAATGACCGTTGAGTAACAGCGGTTTTTTTATCTAAAATCGTTTGTGAACCCTTTTAACGTTGAGTAATTATGAATCAAAAAGTCTATAGCCGTATTGCTGGCACAGGTGGGTATTTACCTGAAAAAATCTTAACCAATGCCGATCTTGAAAAAATGGTAGACACCAGCGATGAGTGGATTCGTGAACGAACCGGTATTGAGCAACGTCACATTGCCGCCGAAGGCCAAACCACTTGCGATTTAGCAGAGCAAGCTACTTTAAAAGCACTCGATATGGCGGGTTTAGAGGCCAGTGCCATTGATTTGATTATTGTCGCAACCACCACGCCTGATAAAACCTTTCCGAGTACCGCCTGTTTACTGCAACAGCGTTTAGCCATTCATGGCTGTCCTGCATTTGATATTCAGGCCGTGTGTTCTGGATTTGTGTATGCATTGAGTGTTGCGGATCAGTTTATTAAAACGGGCATGGCAAAATGCGTGCTGGTTGTAGGCGCTGAAACCTTATCGCGCATTATTAACTGGACAGATCGTAATACCTGCGTACTATTTGGTGACGGTGCGGGTGCGGTCTTGTTGGAAGCCTCGGAACAAGAGGGAATCTTGTCCACACACATTCATGCCGACGGGCAGTACGAAGATCTTTTGCATGTGCCTTCAGGGATTTCAAAACTGCCCAGCTCAGATTCCATTGAAGAGCGCACCATGAACATGAAAGGCAATGAAGTGTTTAAAATGGCAATTAACACGTTGAGCCGCATTGCCAAAGAGACGCTTGAAGCCAATGGGTTGCAAAAAGAGGACATTGATTGGCTCGTGCCGCATCAGGCCAATTTACGCATTATTAACGGAACGGCTAAAAAATTAAAATTATCCGCTGACCAAGCAGTAATTACCGTACATAAACACGCCAACACCTCCAGCGCATCTGTCCCCTTGGCATTGGATGAAGCCATTCGGGATGGCCGAATTCAACGAGGTCACATGCTGTTGTTGGAGGCCTTTGGCGGCGGGTTTACTTGGGGTTCCGCGTTAATTCGTTATTAATTTAGAATGTGTATAAAGGGGGGGGGTAAAAAATTACCCCCCCCTCGGTTTGTATTTTAAAAATATTTAAGTAGGTATTGAATTATGTCATATGCATTTATTTTCCCTGGTCAAGGCTCTCAGTCGGTTGGAATGTTATCAGAACTTGCGGCCTCTAATCCTCAAGTATCAGAGGTATTTAATGAGGCTTCTGCGGTATTAGGATATGACTTGTGGGATGTGGTTCAGAATGATTCAGAAGGCAAGTTAAATCAAACCGATATAACTCAGCCAGCCATGTTGGCCGCAGGAATTGCTGTGTATCGTACGTTGATTGCTCAAAAATCGTGTGCGCCTGTGTTTATGGCGGGTCACTCGTTGGGTGAGTACACCGCACTGGTTGCCAGTGGCGTGATGACCTTGGCGCAAGGGATTGAGCTGGTATCAGAGCGTGGTCGTTTAATGCAGTCTGCGGTGCCAGAAGGCCAAGGTGCAATGGCGGCGGTACTTGGGTTGGAGGATGCGCAGGTTGTATCGCTCTGTGAGCAAGTTGACGGCATCGTAGAAGCGGTTAATTTTAATTCGCCGGGTCAAGTGGTGATTGCGGGAAATAAAGCCGCAGTCGAAAAAGCCATTGCAGCGGCAACGGAGGCGGGCGCTTCTCGCGTGGTGCCTCTGCCCGTGAGTGTTCCTTCACATTGCTCTTTAATGAAGCCTGCGGCAGAGCAATTGGCTAAAAAGCTTGAAGGCATGACATTTAATATGCCAGCGGTGCCTGTATTGCACAATGTGCAGTTTAGCGAAGCAAAAGACACCGATGAAATTAAAGCGTTATTGGTTCAGCAGTTATACCGCCCCGTTCAGTGGGTTGAGATCGTGAATGCAATGAAACAGCAAGGCGTTGAGTCACTATATGAGCTGGGGCCAGGTAAGGTTTTAATGGGCTTAAATCGTCGTATTGATCGAAAAATGAAGGTACAGCCTGTATTTGATGATGCAACATTAGAAAAAGCGTTAGCAAGTTTGTAGAATAGTTAGTATCATTACGGGATTGAATTTTAAAAACTTAGGCAGGAAAATCATGTTAACAGGAAAGGTTGCATTTGTTACGGGTGCAAGTCGTGGAATCGGTAAGGCCATTGCATTAGAGTTGGCATCACAAGGTGCGATTGTGATCGGAACAGCGACCTCAGAATCTGGTGCGGATAATATATCCGCTTACCTTAAAGACGCGGGCGCTCAAGGCGCAGGTAAATGCTTAAATGTAACGAATGCAGAGATGATTACGTCCGTATTAGCCGAGATAACAAACGAGTTTGGTGTGCCAACGATTTTAGTGAATAACGCTGGAATTACGCGTGATAATTTACTGATGCGCATGAAAGACGATGAGTGGGATGATATTATTCAAACCAATTTAAGCTCGGTATTTCGCATGAGTAAAGCCTGTTTACGCGGGATGATGAAAGCGAAAGGTGGGCGCATTATTAGTATCGCCTCAGTGGTCGGTGTGATGGGCAATGCGGGTCAAACTAATTACGCGGCTGCTAAAGCGGGAATTATCGGTTTCAGTAAATCCTTAGCGCGAGAAGTGGGCACTCGAAATATTACCGTTAATACCATTGCGCCCGGGTTTATTGACACCGATATGACACGCGGTCTGCCAGAAGAGCAACGTGAAATGTTGACCAAACAAATTCCATTAAGCCGTTTAGGGTCGCCAGAAGATATCGCTAAATCCGTCAGCTTTTTAGCGGGAGAGGGCGGTGCTTACATTACAGGGCAAACCTTAAACGTAAATGGTGGCATGTACATGGTTTAGTGTTTTTACGATGTAGACGAGTGATAAAAGGTTGATTTAGGGTAATTACTTACTCCGTTGAAGCGTTAAACCCTAATCTCCAGACAGAAAATACGTTTATAGCGCAAGCCCTTGATGCACCTAGCAAATGCAAAAAAGGACGCATCACCAATAAGGTGACGTTGTCTTTTTTGCATTCACTATGCACATCAATTGCTTACACTCTAATTCGCATTTCTATCTGGGGATTAGGGTTAAATATAAATTAATTTCGGATAAAACTTGAAAAACGCTGAGTATAAAGCGAGAATACGTCAAAATTAAGAAGATTTTTAAAAATAACTAAGTTGGAGAACTCCATGAGCAGTATTGAAGAGCGCGTAAAAAAAATCGTTGTTGAGCAATTAGGTGTAGAAGAAGATCAAGTAACAGCAGATGCATCATTTGTTGACGATTTAGGTGCAGATTCTTTAGACACCGTTGAGCTAGTAATGGCTTTGGAAGAAGAGTTTGATTGCGAAATTCCAGATGATGAAGCTGAAAAGATTTCAACATTAGCGCAAGCCACTTCATACGTAAACGCAAACCTATAATTTTTTTGTAGGTTGCTGAGATGTATTTAAAAAGCCGTATATTTACGGCTTTTTTTGTATTTAAAAAGAGGAAATCAGTTTGACTAAACGTCGTGTTGTAATCACTGGTGTGGGGGCTTTGTCTGCGGTTGGCTTAACGGTTGAAGAAAACTGGAACAACTTGGTTGCAGGTAAAAGCGGTATTGATTATCTAAGCAAATTTGATACCGATGCGTATACCGTAAAATTTGGTGGCGTGTTAAAAGGATTTAACGTTTCAGACTATATTTTGCCTAAAGAAGCCAAAAAAATGGATCCGTTTATTCATTACGGTATTGCGGCAGGCGCACAAGCCATTCGTGATTCAGGCTTAGACATTACCGAAGAAAACGCAACACGTATCGGTGTCTCCATCGGCTCTGGTATTGGAGGCATAGGTTCCATTGAGACCCAGCACAGTACCTATTTAAAATCAGGCCCACGACGTGTATCGCCGTTTTTTGTGCCCAGCTCCATCATTAATATGATTTCGGGCAACTTATCGATAATGTTTGGCCTTAAAGGGCCTAACTTATCCATTTCGACCGCATGTGCCACAGGAACCCATAGTATTGGCGATGCAGCGCGTATGATTGAATACGGCGATGTAGATGTGATGGTGGCCGGTGGCGCAGAACATGCCACCACTCAATTGGGGTTGGCTGGTTTTGCCGCTGCACGTGCGCTGTCTACGCGCAATGACGACCCACAAGCCGCCAGTCGCCCTTGGGATCAAGATCGCGATGGTTTTGTACTCAGTGATGGCGCAGGCGCAGTGGTGTTAGAAGAGTACGAACACGCCAAGGCCCGTGGCGCAGAAATTTACGCCGAAGTCTTAGGCTTTGGTATGAGCGGCGATGCCTATCACATGACCTTGCCGTCTAAGGGGGGCGAAGGCGCAGGGCGTTGTATGACAACCGCACTGCATAATGCCAAAGTCGATCTTAATCAAATTGATTACATTAACGCACATGGCACCTCTACCCCCGCTGGAGATTTATGCGAGACCAGTGCTGTAAAGTCGGTTTTTGGCGATCATGCTTATCAATTGGCAATGAGTTCAACTAAATCCATGACGGGACATTCATTAGGTGCGGCGGGCGCAATGGAAGCGGTATTTACCGCATTGTCTATTAAAAATCAGACGTTATTGCCCACCATCAATTTAGATAATCCTCAAGAGGGGTGTGATTTAGATTATGTGGCGCATGAAGCGCGTGATGCAAAAGTTGATTATGCACTGTCCAACTCGTTTGGCTTTGGTGGTACCAATGCCACCCTCGTATTAGGCAAAATTTAGTTTTTTTAGAGCGCATGGCAAATTCCTCACCTCTTCGCATGATTACACGCGAGCTTCCTTTTTTGGATTATGCTTCCATTGATTTGGCTCAGTTGCATGCCCTTAACCCAGAGCGGTATCCTTTTTTATTAGAAAGTGTCGCCAAGGGAAGCTTGGGTGAGTACGATATTCTTTTTGCGTTTCCACTAGAGACCCTTTCGTTAAATGAATTAGCCGATCAACAAAGCTTTTTAGAGCGAGCCACCGAACAATTTAAGCAACTGCATGTGAGCGGTTGTGACAATGCAGCGGGTTTACCCTTTACCGGCGGTTGGTTTGCCTACTTTAGTTACGACTACGCGCAAGTGGTTGAACCCGTTTTAGACCTACCCAAAGCCAAGTTTCCCTTGGCGATATTAACCCGTATTCCAGCGGCCGTGATTATAAAACACGCAACACAAGAGCTGTTTATTATTGCAGAGCCAGACTATGCCGAGGTGGTCGAAAAAATAGCGGCAGACATTCAAAGCGTGTTTTCGTCTAAAATTTCTCCTCCCCCTGTTAACGTTCAAGCCAACACCTCGACTGAAGAACCGCCCCAAAAATACCTGAACGGCATTCATGCGATTAAAGAGTACATTTTGTCGGGCGATATTTTTCAAGTCAATTTATCGC
The DNA here is from genome assembly GCA_021648625.1 of Thiomicrorhabdus sp. GTDB lineage: Bacteria > Pseudomonadota > Gammaproteobacteria > Thiomicrospirales > Thiomicrospiraceae > Thiomicrorhabdus. The sequence continues at coordinate 891 of JAKISK010000089.1, read as the reverse complement.
GTCAATGGCAAATGTTGTTAGAAAAAAATGTGAGTGCCTTAACAGTATATCGTGCATTACGCGAGCATAATCCTGCGCCTTTTGCCGCCTTAGCCAACTTTAAAGATAAAAATGGTCAGCCGTGGCACATTATCAGCTCATCACCTGAGCGGTTGGTGAAATATCAAGCACCTTGGGTCGAAGCTCGCCCCATTGCTGGCACACGCAAGCGCAGTGCCGATGCAAACGCCGATCAAGCGCTAATGGATGAGTTGATTGCACACCCTAAAGAACGCGCCGAGCATATTATGCTTATTGATTTGGTGCGTAATGATTTAGGGCGTATTTGCCAACACGGCACGGTAGACGTTAACGAGTTGATGGTGCTGGAAACTTACGAGCATGTGCATCACATCGTCTCGAATGTGCGTGGTAAGTTACAAGATAATTTATCGCCTTTGGATATTGTTCACGCCGTGTTTCCAGGTGGAACCATTACAGGCTGTCCTAAAATTAGATGCATGGAAATCATTGCCGAGTTAGAGAAAATGCCGCGTGAAGCCTATACTGGATCGCTAGGGTACATTAACCGTGATGGCTCTTTGGATTTAAATATCTTAATCCGCACCATGATTCAGTTTGAAGAAGAGGGCGTACCCACCGTGCAGTTTAGAGCGGGCGGTGGCATTGTGGCCGATTCCATTGCCGAGCGCGAGCTGGAAGAGGCGGGGCATAAAGCCAAAGGGTTGATTAACGCACTCACATGACACTCGCCAATCGCCCACTTGCTTCTGTTACTTATTTGAATGGACACGCCATTGAGTCCGTTGGCGTGCAAGACCGTGCGTTGCACTATGGAGATGGATTTTTTACGACTCTGCTGGTGGTAGATGAGTGGGCTTTAAACTGGGC
>JAKISK010000088.1 GCA_021648625.1 Thiomicrorhabdus sp. | reverse complement strand
CCCCCCTCTCCAAAATTCATCAATATGTAGTGGTCTAAACGTAGATATAGACAGCAGTGATTTAACCTTAGTAGAAGGCGGACTGGTTAAAATTAATTCAGGCGGTGGCGTGAGTGGCAAAAGCGCCATCGACATCTCCGATGTAGATCCGTGAATTCTAAACCGTTATCCGTCAATATTTGGCTGATATAGAAGGTTTCATTGCTTTAAGAAAGCTACTGGATACGGGTTTTATCACTCCTTTATTTTTAATACGTCGATGCCACAAAGTGGTGAAACTGAATAGTTTAATCATTAATGCACTGTACACACCATACAGGGATCAAACGAGCGAACAATGTGTTGTACCGATACGGGCGTTTGCTCATTAGGAAGCTTTCTTGCCCCCACTAAAGCCTGCTCTAAAGCACCCGAAACATTACGACTGTCTTTGGGTGAAAAGTTCCAAGTGGTGGGGGCAATCACTTGAAAGTTTTTAATTTGATCCCCTTCCAGTTCAATCCAATGCCCAAGCCCACCACGGGCGGCTTCAATCAACCCCATGCCTTTTGAACAGGCCACCGTTGTTGCCGACTGGCAAAAAGCGCTCTCTTTGGTAAATCCCGTCTCCAACCATGACTCTACAAGTGTGACAATCGTTGCCAACTCCACCACTCGCGCCACAATTCGTGTATACACATTACTGCCATAACGCGCCATTAGGTCATTAATCAAGGGTTGTTGCGTCATCACTTGACGCGCCAAGGCACCGACTTCCATCACATTTCCATCCAAACGTGGCGCCTTACACCAACTGTAAGCTTGTGCTTTATCCAGTTCTGGTGCCACATTGTCAGCCCATGGACTTAATATATCACTGCCCTGATAATGAGCATAATGCGTATCTTCCGTAATCAAATTGGGGTTTAAAATTTTTCTCCCCCCCTTATCGAATATCCCAGAAGCAAATGTACGCCCCCCTTCCATATCTGGATAGTTTCCATAGCTCATTAACTGACCGGGCGAACAGCCTAATTGACTTAACTCAAGTGCCCGTGCCACCTCACAAAAGAGGCCAAAATCCGATGAGGTTGTATTAGATTGCCATGCCAAAAATTCGGCTTCGGTTTGGCAGCCTAAAAAACGTTCCAAACTGGAGCCGAGCATTTGTTGCTCTAAAAACTGCCTAAACTGACGCGCTAACAGCGTTAATTGCAGTGTTTCAGAATCCACTATGGCTCGGCTGCTGCCACCCGGTTGAATCGCCAGTGTATGTGGCCAGCGCCCAGCCAAAATTCCCATCATTTTTAACCAAGTCGTCCTTGCTTGCAACGCACCCGAAACAGATCGACCTCGCATGGCTTTAAAACGTAGCTTAACCTCCGAAAACCACGGTTGATCTTGATAAACCTCTCGTGCAAAATCGGGCATAAAAAAGAGGTAAAAATGCGTTAATAAATCCGCCGCATTCTCATTGGCCAACATTAAATTAATGGCTTTTTGACCATTTTCGGTGGGGGTAACCCCATAAATTTGAGAAAGTGCGGTGGCCGCCGCAACCGATTGAGAAACCGAACAAATACCACAAATTCGAGGCGCAAATATCAGTACATCCGAAGCTTTTCGCCCTTCCAACATACTTTCAAACCCTCTAAATAACGTGGCATTTACTTCTGCTTGGCGCACCTTATCGCCGTCAAAATCCAGTGTGATTTCAAGGTCTCCCTCCACACGATTAAACGGGCCTACAATCATTCTACTCATCGTTTTGTCTGCTTTATCTCTGGGCTAATTACAATATGATCCTGTACAGCATTCTCTTTAATGCGCTTAGGGGTGGCCGATTTGGACAAGGTCGATAAGGCAATAAACCAAGCCTTAGGCATGTCCGTTGGCAAACCGACTGGAATGTTGCCAATTTTAGGCGTGGATTGATACGCATGTTTTACACGCCCAAAATCGGGCGAAGTACAATCGATGCAGGCATAGCCTCCTTTGGTACACGAGCTGTTTCCATGCCAACCTCGCTCATTGCAGTCGGCATGAGCAATGGTTCCAACACACCCCATGTTTTCCATCATGCACCCTAAGTCGGATGGCTTTTGGGCGCTTGCCTTATACTCATAATATTCATTACGAGAGCAACCATGATGCACTAATTTATTGGCATAAAACAGTGGCCGGCCTACCGAATCCATGGACGACTCTGTAAACTGATTTAAAGCAATCAACCCAATGGTCTCCGCTACCCAAGCGGGGTGAACAGGACACCCCGAAATATTAATCACCGGCAACTGCATGGCAGACCGAAAGTGCTTGGGCAACAGGCTGCCAAATTGATTTTGATCGTATTGCAACCCCGTTGCTTCCACCAAGTTATTTCCAGCGGCGGTAATGCCGCCATAAGCAGCACAAGTGCCAATGGCTAATACATAACCAGCCTTTTGTGACAGTTGTAAAATCAGCTCTTTGGCGGGCATATTAAAACCCGACAGCATATGAAACCGCCCCGTTCCATTGGGTCCCATAATAACGGAACCCTCTAAACAGAAAATATCCAAACTAATTTCATTATTTAAGACCTTTTGCACTATCGTTTTGGTCTCTTGCGCAGAGTTTTCCGTTAACGAAGGGTGCCATAACCAGTTGAGGTCTAACATATTGGACCAAGAGAGTAAGTCCTGCTCCTCTAACCCCATAAAAGAGAGCGTGCAACCACTGCATCCGCCTGATTGTAACCATAAAATATTCATATTTGAGCCACCGAATTAAGCTGAATTTGAAACACCGCCCCCCCTTCCAGTTTATTCCAGACACTCAGCTCTGCATTCATCTCTTTCAATAACTGGTAACTGATACTCAATCCCAATCCCGTTCCTTTGCCCACCTCTTTGGTGGTAAAAAAAGGGTCAAATATTTTATCCATTAGCTCAATCGGAATGCCCAACCCATTATCTTCCACCCAAACGGTGATCGATTGCTCTTTTTTTAACGCCTTAATCGTAATAACAGGCTTTTCAAGCGACTCGACCGCGTCAATCGCATTTTGAATTAAATTAATCATCACCTGCTGAAACTTACTGGATGATCCAACCACATATAACGCATCCTCAACATCCAAAGTAAACTGAATTTGAGCGTTGAGTACATTACCAATTGACCAATCCGAAGAGACTTCAATCAAGCGACTCAAATTAAAGGGTTGTTGCTCAAGCGCATCTTGATAGCTAAACTGTTTTAACTCTTTCACAATGCGGTTAATTTGTTTGGCGGCCTCTTGAGAATCCTCTAATAAACTAGGTAAATCGTTCACCATCTCCACCACCTGTTCATCCACATTGTCGCTTTGCTCAATCAATGACTGCATATCCGCATGTAAATTATTTTGCAGCAACCATAGGTTTCCTTGTAATACACTAATGGGGGTATTTAACTCATGTGCCACCCCAGCGACCAAACGTCCTAATGAGGCCATTTTTTCAGTTTGCAACATTTTTTCTTGTGTGACCGCTAGCTCTTTATACGCTTTTTGCAATGCCTCATGCGCTAACAACACTTCACTTACTGGACGGCCAACCAATACCCGTCCTTTAAAACTCGAAGAGCAGACTTGAGCACAACTGCAACTCATGGTTAAGCGCGTGGTATTGTAACGACCCTGTAAATCCACCAATACATCTTGGTAGAGACGCTGCTCAACAAAACCATTGGAAAATTCTTTGCTTGGGATGGTTACAAAGTTCTCAATGGGTTTTCCAATCACATCGGACTCTTCATAATGGGTCATGTTAAGAAAGGCGGTATTAACCTGCGAGATAGACAGCGCATCATCCGTTACAATTAAAACATCCGACATAGCCGATACTACCCCCGAAATAAATTGATGGGCTTGATCTAACGCGGCATTTTTGGTTTCAATTTCGGCTTGATAGTTGAGCGACTGAACATAAGAGTCTTCCACCGCTTGCAACACAGAAATCCATGCTTGGTCATTAAATGAAGTCTCCAATTGCTGTTTATCCATTTGGGTATCCTTTCCTCTCCAGCTCAACTAAACAAGACATAACTGCCCCATGGCAATGGATTGATCATTGGCAGGTGTATTCTGGTGAAAACAGAGCTCCATCTCTTTGGGAAACGCCTCCCTAACCAACTGCATTAACCAACCATTCTGACACACGCCACCACTGAGTACGACTCTTTTAAAAGGGTAGCGTGTTTGCAAACGCAATGCCATCTTAACCAAGGCGTGTGCAAACCCAATATGAAAACGCGCTGCAATATCTGCAATGGCCACCCCTTGCGCCAAATCGTCCAAAATGCTCTGAAATAATGCGCCACTTTGTAACTGCCAACGATCCGATGACGTATCCACCCCCATAAAATACCCTTGGGTTTTATTCTTATTGATCAGCTGTTCACTTAATAATGCCTCTAATGCCATTGCGGCTTGCCCCTCATAACTCTGCCGTTCAAAGCACAATCCACACAGTGCCGACACGGCATCAAACAACCGCCCTGCCGACGAAGAGAGCGGACACTGAATGCCCGAGTGCAACGCTTGCTCTAATAACGCCAAGGGTTTTTGATTTAACCGTTGAATGGCTGAAAGGTGTGCATAACGCTCCCGTAAATTTGGCCAATCTTCCAACGCGTATAATTGCGCCATTAAATTACGCCATGGCTCCAGATTGGCTTTATCGCCGCCCAACAAGGGGCGTGCGTTTAAGTGTGCCACTCGCTCTACGCTCTGATAATGTCCGTACAAAAACTCCCCCCCCCAAAGCGAGCCATCTTCACCATAGCCCAAGCCATCCAAAATAATGCCTAGGCTGTTGTCTGCCTCTTTGGGGACTCCATTCTCTAATAAACACGCATTAAAATGAGCATGATGATGTTGTACTGCGGTCATCAAGGGGGGGGGAGAAATTTCTTCCAAAAATTGCGTCGAATAATAGCTTGGGTGTTGATCATGTACCACGTGATTGAGTGGTATTTGGTACAACCGAAGAAAGTCCTGCCACGTTTGACGATACGCTTCTTGCACCGAAAAACTGGATAGATTCCCTAAATAGTGAGACAACACAATCTCTTGATGGTTACGCACCGCAACACTGCTTTTTAAATCTGCCCCCGTCGCCACAACACGGTTTGATTCAAACCCCTCTGGTAAGGAGATTCGATAAGGTGAAAACCCCCGTGCTTGGCGAATCACCAAATGTTGCTGTTGATTGGGTAAAATGGCCACCACCGAATCTTCTAAACGGCGAACAATCTCACGATTATGACTCAAGTAAGCGTCTGCCAAGGTGCCTAACTCAACCTCCGCGACCAAATCTTGATACAGCTGAGGCTCCCCCGATAGATTGGCGGAAGTAAACACCAATACACCCTGTTCAGACAATGTCTGCCATTTGGCTAAGAGTAGGTGATGAATTGGATTACTGGGCAACATAAACCCTAGTCGGCTCTGCTTGGGGGCTACCGCATCACTTAACGCATGTTTACCCACCACTTGAGGTTGCTTGGGCATTAATACAATGGGCGCCTGAGGCGACTGTAACCACTTTTTTGCCACTTGAGAGACTTGCACATAAGGCTGAATCGCCTTTATATTTTGCCCCATCAATGCAAAGGGTTTCTCGGGGCGGTTTTTTCGTAACCTTAAGGTTTCACACGCTTCCGTATGGGTGGCATCACAGACTAAGTGAATCCCACCAATGCCCTTAACGGCTAATATTCCCCCTTGTTGCAACAGCTGAACCGCCTCATCAATCATTTGAGATTGCGTGAGCGACCGCGCTTGCCATGTTTGATTTTCATTATAAAATAACTGCAATAACGGGCCACAATCCGCACACGCATTCGGTTGCGCATGAAAACGGCGATCGGCAGGATTTTGGTACTCCTCCAAACAGCGAGGGCACATCTTAAAACCCGCCATGCTGGTCGCGTCACGATCATAAGGCATGGCACGAATAATGGAATAACGGGGGCCACAATGGGTGCAGTTAATAAAAGCATACCCATAGCGTCGATTCTGTGGGTTTTGCAACTCATTCAGGCACGCTTGGCACGTTGCCGAGTCGGCCAAAATAGAGGTTTGCATTCCCGTAGATTGGGTTTGAACAATTAAAAACGCATCGGCTTCCTGTAAACGCAATATTTCATTCGGCATTAATGTCTGTTGTACAACGGCATCCACTTGGGCAAGGGGGGGCGCCTTTTTAACAATCGCCTGTAAAAAATGCTCTAATTTTTGTTGAGCCATCTCATCACTGGGCGTATCTGCAATGTTTACAAAAATACTCACACCACTGGCATCATTACAAACCCAACCCAATAAACCCAACGCATGCGCTAAATTCCAAATAAAAGGACGAAAACCGACCCCTTGAACCACCCCTGTTACTTGAATTTTAGCGAACATATAAGTATAAGCCGTTTGTATTTATTGAGCCGTTGGAGTGGATTGCAACTGCTCAATCGACGCAATCACCTGTTGTGCTTTTTCACTGGCCACATAATCGCTGGGCAATGTATTAATCACCTGCTGTGCCAAAGCAATTTGCCCCACCTTAACAAATACGCCAATCAATAGGATTTTTGCGCCCACATCCTCAGGATTCCGCTCAAGATGTACTCGAACCAATGACTCTGCTTCACTGTCTTGATCCACTGAGAGTAACAGTTCCACTTGCCGCTCCAACATCATCACGCGCTGCTGCTCTTCCGTCCGAACATACGGTTCAATTAACGCTTCCATTTGCGCCAGCGACAAAACGCCCTTGGCTTGCGCCACCAATTGACGTTCATGAAACACCTTCATATCAGGGATGGACTCAACCTGACAGGTTTCTAAAACCGACTCAATCCCTTCGGCATCAATGTCCAAAACGGCAATGTTTAATCGCCCTTCATACGCCTTTGCAATTTGTTCCAAATCATCTTGCATAACATCACAAGGCTCACCACACCAAGTAGCTGAAAAAACCACCAAAATTAACTGGTGTAACGAACCATCAATCACCGCCATTTTAAAGTCTTCTGGGGGAATGTTTTTAATACTCATTTAACCGATTGCCTTCTATTTTTTTGAGGGGCGTTAAAACGCCCCACCACTGATTTCATTATAAACATGTCGAGCATTGCTCTCTGCCGCTTGGTCAAATACGGGGCGATCTTTATACATGGATTGATCCAATGCTAACGCGTCTTCCATTGTGCCATCGGCTTCGACTATTTTCTCAATTTGGGTGTGCAAATACACAAGATAATCATACGTTTGTCTTTTTAAGGTTGCCATATCGGTAGGAGTGCCATGACCTGCCACCATAATGGTATCTTCTGGAATTTTTGCCATCATCGCTTCATACGACTCAATCCACGCGCCTGAATTTGTGTATTTAAAAAACATGGGCATGCGTTCATTAAAGCCTAAATCGCCCGTAAAAAAGACCTTACGTGAAGGAACGTATAGCGTGGTAGAGGCGGGAGTATGACCGGGGCCAAAATCATATAAATAGACTTTTTCTCCCCCCCCTACCTCAATCACCATCTCATCTTCAAACGTGGTAAATTGGTCACTGACATTACGTGCGGATAAGGTAATGTTTTTCCCCACTCTCTCTGACCATGACCGCTTGGTGCGCTCAAACCCAGCATCAAACTGCTCATTTGCCGCTTGGCTTGAGTAAAGATTTTTGACCCCCACATCCACCCAGTAACTGGCGCCTAAATAGGCATGACCTTGGTTATTCTCGACCGCTACCCACTTTACTGGCTTATCCGTCAACGCTTTAATTTGTTGATGAAGGCTAAATGCCAAGGCCGCATTGGCGCCCGCATTAAAGACAAACACGCCGTCTTCAAAAATAATAAAAGAGAGATTATTATTGAGTCCAAAGTTACTCGGGTTATGCCAAATCATACTGCCAACTACGGTGTACACCCCATCGGTGACCTTAATGGCTTTGGGAATCGGCAATACTTCACCAATATAACCCACTTGTTTTTCCGCCTGCTTCACTTCATCGACATAACTTAATATTGAATGGTTTAAGTCATTACTGTAACTTTTCACCTCTTCTGCATAGGCTTTAAAGCCTTCAATATAAGGATCTTGTATTGCTGATTCTGATGAAAGAACCGGCACCGTATACAAGGCACTGAGTAAGGCCACTGACACAAGCCCTTTTTGAGTAACCGCTTTCATCTTCACTCTCCTTTTCAGCATAAAAAGCCTCATCATACCATCAAAAAACAAACCGAATTATCACTAACTTCTATCGAGTACATTAGAATTTTTATGTTCATAAACATCAAAAATCGTAATCGCCATCGCCGCAATGACGGGGCCAAAAAATAGGCCGATCACCCCAAAATGGATGAGACCTGCAAAGGTGGATAACACAGTTAACAGCGTATGATTGGCAACCATCAACCCCTCGCCCGCCTGCCCCATTGTTTTGGTGAGCTTGGTAATCATAATCGGGCGCACAATGTTATCAATCACAAACCCCGTAATAACCACCCCCCAAAACGTGAGTACTAACGCCGCAACAACGTCACCTTGAACCAAGGCATACAATGCCACAGGAATCCAAACCAATGCGGCGCCCACTATGGGAATAAAAGAGGTTACCGCAATCGCCATTCCAATAAACAGCCATGGCAAGCCAAGTGCCCACGCCACCAATGCAAACGAGACCCCCTGCAACACGGCAATGCCCACCACACTTAAGGTCAACACGCTCGACAAGCTCGCAAAGCGTTGCATAATCATTTGGTCATAACGACTCTCTAGGGGGGATAAAAGCGTAATGTGCTTGGCAATCAAATGACCATCACGGTAAAAAAAGAATAACGCAAACACCGACAATCCAATAAACGCAAGAAACGAAGAGGTGGTTCCCACAATCCCTTCTAATAAAAAAACTGTCGTTTTTTGAACAAAGACAATAATTTTTTCCGAGTTTGCTTTAATTTGCTCTAACGCACTGTTTTGTGCCGCCTCACTCAGTGGCAGGTAGCCTAATAACGTTTGGTTTAATGCCGCCAAACTTTCCGAATCTTGCGAACCAATCCAATGCTGTGCATCCCCGTACAGCTGCCCCAGCTGCAAGCTCATCTCAACCAACAAGTAGGTCACAGGCGCAATCACCCCCACAAGCACCAAGGTACTCATGGCCGAAGCCGCTAAGGTTTTTGAGCCTTTGCAATGGGGCAACAAGTTTTCATACAAACGATAGCTGGCGGT
>JAKISK010000087.1 GCA_021648625.1 Thiomicrorhabdus sp. | reverse complement strand
CATCCAATGCCAACCCGCTCAAACGGATACTTAAAAGAGCTGTGTGGTAAACCGGCTGCATTGGTAGAACGATTAAAAGGGGGGGGGGTAGAAAATCCTTCAGTCGTGCAATGCGGTGTGATGGGCGAACAACTGGCGGCGTTTCATTTGGCGGGTCAGGAGTACGATCAATTTCGAGCCAATGATCGTGATTTAGACTGGATGAAAATCACTTATCAAGCCATTTCAACGCACTTAACGGCAGATGAACAGCAGTTAATTGAAAGTGAACTCACGTTTCAACAAGGCATTGATTGGGCGCACTGCCCTAAAGGGGTCACCCATGCCGATCTTTTTTGCGACAATGCCCTGTTTGATGGCGACGAATTATCAGGTATTATTGATTTGTACTATGCGTGCCACTCCTCTTTTTTATACGATTTAGCGGTGATGGTAAACGACTGGTGTCGTACGCACGGCGACACGTCTGAACAGATTCAATTTGATGACGCCAAAATACAGACCATGCTCTCAGCCTATCAAAAAAATCGGCCGTTAACCGAAGTGGAACAGTCGGTTTGGCCAGCGGCCTTACGCTTGGCAGCTTTACGCTTCTTTTTATCACGCTTACAAGATAAACATATTCCGCGCGAAGGCGAAATGACCCAAATTAAAGACCCTGATGTATTTAAACACATACTTATTATTCACCAAGAAGGATAGAAAAACATGTATTACATTGTTGAGACCAATAAATCATTCGATCAAGCCGTAACCGATTTAGAAGCGGCCGTTGCCAGTCATAAATTTGGCGTACTGCACATTCATGATCTAGGCGGAACCTTGCGCAGTAAAGGCATTGAGTTTGCCCAAGAGTGTAAAGTGCTTGAAGTGTGTAACCCAGTCAAAGCCGCACAAGTATTAGAAATTGATATGAAATTAAACATGGCGTTGCCATGCCGTATCTCGGTCTATACCGAAAAGGGTCAAGTTAAAATAGGCATGATTGAACCTGCGGCCATGCTTTCGGCACTGTCAGACGATGAACGACTGGTTGTGATTGCCAAAGAGGTAGAAGCAACCATTATTAAGATGATGGACGATGCAAAATAGTAAAAACGTATTTTTTGGGGCGATGCTGCTGCTTTTTTGGATCAGTAGCGCCCAAGCGTTTACCTTTTATGACGTCACCGAACCAGAAGGGTATGCTCCTCTGGCTGAAAATGAATCCATTTTAAGCTGGGGAGAAACCAATACGCTAGGAATGGGGGCAACCTTAAGTTACAGCATTGCATCTTCCAGCTCATCTTGTTTTATGGGCTTTGAAGTTTGTTCTTCACTGGATTCCTTTATGCCCGATGGTTATCAAAGCACGATTGAGTCCGCCTTTGATCGCTGGGCATCGGTCGCCAATTTATCGTTTACTCAAGTAGACGATCAAGCGGGCGATATTGTGTTGGCTGGTGAGTATATTTGGGGCAGTGAAATTGCCCATGCATTAACAGGGCGATCGTTTATTGAGCAAGAAGGCGAAACCTTTAGCGCCATCGCATGGAGTGAAATTCACTTCAGTGAAGGCGTTTATTGGTCGGTAAATGGGTCACTGGGCTACGATTTTTTAACGGTTGCCACCCATGAAATAGGTCATGCATTAGGCTTAGGTCATTCTGAAACGGTAGGCGCATTAATGTATGCAGACTACCAAGGAATCAACAGTCTTCAAGCGGATGATATTGCAGGTATTCAAACGCTGTATGGTGCGGTATCTGCCGTACCTGAACCCGCTACTTATCTACAGTTCTTATTAGGGTTACTCGTTTTACTTGGCTTAACCCGCCCCACCAAATTGCAAGCCTACATAAGTGGTTAACGCCATGGCCATGCTGCCCCATATAAACATTCTAAGTGCGCCTTTTGCCATATTTGCCCCCCCTGTTTTAGCGGCTAAAGCCCCCAAAATAGAGAGCAATAATAGAGACGTTCCTGCAATAATATAGCCTAAATTTTCCATCGGCAATATTACGATTAATAAAACAGGCAAAGCCGCCCCAGAGACAAAGGCCGTGGCAGAAGCCAGTGCCGCTTGCATGGGCCTAGCGGCATGTACTTCCGATAACCCAAGTTCATCTTTGGCATGTGCGCCTAATGCATCATGTTGCATCAACTCAAACGCCACTTTTTCAGCCGTTTCGGCACTTACACCACGTTCGCGGTAAATATGCGCCAGCTCGGCTTTCTCTTGTTCCCAATTATCTTCTAAGGCTTTGCGCTCAATTTCTAAGTCGGCTTTTTCTGTATCCGCTTGAGAGCTTACCGAGACATACTCTCCCGCCGCCATTGAAATCGCTCCCGCGGTTAAAGCCGCAAAGGCCACCAGTAAAATATGTTCTTTACTCGCCCCCGATGCGATCACCCCAACCAGTAAACTCACGGTCGAAATAATGCCATCATTCGCCCCTAACACGGCCGCGCGTAACCAGCCCATACGATGACCATAATGATCGCCTTTAAGGTGGGTGTCTAACATTTCTTGATTGTAGGAGTCCATACATTTGACCTTTTTATGGGTTAGTTGAGTAATGATTATTATTTTACTTTAGATGTTTGGGTAAGTGAGGGATAGGGGGGGAATTTAAGTAAAATCGGAATGGATAAGCGATAAAAGTATGAATAGTTGTTACTTTTTTCGTCAAGGTTTATATATATTTCATTAATACTTTTACTGATTACGGGGGTTGGTTTAACCCTTATTTAATTCTGTGTTGAGGGTGTTAAATCTATAATAACCATACTTTTTATAAAGGAGTAAAATTAAATGCGATTCATCCACCCAGTACAACAACTTTTTCGACTTTCATCTGCTATGTTTGTTGGTCTTTTAGCAACTCAGGTTCAGGCTGAAAAATTAACCAATTTAGATACGGTAACGGTTACCGCCACACGAGAAGCGGAAGAGGTGTCAAAACAAGCACTTTCGATTGCAAAAAAATCGTCGGAAGAGGTGGCATTGGATCAGGTTCAGTTTCAGAAAGATTTATTAAACTCGATTGCAGGGATCTCGATTAAGCAGACCAGTTCGGTGATTGGTCATATGACGGCGATTCGTACTCCAAATACAACTCTGCCCTATTTTTTATATTTACAGGATGGGGTTCCGGTTCAGTCGTCTGGTTTTTTTAATCATAACGGGTTGGCGTACACCAACTTTCAAACGGCACAGTCAATTGAGGTCATAAAGGGTGCGGGAACGGCTTTGTATGGCTCGGACTCCATTGCCGCCACCATTAATACGCAAAGCGCACCGCCAAGCAAAGCGTTAGAACGAAGCGTGAATATTTCAGGTGGCAGTGATCAGTATAAACAGGCCGGGTTTTCAGTCAGCGACACTCTGGAGAATGACCAGTCGTATCGTTTGGATTTTTCAACCACGGCCAATGAGGGCTGGCGTGATCATACCGACTTAAACCGTTATGAGATCAGTGGGCAGTATAATTTTAGTACAGACGACAGTGACTTTAAAATATCACTGTCGTCCAACTACTCACGGGCGCAACAAGCGGGGAGCTTGTTGAGTTTGGATGAGCTGGAGAACGATCCAACCAGTGTGGGGGACATTGAGGATAAGTTGGATTTGGTGGATGCGATTCGCCAATTTGATCACAATCGTTTAAGCGTGCAGTGGGACAGCTATGCGGTAGAGGATATTGATTTGAGCACCATTGCGTATATTCGTAATACACGTAATCAATATACAGCCACTTGGGAGGGCAATTTGCCGCATAACGACAGTGAGCAAAATACATTGGGGATTATGCACAAAGGGACAATGAATCCTACTTGGGGGCGTTTTATTTACGGGGTAGATGGGGAGGTGACACAGGGGAGTCGAACCTATACACAGCAGTTTGATTATGTACCAACGGGTTGGGGAAGCTCGGTGGATGCGGGGACCATTTATGATTATGAAGTAGATTATTTGGCGGTCTCTCCCTATGTGCATGCCGATTGGAAATTGGCCAATAATTTAACGCTCTCTTCTGGGTTGCGTTATGACATTAATCAATATCAATACACCAATAATACCGAGGATGGGGAGTACGGTTCTTCGGGATATTTACGCGTAGGGGATCGTAATGATCGTTATGAGCATTTAAGCCCTAAATTGGCATTAAACTATGCGTTAACCGATAACTCAATGGTGTATGCACGTTACGCCAATTCGTTTAGAGTGCCGTCGGCAAACCGTTTGTATGCGATTAAAACCAGTAATGCCGAGTCGACATTAGACCCAGAAACGTCCAATACCTATGAGGTGGGATATAAGTTTAAAGGCAGCTCAACAGCGGTAGAGGTGGCGTTGTACTATATGGATATTTCAGACACCATTACGTCGTATGAAGACCCCGTTACAGGGCTTAAATATAATGACAATGGCGGATCAACGATTAACAAAGGGGTTGAGTTGAGTGTGCATCAAACCTTGACACCAGAATGGTCAACCAAGTTAGCGTACAGTCGCAGTGAACACCGTTTTGATAATGATCCAGAGTATGGCAATAATGAGATGGCCTCTGCGCCCAATAATAATTTAAATTTGCGCCTTTTTTATCGCCCATCTCAAGTTAGTGGGTTGCTGATGATGGCTGAAGTACAGCATTTAAGCGATTATTATATGGATCATGCACACACCTTTTCGTACGATGGATACACCAGCTACAATCTAAAAGCGGACTATAAAATCAATAAGCAGTGGCAAGCTTTTGCGAAAGTGAATAATGTTACCGATGAACGCTATGCGGAGTCGGCCAGTTTTAGTTGGGGCAAAGAAAAATACACCCCTGCGGCACCGCGTCAAGTCTTTTTGGGTGTGAAGGCAACGTGGTAGAGCGCCAGAGGTCTCTTTGTGAATACGCGTAAATTGCATAAAAAGGCCGGCATTTTTGCCGGCCTTTTGCTCTTTATCCTGTCAATAACAGGATTCTTTTTAAATCACGATCAGTGGTCGTTTCAGTATCACTGGACGCTTCCTAATTCTGTTTTACCAGATGCGGTTTCGGAAGCGGATAAAAAACTGTTTCAAGTAAAAACCGTTCAACCCAACCATGATCAGAGGGTGATTGTTGGGGGATTACGAGGGTTGTTTGTCTCTAATGATGGGGGGGAGAATTTTCAACAACAATCCAACCATCAGTTTTACGCATTAAGTTGGATGGGTGACGTGCTGTATGGCGCAACGGAAGATGGGGTATGGGTCTCTCGTGACTTTGGCATAACATGGCGCCCCTTTGCATTGCAAGGGCGTTGGGTGAATGCTTTGGCTGTGGATGGTGAGCACATTCTGGCCTCGGTAGAAAAAAGCCAGTTGGTGCACTTAACCGCTCAAGGTAAGGTATTGCAACAGGGGGGGGTAAAAATTCCGGAATCGGAGTTGGCAGAGAGCATTACGTTAGCACGTTTTGTGCGAGACTTTCATTATGGGCGCGGTTTTTTGGATGATGGTTGGTCTCTTTTATTAAACGACATTGCAACGTGGATACTCATTTTTTCGATTATCAGTGGTACGTTTATTTGGTGGACCCTAACACGTGCCAGAGCGGCTCATCAGGTTAGTAAAACCAAGAGGGTGTGGCTGAAAAAAACTATTAAAATACATCGTCATGGCTTGGTGTTATTAGCCATTCCTTTTTTAGTGTTGTTTGCCATTACGGGCATTGTGTTGGATCACAGTAAATTTTTTGGCCCCTACTTAAAAGAGGTTACGTGGTCGCAGAGTACGTTACCGCCCGTGTATCAAACGTTGCGGGAGGATATTTGGTCGGTGGATATTGAGTCTCAAAACCAAGTGATGGTTTATCGAATCGGTAACCGATATGGTGTGTATGAAAGCCGAGATATGCAAACATGGCAAAAGGTCTCCGATGGGTTTGCCTATCGAATGAAACGGTTGGGCGATACCTTGTATGTCAGTGGCATGGGCTCCCCACCAAGAAGCTACTCGATTGCGACAGGCTGGCAAATATTGGATGCGCCTTCGATGTTTAGAGATGTATACTTATCTCAAGCGTCTTTTGTTTTTTTTGGTGGGCATGGTGAAACAGACAGTCACGTTCCCTTATTAAGTGACAGTACGTTTTACAGTGTGATGTTAACCTTGCATGATGGCACTTTTTTTGCCGAATGGTGGATTTGGGTAAATGATTTTGTATCGGTACTGTTGATTTTGCTGCTCATAACAGGGGTTATTCGTTGGAAAAAGAAGTATCGATCTGCTTGATAAAGATGGATTAGGAGTAAAAAATGACGTATCAAAAAAGAGTATTGAGCAGTATAGCCCTAGTGTTATTGGTTGCATTGGCGGTTGTTTTTTATCAAAAAGTGTATTTACCAAAGGCCACGTTTCAAAGTGTTCAATTAGAAGAAAAGGATTTTTCGGTTTGGTTAAGGGGGATTGGTGAATTAGATGCTCAGTTTGTTTACGATTTGGGGTTTCCTATTACGGGTCGGGTGATGCTGTTAAGTGTGGACCAAGGGGACACGGTTGACCAACAACAGCAACTGGCACAACTGGATGATACGGAGTTACAAGCCAGTTTGGCGGAGGCTGAGGCCATTCTCACTAAAACACGGTTGGAAATAGAGAGTACCCAGCGTGAAATTGCCTTGAATAAGGAGCAGTATGATCTTAATCGAGTCACGTATGATCGTTATAAAAAAATGTTGAATACGCACAATGTCTCTCAAGAACAGTTTGATCAAGTTAAATCCGCCATGTTGAAATCCAAAATCAGTTTAGAGACCGCTAAAATTAAATTGGCGTTGTCTAAGTCAGAAGTGTCTCGTGTGGAGCAGAGCATTAAAGTGGTGCAAGCTAAGTTGAACTACACTCGGCTGTATAGCCCTGTTTCAGGATTGGTGATTGAGCGTTTGGTTGAAAAAGGTCAAAGTGTTGCGGCGGCGCAACCCGTTGTTAAGGTATTGGATCCCAGTTCATTATGGATTCGTGCGTACATTGATGAGCGTATCAGTGGGGCGATTAAGGTTGGGCAGTCGGCCACGATTACATTGCGCTCTATGCCTGATACCCCGTTTGAAGGGCAGGTAAAACGGGTGGATTTTCAAAGTGACCGTGTGACCCAAGAGCGTGTGGTGTATGTGGGTTTTAATCAACCTTTGAGACCCTTCTTTTTAAATGAACAGGCGGAGGTGAGTATTTTGGCAGAGACCTTGTCTCAGGCGAAAACACTGCCAATGAATACCTTTGCAACCTACAAAAAGCAATCGGGTGTTTGGGTAAACCGAAATTCAGAAGCCTTTTTTATCCCCTTGAGCATTTTGGCAACCGACTCGGATCGTTTTGCATTTGAAGGGGAGGTTTCCAGTGATGACCGTGTATTGGTGATGGAAAAAAATAAAAAACCCCTGTTTGATGGCGTGAGTATTCGATCATGATTAACTTGGCCTATAAAGACATTCAACACACCTTTAGTAAGTTTGTGATTACCGCAATGGGTGTGGGGATGTTGCTGGGCATTGTTTTGATTATGATTGGCGTCTATCGGGGTATGGTGGAAGACGCCAAGGTGTTGTTAAACGATGTGAATGCAGATGTTTGGGTGGTACAACAGTACACCTTAGGTCCCTTTGCAGAGTCTTCTCGACTGTATCAAGATTTACAGGACAGCATTAAGGTTATAGAGGGGGTGGATAAAGCCGCGGCACTCACCTTTCAAGGGATGCAGCTATTTGATAAACAGGGTCATGCGGTTCGAGTGTATACCGTAGGTTATGATCCAAGAGGGGATTTTCAAATCATTCCTAACGCGGCTCTGATTGAGGGTAGGGTGTTACGAGAGAGTCACTATGAAATGGTCGTCACCGATAAAACGGGTTTTGCCTTGGGTGAAAAAATAAAGGTAGGCAGGAATGTTTTTACCGTGGTGGGCATCACCCAAGGAACGGTCTCTTCAGGGGGCGATCCTATTGTGTATGTGTCACTTAAAGATGCACAAATCATGCAATTTTCTTACTCCAACCCTCGTATTCGAAATGACCGTTTCCGTGGGCTAGAGAGTAAAGATTCGCAACTGGTCAATGTGGTGGTGGCCACGCTTAAACCAGGGTATTCTGCCGATCAGGTGGCACAACACATTGAACGTTGGAAGCACCTTACCGTTTACAGTCAGGCCGAACAGATCCAAATTTTAAGCAAGAATGTGATTGAACGATCCTCCAAACAAATAGGCCTGTTTACGCTGATTTTGGTGTTGGTCAGCAGTATTATTATTGGGCTAATTATCTACACCATGACGCTGGAAAAAATCAAAGAGATTTCGATTATGAAGTTAATTGGTATTCCCAATTTTGTGATTACTAAAATGATTATTCAAGAGACGATTTTATTGGGACTCATTGCGTTTGTCTTTGGCAATCTCTTTGCGCAGTTAATTCACACCAACTTTCCAAAGCGAGTGCTGCTTGAATTGCCAGACTCGTTTACGCTACTGGCGGTGATTATTGTAACCTCTTTTTTATCATCACTCATTGGGGTATATAAAGTATTAAAAGCCGATCCTGCACAAGCGATAGGGGGGTAAAAATGGGCGATATAAGCATTAAAATTGAAAACCTGGTGAAGACCTTTGGCGAAGGTGAAAGTCGGGTAGAAGTGATTAAAGGCGCTTCGTTTGAGGTAAACAAAGGCGAACTGGTTGCCCTGATTGCACCCAGCGGCGCAGGTAAAAGTACGCTTTTGATGATGATAGGGTGTGTGCTTGAACCTACGTCTGGAAAAATTTGGTTAGGGGATGAGTTGGTTTATGACAAAACATGGAAAACCAAAGATGCACGCAAAATTCGCCGTGAAAAGCTTGGGTTTATCTTTCAGGCACACTACTTAATCCCTTTTTTAAATGTCTTGGATAATGTCGCTTTACTGCCTTTAACTTCCAGTGAAAAAGAGGAAAAGGTACGAGCGCGTTCAAAAGAAATTTTACACTTTTTAGGATTGGGTGAAAAATTTAACGCCAAGCCCAGTGAACTGTCGGGCGGGCAAAATCAACGGGTTGCCATTGCACGCGCTTTAGCCAATCAGCCTCAAATTATTTTAGCCGATGAACCCACCGCTGCACTGGATATTGAGCGGGCTCACAGTGTGGTTAAAATGCTCAAAGAGATTACCCAAACGCAAGGCGTTGCAATTATTATGGTAACCCATGATGAACGATTATTAGGCTATTGCGATAAAATTTTGAAAATTGTGGCGGGCAAGGTAGAAACCTCTCATGTTGTTGAGGGGGAAGTCGTTTAGTTTGAAAAATTGAATT
>JAKISK010000086.1 GCA_021648625.1 Thiomicrorhabdus sp. | reverse complement strand
AGCGGGCAAGAGGGATTAAGGATACCGAGTATTTTAAGCTTAAAATCAGACAGTCCTCGCTTCCAGATATGGATTCGATGTTTTACATTTCAGGCTGATTTTCACTCACAAGGTCGGAGAAGAGCCCCCTCTTTTTTGAATTTGCTAGGTACGTCAAGGACTTGTGCTATAAACGTGTTTTCTATCTGGAGATTAGGATTTAGAAACAAAAAAGCCTGCAATTACGCAGGCTTTTGATAAATGTTCGATTATTCAGTCGTTTAAGATCAAATAAAAATCTAAAAAAAGAGGGGGGGAATTATTTAACCACAGTTAATGTTGGTTTTTTCTTCGCTCCCTTCTTTTTTGGTGTGTCTGAGGCTTTGGAAGCCACCGCATTTTTCTTCTGTTTTGAACCGCTGTCTGCCACCGCTGAAAGCGTTGGTTCCTCCTTTAAACGTTCCTCTTTACCATCCAAAAGTGCTTCTGGATAAGGCTCTGGTGGAAACGGCATTCCCTGTCCATTTTCACGGGCAAAAATAGCCAAAACGGCTTCGGGTGGAAAACCTAGGGTTGTTTCAACCCCGCCAAAGCGAGCGTTAAAGGTAAACCATGCGTTATCCATTGATAACGCAACAATGGCTGTTGGTGCCATATTTAAGACAATCACGCCATCTTGCACAAATTTTTGCGGAACATTTACTCCTGGGTAGTTGGCATCAACTTGAAGATGTGGCGTCCACCCACTGTCTACAATCCAATCGTACATGGCGCGAATAATATAGGGTTTATTTGAAATCATAATTAATCCTTAAACTAATTCCCAAATAAAAATGCGAATTAGAATACAAACAGTTTACTAGGAGGCTGTCGGGTTAGGGTTAAACCAAGTCTCTCATATCTATCTCATCATCCGATAAGCTCTCCATGAACATTTCACGGTTTAGCACTTTCTTTTCATAGTCTGTGATTGGCTTAGCCGATTTTGGAAGCTCTATCCCTAACGAAGGCAGGCGCCAAAGTAACACGGACATGCTGATATCGACGAGCGAATAATCATCACTCATAAAGTAATCTTTATGCTCAAATGCAGGAATCAATTGAATCAAACGTTCTTGTAGGTCACGACGAGCCGTTTTAACATCCGCTTCTATTTCACTTTTGTTAATGGTGTCAATCAATGGATACCATTCGGTTTCCAGTTGGCGCAACATTTGACGCGCACGTGCTTTTGAAATGGGGTCTACGGACATCAAAGGTGGGTGAGGAAAGCGCTCATCTAAATACTCGATCATCACTTGAGGGTCATTTAAAACCAGCTCTCTGTCTACCAATGTTGGCAACGTGCCATAAGGGTTTAATTCCAATAAATCTTCTGGTAGGTTATCAATATCCACCTCAACCACTTCCATTGGAATGTCTTTCTCTTTGGCCACTAAACGTACGCGATGAGACTTAGGACACTTTGAATCAGAAAACAGTACGATAATTGAGCGCTTGGTGACGGAAACATCAGACATTAAATAAACTCCTAGTTTATTGATAGATAAAAAAATTAAACGAATCTAACCAGTATACACCCCTTGTCAAGCCCTACGATTTCTAGGAGGCTGTCCGAGAACTAAAAACCGCCCCCTAAGATTCCCCTAGCCCAAACGAAATACCTTGGTCAATATTGTCAAAGCCTTGCTGTAAAGCAAACAGGCGATCCACCCCCAATGCGACACCACTGCAATCGGGAAGGGGCTGTTGCTCTAAAGTGAATAGCAAATGGTCATCTAACGGAATCGACGCATATCCCAACTGCTTGCGTTCCTGTAAAGAGGTTTCAAAACGAGCACGATAGTCCGAGACATCGGCCAATTCATGATAACCATTGGCCAGCTCCAGACCGTTTACAAACACTTCAAAGCGCTCTGCCACCTCTGGATTTTCTGGCGAAATTTTTGCCAAGGCCGCTTGACTGGCTGGGTAGTGGTACACAAAGGTAATGGCAATTTTTTCACCCTCCACCCCCAGCTGGGGTTCAATCACTTCGGTTAAGACCAACTGCTCCCACAACGCTTTATCTTCGGGATCCACGCCCACAATTTCTGGAATGTTATATTGCGCTAAACACGCACGATACTGTGCGGCGGAGGCACTAAAAACATGATGAATTCCCGCATATTTGGCAAATACTTGTTGGTAGCTTAACTGCTCAACGCTTAATTCTCCCCCCCTCTTTGTACTTAAAACCTGTTGAAGAAGGTGCGTCACCTCCGCCATTAAATCAAACATTGAAAACCCTAAGCGATACCACTCCAGCATAACAAACTCGACCTGATGGCGAGAGCTGATGGCGTCTTGCCGAAAGACTTTTCCTAAATAAAAAATATCACCGCTACCCTGACACAACAATCGCTTCATTGGATATTCTGGCGAGGTGTGCAAATAATAACGCTCAGGCTTCTGTTTACCTGCAACCTGAACACGGGTATTTAAGGCATGTAAATGAGGGTCTGGAACGCCTGCCACGGATAACATTGGGGTATCCACTTCAATGACCGAGCGGGCATAAAAAAACGCCCGCAACTGTTGAAGGAGTTGCGAGCGTTGTTTTAAAACCGTGCGTTTAATCAATCTAAAACCCTATTTAGCACGAGAGATGTATTCACCTTTTTCGGTATTTACAATTACTTTTTCACCAATTTGTACAAAGAGAGGCACTTGAACAACGGCCCCCGTTGAAAGCGTGGCAGGCTTTCCACCGGTTCCAGCGGTATCGCCTTTTAAACCGGGGTCTGTGTCGGTAATTTCGAGTGTAATTTGCTTGGGAGGCGTTACGGCAATTGGCTGGCCGTTAAACAGCGTAACCGTGCACATATCCTGTTCAATCAACCATTTGGTCACATCCGCAACCGCCGCTTCCATCGCTTGATATTGATCAAATGTTGAGGGATCCATAAAGTGCCAAAAATCACCGTCGGCATAAAGGTACTGTAAATCGGTATCGACGACATCCGCCGCTTCGACTTTTTCGCCTGATTTAAACGTTTTTTCTAACACTCGCCCTGTCATCAGGTTGCGATATCGAACACGGTTAAACGCTTGCCCCTTGCCCGGTGAAACGCTTGTGGTCTCTACAATAGAGCACGGCTGACCGTCCATTAAAAATTTCAAACCATTTTTAAATTCATTTGTACTGTAAGTTGCCATATCTTTACCTGAATACTTGTCATAGAATACGGGGATTAACCCAAAAAAATTAATGAACGTATTCTAACGTAAAACCTCCTTATCTCAAAACAGACAATGCAAACACAGACAAATATGACCGACACCCCCCAGGCATTATGCAAAACCCTTCAGCTCAACCCAAAAACCGTTCAGTCTCTTAAAGTCGATTTAAACAGCCCTTTTCCGCTTAAAGTGCCCAAGGATTTTTTAGCTCAAATACAGCTTAACGACCCTACAGACCCGCTCTTAAAGCAAGTTTTACCACTCAAAATAGAGCATCAAACGGCCGATGGATTTAGCCAAGACCCTGTCAGTGACTTAGCCTTTAACCCCACGCCCAGCTTAATTCACAAGTACCACGGACGCGTGCTACTCATTGCCAGCCCCAAGTGTGACATTCACTGCCGTTACTGTTTTCGTCGCCACTTTCCCTACTCTGAACAAACCAACACCCGCCATTGGAAAAAAGCACTCGACTACATTGCACAAAACCCCAGCATTCACGAAGTCATTTTAAGTGGTGGTGACCCGATGAGCCTCTCCGAAAAAAGCCTTATTCAACTCATCGAAAAAATTGAAGCCATTCCGCACATTAAAACCCTTAGAATTCACTCGCGAACCCCCATTGTTGCCCCCAGCAAAGCACCTACTCAAGCATTAATTGCATGGGCAAAGCAAACTCGACTACATAAAGTGCTGGTGGTTCACTGCAACCATGCCAATGAGCTCAGTCCTCAAACAGCCAAACTATTTTCGCTTTATAAAGAGGCTGGTTTTCACCTTTTAAACCAGAGCGTATTGCTTAAAGGCATCAATGACCAAGTATCCATTTTAGAAAATTTAAGCCATGCACTATTTTCACAAGGCGTTTTACCATATTACCTAAATCAGCTAGACCGAGTACAAGGCGCAGCACACTTTGAAGTGGATCGCCATACCGCACTTAACTTGCATAATCAATTACGAAAATGTCTATCAGGCTACTTACTACCCAACCTAGTACAAGACACCTCAAACCCATTCTACAAAGTACCTATTACTTAAGTAAAGCACCTAAGTGCCAGCTATTTAAAACGTTAAAACAGGCTGATTTTAACTTCCCCTATCTATTTAATATGCTATATTCAAGTTCACTCTCAAGGAAGCTCTAACCGTATGGCAAATTATAATTACCCTACTATAACGATCCAACGACAAAGATTCTGAAACAATGATCTTAAGGGTTAAGCTCAACTTACTGTTTATTACCATATTACTCTTGACCAATGGTGGGTTAGCTTACCTGCTGAGTGAAAAACAAAAAGAGATCATTGCCAACAATATCGACATTCAAGCAGAGACCATCCGCACATTAATTACTCTGGACGCCGTTCGAATCATCACTCACAATACGCCAGATTCTATTTCAAACATAACAACAAAAATCAACGCATTAAACATGCTGTCCAAAACCAACATTTATAACGCGAGCGGCGACAACGTATTAACCATTCAACGCCATGCCAACCTTAATTCAAATGAACTCGTCAAAAAACAGGGAGCATTGTCCTACCAAAGCAAAGATATTGGACACATTGAACTGTTTTTTACCAAAGAAAGCTACGAAGAAGCCAAAGACAGCTTAACCCTATTTTTAATGCAAATTTTTGCAATCGGTTTTGGCTTGGCACTGCTCTTTGCCCTCTACCTAGATAATTTTTTCAGCAAACGAATTGCAATCCTAAACCGCGCATTACAAAAAACTTCCAATGAACAAAACTACAGCATTCGCCTGCCTGAAAAGCACACCGACGACATTGGAAAATCCTATCAAAATTTTAACCAGCTGGTTTCAAACACCGAACAACTGTTTAAAAATCAAACAATCCAAAAACAGTTGCTTCTCTTTCAAGCAAATCATGATACGCTCACAGGGTTGCACAACCGACTTTATATTACGGAAGCATTAAAAAAAGTCCTCGACACCGAAAACTCAAGTGAAACCCATGCCATCTGTTATCTTGATTTGGATAAATTCAAAATTATTAACGATACGTTTGGGCACCCCGTAGGAGATCAACTTTTAATTAAACTTTCAGAACAAGTTGAACAGTTTATTAAAAACATTCCCCACGCAAACATTGCGCGTATTGGCGGCGATGAATTCATCCTTCTTATCCAAAATACAAATGAAATTTTACTGTTAAACGCCTTAAAACAACTGCAAACGCTGATTCAAAACTTCAAAATGGATTACCAAGGGCAAAAACTCTCTGTCGGGGTTAGTATTGGCGGCATTCTCTTCCAAACCCCCACTGAAGACATCCACTCCCTGTTTGCCGCAGCCGATACAGCCTGCTACCACGCCAAACATAAAGGGCGCAATACCATCTCTATTTTTTGGGTCAACAGCCCAGAATTGCAATGTGAAAAAGAACTGGTCAACTGGGTGCAACGTATTCGAAATGCAATTACAAGCCACCAACTTATTGTCTATTTACAACCCATCATTAAAAGCCAAAATCCAGAAAAAGCCCCCCCCTCTTACGAATCCTTAGTTCGCTTGAAAGAAGGGGACAAAATCATTAGCCCTGCCGCCTTCATCCCAACCCTTGAGCGGTTTCAACTAATGCCTGATTTGGATTTTTACATGGTACAAGAAGTGGTAAACCATTTAAGCAAACAACCGGATTTTTTAAATGATGTCTCGCATATTTCAATTAATTTGTCGGGTACCACGCTCACCATTCCCGATGCGGCAAATCGTATTATTCAAATCATTGAAGCATCCCGTCTGCCCTTCCACAAATTCTGTTTTGAAATCACCGAAACCACTGCGGTATCCAACTTAGAAGAGGCCAAGTGCTTTATTAAAAAATTATCCAAAAAAGGCTGTTTGTTCTCATTGGATGATTTTGGAACGGGCATGGCCTCTTTTGAATATTTGTATGCACTGCCCCTGAATACCTTAAAGATTGATGGCAGCTTTATCAAAGACATTGCCCATGATCCCATTAAATTTGAAATGGTGAAATCCATGCAAAATATTGCCAACTTAATGAACTTAGAAACCGTGGCGGAATACGTTGAAAACCAAGCTATTATTGATAAGTTAAATGAGATTGGTGTACACCACCACCAAGGCTACCACTACAGCAAACCCAAGCCGATTCAAGAATTCATGAACACCGAAAAAAACATTTAGAACCATGATTCTACCCACTTTACCCTCCTAAATTTTTATCCCCCCCCTCTCTGTTTGCTATAATTGCCCCTATAACAATTCAAACCAATAACTCTGGGCACACAATATGGCAAAAAAACCTAAAAAAAAATCCAGCCCGAATACCATTGCACAAAACAAAAAAGCACGTTTTGATTACAGCATTGAACAAACATACGAAGCAGGCTTGTCCCTGCAAGGGTGGGAGATCAAAAGCATTCGTGATGGCAAGGTTAATATAAAAGAGAGCTATATTTTACTTAAAAATCACGAAGCTTTTTTATTTGGCGCACAAATACAACCTTTAATTACCGCCTCCACCCACTCGTTTCACGACCCATTACGTTTAAGAAAACTGCTGTTACACCGTAAAGAGATTGAGCGTTTAACGTCTAAAGTGGATAAAGATGGTTTAACCGTTGTGCCATTAGACATGCACTGGAGTAAAGCGGGTAAAGTTAAACTCACCATTGGCTTAGCAAAAGGTAAAAAATTGCACGACAAACGTGCCACCGAAAAAGACCGTGAATGGAGTCGAGACAAAGCCCGAGTAATGAAACTCACTCGATAACTTGAAATTTTCGCCTTCAGGCCTTATTAAACAGGTTATAATGAATAACTGATTTTATTTTCAGTTGCTTGTCACAAGCAAATATCCCATTATGGGGGTGTTTTGGTTTCGACAGGGAGATGGAAATTTAGGATGCATGTCGTGCCTGATCTATGCACGTAAATCTTAGTTCAAATGTTATAGTTGCAAACGACAATAACTACTCCCTAGCGGCTTAACCCCGCTAGTGCAGGCTAGGCCAGTTGTTCGTAGCCCCTAGTTTGTATCGACTTATACGAAATCGGCTAGTGTCATGTGTTTGGATGGCGCTTCCTAAACAGTACAAACTCGCTCTCTGTGATCCCTGATGGCCGGGTAGCAGTCGGGTTAAATTAATAGACCAAATAAACATGTAGAGTTCTAAGTGGAAGCTTTCTGGACGGCGGTTCGACTCCGCCCACCTCCACCACATACCAAAGGTCAGCCGGTAAAACGGCTGGCCTTTTTTATTGCCTATTTTTAATCACACCCAATAACCGCCCATGATAAAATACGCGTCATTATTTCATTCACCATCCAAAGGCTTTTTCCTTCATGAGAACCTCCAATTTACTGTTAGCCACCACCCGTGAAACCCCTTCTGATGCCGTTGTCATTAGCCATAAACTGATGTTACGCGCCGGCATTGTTCGCCCTTTAGCGGGCGGGCTGTATAACTGGTTGCCATTAGGGGTTCGAGTGTTACGCAAAGTAGAGGCCATTATTCGCGAAGAGATGAACCGTACGCATGCACAAGAAGTGTTAATGCCTGTAGTTCAACCACTTGAGCTTTGGGAGGAGTCGGGTCGATTGCAAGAGTATGGTGCGGAATTATTGCGTTTTACCGACCGCCATGACCGAGGCTTTGCTTTAGGACCAACGCATGAAGAGATTATTACCGATATTGTGCGCAAAGAGATTCGAAGCTACAAACAGCTGCCCGTGACGTTTTACCAAATTCAAACCAAGTTTAGAGACGAAATTCGTCCCCGTTTTGGTGTTATGCGCTCGCGTGAATTTATTATGAAAGACGCTTACTCCTTTCATATGTCGCAAGAGAGTTTAGCCCAGACTTATCAAGTCATGCACGACACCTATCACCGTATTTTTAGCCGTATTGGATTAGATTTTAGAGCGGTACAGGCCGATACGGGTTCGATTGGAGGCGAAAAATCACATGAGTTTCACGTACTCGCCGATTCAGGTGAAGACGACATTGCCTTCTCAACCGATTCAGACTTTGCCGCCAACATCGAACTGGCCGAAGCCCTTGCTCCACGTGGTGACCGTGCTGAGGCCACTCAAGACTTAACCAAAGTGGCTACCCCTAATAAACACAGCATTGAAGAAGTCTGTGATTTTTTACAAATAAAGAAAAAGAAATCCGTTAAAACCTTGCTGGTCAAAGGTGCTTTGGATTCTGCTCCCGTAGTCGCTTTAGTAGTACGTGGCGATCACGTATTAAATGAAGTAAAAGCCGCAAAACTAGACCAAGTGGCAGAACCCTTTGAGCTGGCAAGTGACTCAGAAATCTTAGCCGTGGCAGGTTGTAAATCAGGCTCTATTGGCGTGGTTGGTTTAAGCATTCCCGTCATCGTTGATCGCAGTGCCGCACAGTTAGCGGATTTTGTGACAGGCGCCAACGAAGATGGCTTCCACTATACGGGAGCCAACTGGGACAGAGACGCATCCCCTACTCAGGTGGCCGATATTCGCAACATCGTCAAAGGCGATCCCAGCCCTTGTGGTAAAGGAAAAATCAAAATTCGCCGCGGCATTGAAGTGGGTCACATATTCCAATTAGGCAATAAATACTCCACCGCACTCAATGCCAATGTGCAAAATGAGAGCAGTCGCGCACAAACATTAGAGATGGGAAGTTATGGTATTGGCGTCACTCGTGTGGTCGCCGCCGCCATTGAACAAAACCATGATGACCGTGGCATTATCTGGCCAGAAAGCATTGCCCCCTTTCAAGTCGCGATTGTGCCAATGCAGATGCACAAATCGCCACGAGTAAAAGAAGCCGCCGAAGCAATTTACCAACAGCTTTGTGACCAAGGTGTTGAAGTTCTGTTTGACGACCGAAGCGAACGCCCAGGTGTCATGTTTAGCGACATGGATTTAATCGGAATTCCACACCGTATCGTAATTGGCGAACGCGGACTGGACAATGGCGTCATCGAATACAAATACCGTCAAGACGACAAAGCACAAGACATTCCACAAAGTAACTTTATGGACTTTTTAATGGCTAAATTGAGTTAACTCTGTAGTGGTCTAATAAACCTGTACAGATCTGCCGATTAATTGAACAATTAAAACCAGCGGTAACTT
>JAKISK010000085.1 GCA_021648625.1 Thiomicrorhabdus sp. | reverse complement strand
CGCCTCATCAGGGCGCTCCATTAAATTCGGTGCAACCACTACAGCTAATACGGCCAGTATTACCACCACGACCATTAACTCAATTAATGTAAAACCACGCTGCTTTTGTGCTTTTAAATAATTATTTTTCATTTTTCCCTTCTCTTTATTAAAAACATAACTTGAAATTCTCTAATTAGGATGCCTACTCGAGAGGCTCCTCTATTGACCCACCATTTGATTCATTTCAAACATCGGCATCATAATCGCCATAACAATCGTTAAAACGATTCCGCCCATCACCACAATTAACACAGGTTCTAAAATACTCATTAAGGCAGTCGCGGCTGATTCGACAGCGTTCTCATAATGTTCCGCGCCTTTAATCAACATGGTATCAAGCTGCCCTTTTCCTTCGCCTGTTTTAACTAGATTTAATAGGAGGGGGGGGAAAAATCCAACCGTTTTCATGGCATGATGAACGGGCTTACCCTCTCTAACCTCTTCCACCATGTCTAATACCCCTTTTTTCATGGGATCCAAAGTCATCACTTCGGCAGAAATTTTGAGCGCATCTTTAATCGCCACCCCACTTAACACCAAAACCCCAAAGGTTCGAGACCAACGCGCGGTGGCAGAGTAAACCAAAAAACGTTTTAAGCCAGGGATTTTCAATAAAAACGAGTGCACAGCAAAACGCCACTTAGGTCGTTTCATGGCCCAAATATTGCCTAACCATACCGCAATGGCCACCACCAACATCAATGGCCATTGGGCTTGAATAAACGCACTTAAACTCAACATCCCTTGCGTTAATGGTGGCAAGGTTTGTTGCATACTATCAAACATACTGACCATTTTAGGCACGACATAAATCATTAAGAGAAAAACAATCACAATGGCCACCACCACCATTAACATGGGATAAATTAGGGCAGTTTTCATTTTTTTATTTAGCTTATCTTGTTGCTCTACCGATTCGGCCAAACGAGACAGTACTTTATCCAAATGCCCGCTCTCTTCTCCCGCCTGAATGGTTGCAATAATGTCTCTAGGAATGCTCACTGGCGCTAGCGACATCGCATTTGCGAGTGAGTACCCTTCTGAAACATGGGTGTGCAAACTGGTAATAAAACGCGCGACCTGTTTTGATTCACTTTGCGTTGACAGCGCTTTAAGCGCCTCTTTTAACGGGGTGCTAGCATCTAATAGCGTATACAATTCTCGGGTAAACAACGCCAACTCTGCCACTTTTAGTTTGGGTACAAAAAAACTTTTTTTCGCCGCGTTTGCTTGCGTATTTTTCTTTTCAATTTGCACTAGCGCAACGGGAGTAAGGCCTTTGTCCCGTAAAATTTGGCGTATCTGCCGTTCAGAATCTCCTTCCTGTAATCCCTTTGTGGTTTTACCCTCTTTGGTTAATGCTTTGTATTCAAATACGGCCATTTATGATTCCCTAGCGTTGCGTGACACGTAGCACTTCTTCTAAGCTGGTTTTACCATCTAATACCGCACGATAACCACTTTCTGCTAAAGAAGGAACTTGTTGTCTTAACAGCTTCTCAATTTTAGACTCTGAAACATCTGAATGAATCATTTGTCGAATTTCATCATCCACAGGCATCAACTCATACAGCCCCATTCGTCCACGATAACCACTCTGCTGACAGTGTTCACACCCTTTGGGAAGAAAAACTTCTGCCTCGGTTACGCCCAAAAGTTCACACTCGGCAGCGTCTGCAACATGTGGTGATTTACAGTGCGTGCATAATCGTCGAACCAATCGCTGTGCTAACACTCCAATTAAGCTGGATGCCAACAAAAAGGGTTCAACGCCCATGTCTCGTAAACGCGTTATGGCACCCACCGCAGTATTGGTATGTAAGGTTGAGAGAACCAAATGCCCAGTTAAAGACGCTTGCACCGCAATATTAGCGGTTTCAGAGTCACGCACTTCACCAATCATAATTACATCGGGATCTTGACGCAAAATGGCTCTTAACCCTCTAGCAAACGTCATATCGGCCTTAAGATTAACGGGGGTTTGGTTAATGCCTTCAATGTTATATTCTACAGGGTCTTCAATCGTCATAATATTGCGCTGGCTGTCATTTAAACGACCCAACCCTGCATACAGTGTGGTGGTTTTACCTGAACCCGTTGGCCCTGTCACCAATAAAATACCATGCGGTTTTGCCAAAAGCTTTTGTACTCCCTCTTCAAGATTTTGGGGTAAGCCTAAATCGGTTAAATTTAAACGTTCCATGCTGCGATCCAAGAGACGTAAGACCACTCGTTCACCAAAGCTAGATGGAATGGTTGAGACCCTTAAATCCACGGCACGCCCGCCTAATTTAAGCGCAATACGACCGTCTTGTGGCAAACGTTTCTCTGCAATATCCAAACGCGCCATAACCTTAATTCGTGACACCAACATCCCAGCCAACGTGGCTTTTGGAGTAAACAACGTACTTAACACACCGTCCACTCGAAAACGAATTCGCAATTGAGTTTCAAACGGCTCAATATGAATGTCCGAGGCATTGGCTCGAATTGCTTCCGATAAAATAGCATTCAATAATTTAATAATAGGTGCTTCATCGGCACTGTCTAACAAATCTTCCGCTTCATCCAGTTCCGAAAAAATGGTGACCAAATCATCCGTCTCAATCGATTCAAGCGAGTCCATTGAACTTTGTCCGCTGGCGGCATAACTCAACTGAATTTTTTTCTCAAATGCGTCATCAGATAACATTTCAAACACAATATTTTGAATCGCTTCGTCTTCGTGTAAAGATGTCGAAGACAACTCAAACAAACGACGCTGTGCTTCCTGTAATGCAATTAATGGCGTATTTTCCGTATAAAAAACCCTACGCTCGGTTGCGGGATTTTCACTGAGAAGCAACTCATTTTTTCGCGCAAAGCTAAACGGAAGCAATAGGCTCATAAATCCAAAATCTCAGGAATTGGTGTCGATATTGTACGTTCAATTTCTGGCTCTTTTGGTTGAACCTGATTTGTACGACTGGGCACGCCTGCTGGCATCGTTTGATTAACAGAGGGTAAAGAATCTTCTTTCCACGTTTCAAGTGTGGGCAAGCGTGGTCTTAATGAATTATCCAACAAATTAGGACTCTCTCTCTCTAATAATTTATTCTGTTCTTTCGACATATAACTGTATTTTTTCTGACTGTAATAATCACTGGTCTCATTATTGCGAATGATAACGGGGCGTAAAAACATCATTAGGTTTACTTTTTCACGCTTGGTTTCTGTTGATCTAAACAATCCCCCAATCCATGGAATGTCACCCAATAAAGGAACCTTAGATTCTGTTACCGTCTCTTTCTCATCAATCAACCCTCCTAACACAATCACTTTTCCATCGCCCACAATAACCCGTGTTTTGATTTGGCGTTTGGTGGTTTGAATATCAACCGCTTCCCCCTTGGGCAAAACATCTGAAACTTCTTGATCAATCTCTAAATAAATCTCATTGCCTTCATTAATTTGCGGCTTAACCTTTAGTTTAAGCCCCACATCTTTACGCTCAATAGTATTAAAGGGATTGGTGGCCGCATTATTGCCACTGGTAAAGCTCCCTGTTTGAAAAGGTACTTCACGACCCACTGAAATCTCGGCCTCTTCATTGTCCAGAGTCAAAATAGAGGGCGTGGCTAAAATATTGGATGACGAATCGGTGTTTAATGCCGAAATAAGCGCAGCCCAACCTTGGTCTCCCGCGGAGTTAAGCCCCCCCGTACCAATCGTAACGCCAGTTCCAACTGCGGCCGCCTGTGCCACCGTATCCCCAATATTACCCAATATGGTTGACAAGGTTCCCGTAAGGTTAACCACACTCGCCGCGCCACCAGCGCCCATTAGCGCCCAATCCACGCCTAAGCTAGCCGCTCTGTCCTCAGAAATCTCAACAAAAATAGCTTCAATTAATACTTGCGCTCGACGAATATCCAGCTGTTTAATCACCCCCTTTAAGGTTCTTAAAATGGCCGAAGGCGCACTGATAATCAGTGCATTCATTCGTTCATCTGGCTCAATACTAATTTGGTCTTTTAATTGTTTATCACTCAAAGAACGGGCAGGAGAGGGCGCACTTCCACCCATCGCACCGCTTTCTGCACCACCACCTTCGGTCGCACCTTGCACATTATTAGACGAAGACAAAATTGCTCGATTACCCGACACCTTTCTTAACACCTCAGCCATATCACTGGCTTTCGCGTAACGCAAATAGATGACTTGCACCTGACTTTCAGAGTCAACCTTCACGTCCAAGTGCGCAATTAATGCTCGTAAAACCATTCGTTTTTGTTCATCGCCACTTAAAATTAAGCGATTTGATCGTGCATCAAAACTCACCTTAATTGCATTTGATCCAGAACCTGTAGGCTTGCCCACAATGCCTTTAATGGTTTTACTCAACTCTTCCGCTGAAGAGTTCAATATGGGAATCACTTCGTAATGCCCCAAGGTATCCACATCCACTCGCGTCAAAATATGCTTTAATCGCTTAATGTTGGAAACCACATCCGTCACAATCAGTTTATTGCTGTCCGACAATGCAACCAAGTGTCCCTCTTTCGCAATAAGGGGCCTCAATACCGCCACTAACTTCGTCGCCTCAACATGATTGATGCTAATGACCTCCGTCACCCAATCATCATTCGTCATGCTACTGGAACGGTAAGGAAATTGATCTCGCGCCATATTTGCAGGAATAATTTTAACGACATCACCGCCTTCAATTGCCGCATAACCATGCACACGTAAAACCGCCAATAAAGATTGATACAACCCATCTGGCTCCATACCTGCGGGCGCAATAAACGTAACCTTTCCTTTGACCCTCGGATCAATGATAATATTATGCCCCGATATTTTAGCCACGGCCTCAATTACCGTTGTAATATCAACTTGTTTAAAGTTTTGCTTTAATGTTCCTTGAGCCACTACTGACGCACTGTTTACAAACATACTCAGGCTCAACATGCCTATGGCTAACCAGCGAAAATTTTTCATTATTATCTCTTTTATCCTATTCAACCTTGCGATCTTAATTTTTAAAAATCTTAATTTAACCAGAATCCGTAACTACTCAGATAACGCCTGAAAAATTACTCTAATTCAACCACTAAAAACTCAACTTGCCCTTCGCGCTCTACTTCCATCTCTAAAACGGGCTCATTCAACACTTTTCTCCACAGAGCGGGCTTTTTCATTAACTTCGAAATATGTTGACCATTAATCACCGTTAACACATCTCCCGCTTCAAGCCCTAATGCCTTAAATAGCTCCGCTTCTTTTTTAGGCCATAGCTTCATTTTAGCATCGTGTTTGCCTGCGTTAATAAGTTGAAACCGAACATACTGCATAATTTTCATCGGTGATTTTTTCAACGTTTGCTTTAAACTTCCCAGCACCGTATCCGATTCCGAGGCAAATGACTCTACATCAACCCATTCGTTCTCTTCTGTCATTAACAACTTTTCAAACGCGCCATTATTATCAATCACCACGTGATCTGAAAACACGGCCTCTAAATACACATCATCCAAAAGTGCCTCCCCAACAGAGGCCAGCAAGGTGTTAGAGCCTGACTGAACAATCACAACACCTTCATCATTAGGCAGTGCCACAATGCCCAACACCTTTAAGTTCAATTGAGTTTCAGTTACATTCTCTGATTTTTTTTGATTATCATCCACTTGTTCCAGCGCTGGACGGCCTAATAAATAAAGGGGAGCAACTCGAAAAGAATGTGCTGAAGACGAAGAAGGTTGACCGTCTCCCACAGCAGGAGAGTTTAATGAAACAGGTTGTTTCAAAGAAAAAGAGAGCATTGAACCCAGTTGCCAGCCAAGCAAAAGCACCGCAACCACCAATAGCACACGAGAGGCATAATGGCTAAAAGCAACTAGATCAAAACGAGACAACCACATAGACATGAAAAGAAAAAATCCTAAAAGTAAGTATTTATAAAGCACACAAAAAAGCCATTATAAATGCTTACTTAAAGGATAGGTACCTAAGTTTATTTAATTTTAACCTGAATCCGTAGCACTACCGTAGCATAGAACTTAAGCCATTGATTCAGATTTAAATTAAGACCTCAAAAACACCGAAAAAGAATACATCAAAGGCCACGTTTAACCAATGGGCGCTTACAGGGTAAGCCAAAAAACCAATTAAACCTTAAATTTAGACACATTTTCAATGAGTTTATCGGCAGATTTAATCATATCCTCCGTTGTATTATAGGTTTCAGAGACCAAATGGCTGTTTTGTTGTGTGACCGAGTCAATTGTAGTAATCGAAAGGTTGACCTGCTTAACCCCTTCGGCTTGCTCATGTGATGCCACCGTAATTTCAGAAACGATCTGTTTCATTCGCTCTGTTTCAGAGGTTATTTTTTCTAAATAGGTGTTGACCGTATCTACTTTTTCCACCCCACTTTCAATCGCCTCGGCGGTTTTGGCCACCAGTACATTAATTTCTTTCGCCGCATCGGCAGACTTTCCGGCAAGGCTACGAACCTCGGACGCCACAACCGCAAACCCACGCCCGTGCTCGCCCGCTCTAGCCGCTTCCACCGCCGCATTTAAAGCCAATAAATTGGTTTGAAATGCAATACTGTCAATTAAACTGGTAATGCTGCTAATTTGCTCCGAAGCCTCTTTAATACCTTGCATCGCATCTTGTGTTTCATGCATGGTTGCATTGGCATCCACCAAAATCGTTGACTGCCCTTCTGCAATCGTTCGAGATACTTTGGTCGATTCCAAATTGCTTTCCACTTGCGCGGAGGTTTGCTCCATCGCGGAGGCCGTTTGCTCCAAAGATGTCGCCTGTTCACGTGTACGCTCATTTAACTGTTCCGTACCAGAAGAAACCGACTGTGCCGAATCACGCACCTCCAGAGCAACCCCTTTAACGGTAGAAATAACCTCTCTTAAATCTGTCACCGCTTTATTAATCGCCTGCTTGGCTTCATCAATTTTATATTCATACGCGTTCGAAATCTGGTGCGTAAAGTCCCCCTCTGCAATACGTTGAGACGCCTCAACAATATCATCAAAACCTTTCTCAAGGTTATCCATAGAGGTATTAATAATGGTAATTAACGCTTGAATATCCCCACTGGCCGTCACATCAATTCGTTGCGTAAAATCGCCTTTAGAGGCTTGAACCATCACACGATCAATATCCTTAAAGACCGAAGACAAATCATGCATGGTATTTTTAGCGGACTCTACAATTTCATAATACTCACCCTTTAGCGTATTTGGATGTTCATTGCCAAACTCGCCTTTTCGTAAATCGGTTAAGACCGAATTAATACGTCCAAATGTATTTTGCAATCCATCCATCGTGGTATTAATTTGGTCTTTAATGACCAAAAAATCGGCCTTATAATCGGTCGTGATTCGAGTGGCTAAATCCCCCTGTACAATATGGCTTAAAGCATTTGAAGAGTCATTCATGACTTGTTGAAATAGGGATACCTGCTTATTATAAGCGCGACCTAAATCCGCCATTTCATTACGACCAATCACATCCGCACGTTTAAATAAATCGCTTGAATTCACCGCTTCCGTAATTTGTTCTTCCATTCGTTTAATCGGGCGAATCAACAATAACCACAGCAATAACAATAATGTGAAGGTGGTTACAATCGTAGAAACCGCCACCCCATAAAAAGTCCCTTCGACCACCGCTAAGTTTTTATCCAGATACGTTTCAAACTCTTGTGCCGCAATACTGACAATCATCGTACCAATGGCTTCCCCTCTCACATCTAATATGGGTCTGGATATGTGCATGTACCCATCTTGATAGATCACGCCCTCTTTTATAACCAAATTAATGGAGACATTTTTTAAAATATTAAGCGACTTGGAAGCATCTAATTTTTCTTTAACCAACGTATTTTGATCAAGATGATAGCCCCCATCATGACCAATCAAAGGGGAGTCATCGCTCACTCTACCAGGAATTTGCTTAAGGTATTTATCTGCAATCGCAATGGTGAAAAAGTAGCCTGATAATGACTCAATTTCTTCTTTAACAGAGCTAAAATCTTGACTCATCTCTGCCACGCCCACCACCTCGCCTTCAAAATGCAATGGAATGGCCGACTTAAGTGTTAACCCCTCTTTTTCTAACACAAAAAAGGAGCCCGATTTATCACGACTTAACGTCTCATTAATATAAACTCGCGCCACAGGAATAATATCCTGCTCTTCTTCACTCACCCAAGAGCGGTACATAGAGTTCCCTTCGGCATCAAAAATTTGCATGGCAATATTTTGCAAGACCGAATTACTCTTATAATGCTCGTTAATGCCATTAAATTCATCCACCAGCGTATCAATGTCCAGCTCTTCCACCGCGCTACGAACAAACTCCGATTTCGTTAGTCCGACTAAATTGGTTTCACCAATTAATTTATTTTTATCAATAAACCCTTCTAATTCGGCTTCAACCGTTTTAGCGTAGCCATCAATGGAGCTTTTTAATACCTCTTTTTTTTGTACTTGCCCATTCATAAAGGCGACTAAAAGAATCAAACTGGAGGTAATTACGGCAGCAGCAATCATCATTGGAAGTGATTTTAATTTAAACACACGCCCAATTGTTGACATAAAAAAGGAGGAGGCAAACGTGCCTTCCACCACTTTTACTTTACCCTGTGAAAGTAGCTGAAAGCGTGTTTTAACCGCCTTCGTTTCTTCTGCGGTAAGTAAGCGATTAACGGAGGTATAGCCTTGATAATTTCCCGCAGAACCCTGTGGAAAGAGCGTCATTGATAAATAAACATCGGCACCTGAATGGTTTTTTTCAATCACATAACCATGGTATGGCAAGCCCTGTGTTAAAACCGCTTTTAAATCCTCTTGTATCAGCATTGGAAAGTCATTGGTTCTAAAATTTTGAATGGGCTGATTTAGCATTTCATCAAGCGAATAGCCCAATAAATCTAAATAGTCTTGATTCACTTCAGTGATAATACCCTGAGCATCAACCTTAGCCGATGGACGCAAATTTTTCATCCTGCTTCCTTTTTATGATTTTTTGAGAGGCCTTTGCACGTGAGGAACGCGAGAGAAAAAAATGATAAAATTTTCCTGATTGAGGCGAAAATCGCAGGGAATAGCCAGCTATTCGCAAGGTTTTCAACGAAAATCAGGGTTATTTTAGCCTTTTTTATCCGTGTATCCTTTCGTGCAAAGGTCTCTTTGAATACAAACTGCATAAAGATTTTTAAATTTATCCACTTGATAAGAACAAAAGTAAACAAATCAAAGCACCCTTAACCCCCTACACCCCTTAAAAAAAAGAGAGAGGGGGGGGGGGGAAGAAAATGTTAAATTGGTGTTATTTAATGACCTTAACAGAGGAATTAACACTGGCATCATTCACATACCCAATTGAACCAGGGTTAGAAGAGATGTACTTAATCACTTCCGAATCGGAATTTAGCGTTTTTGGAGGCGACATACGCCCAGAAAATACTTTGCGTTTAATTTTCTTTTCTACGCTTGAGGCACTCTTACCAATAACCTCACTGTAAAACGCATCGGAAGCCGCTGCATTTTCAACCAGTTGAGCCGTTGTTTTTCCTTTCCAAGCATTGGTCACATCCTTTGCAGAATAACTGTCCGAAGGGTTTGTAACCGCCACAACGCCCGCAAAAGCCACGGATAAAGGCATCATTAAAACAGTTGCTATAATTAA
>JAKISK010000084.1 GCA_021648625.1 Thiomicrorhabdus sp. | reverse complement strand
CTTTGCTACTTTTACCGCGGCGGGTGATGTTCGCAGAGGATTAAAAGCCGCAGGCTTTCAAGTGCAAAAAACCAATGGTTATGGTAAAAAGCGAGAGATATGTTTTGGGCAACTGGAACAACAGCGCGCTTACAGCTCTAAAGCGCCGTGGTTCAGTCGGCCATTGCCCGTGCCAACCGGAAACGCCATTGTGGTTGGCGCAGGTTTGGCGGGCGCAAGCGTGGCGCATCAACTGGCAATCGCGGGTTGGAAAGTTACAGTGCTAGAGTCTCAACCCGAGGTTGCCATGCAAGCCTCGGGCAATTTAGCCGGCACGGTACACCCGCTTATTACGGCCGACTGGAATCTACGAAGCCAGTGGTATCTGCAAGGGTTTGAAGCGATGTTGCGCTGTATAACGCCTTGGCTCGCACAAGAGGAAGTGAAAGGATCGTTGCAAGGCATGGTGCAAATGCTGGTCACGCAAACCAGTTTAGAGCGGGTGCAAACGGTGATGCAACAAGGCGGTGTCCCCATCGAATTAGCCGAATGGCTCACGCAAGCGGAGGTCACTAAAAAGCTGGGAACCAAGGCAACCGCACCGGGCATATTTTTTCCAAATGGCGGTTGGTTAAACCCGCCTTCGGTGGTTAAGCGCTGTTTGCAACACCCCAATATTACCGTTAAGGTCAATCAAAATGTAACGCGTATTGTGCAAAAAGAGGGGGGGGAGAAAAAAAATTCCACCCCCCTATGGCAGGTTACAACGCGGGATGCCAATGAACAAACAAATAGCGAGCAATCCAATATTGTCGTGGTGGCAACGGGTAGTTTAAACCAAGCCTTAAACCAACAACTCGGTTTGCCCATTCGACCTGTTAAAGGGCAAGTGTCTCACTTAACGTCTGAGCAGTTAACGCAACCGCTTAATTACCCCGTAACACACAGCGGTTACTCCTCGCCTTGTGAGGGGGGTGCCGTATCGGGCGCAACGTTTGAAGCTCCCGACATGAGTGAACTCACTTCATTATCCGGGCATCAAAGCAACCTCAATGCCGCGCACTCCGCACTGCCAAATTGGACGAAGGCAACGGCAGAATCGCTCACAGGGCGCGTCGCCTTTCGACCCACCACGCCCGATCATCTTCCCATAGTGGGCGCGGTTCCCGATCCAGAATGGATGGCGCAATCGTACTTTTCACAATCGCATACCCATGTGGTTTATAAGTACCCCAAGCAGCGTTATCAACACGGGCTGTACGTCTCCAATGGGCATGGGCCAAGAGGGTTAATGTCCGTCTTTTTAGCCGCCGAAAGTTTATTAGCCGACATTCAAGGAACCGCCCCTGTACAACCGCTGTCACTGTACCACGCCAGCCATCCCGCTCGGTTTGCCATTCGACAATGGCGCAGCGGCAAGCACGGTCAATCATTACAAACAAATAAGGTATGATACGGCCATTAAACTAAATCAAAAATTCTTCCCCCCCATTAAATAAAGAGGGGGGGGGAAGAATTTTAAACAACGGTAAATATCCATTAGGAGAAATATTCAATGGGCATCTTTAGCAAAATTAGCATAATCATTTGGCTGATTATATTATTAGCCGCTGCCATTATGTTCGATTGGTTTGGCAGCCGAGATCTGGTCGCCTCGTTTTTAGATTTTAGCGAAGTAGCGGTCGAAAAACTGGAAACCACGGGTGATCACGTGCAAGGCATTATTGAGACCGTAAAAGGCGACAGTGATGTGTTTAGCGGGGAAGATAAAGCACCAGGGGAGTAGTTTGTTTTGAGGTTGGTATTTCTAAAATAATGTGAGGTTTTTGTGATGAGCTTGATAGATGATGCAAGAGAGGGGATTGAAAACATTCCAGAAAATGAGCAAAAAAAATTTGCAGAAATACTTAATGAATTCATTAACGAGGCGATAGAAAGGCAGCCTGAAGCAGAGCAAAAGTTACTCAATCAGTTGAACACAGACTTGTTTAGACGTATTATTTTGGGTGAGATAGGTGTCTCGGAGAACGTATTTAAGCTTTTTAAAAAATACCCTTTTTCAGATCCATTAAAATTCAAAAAAATTTTAGAAATACTCGATGACAGAGATGTTGAAATTAAAAATAAAACCATTGACTCAAGCGATAATTTAATAGTTTTTATTAGATTTTTTAACAAAATTATATTTAGGCATTGTAAATTTAATTTTTCTTTGGACGAACAGTTTGGAGAGAAGTGGGATCCTACCTCTAGAACACTTAAAGAATCAAACTTGTTTATAGAGTGTTGTTTCAAGAAAAAAGTAAAGGTTAGGTGCTCTCAAAAAGATGGCGGTGCCGATATATTATTTGATAATGATATCTTTCAAAACTGTATTTTTAAAAAAGCGGTCATTTTTAATGGCCCCAAAAAATATCATGAATCAGAGGGCGGGCCAAAGCTACAGCGTTCAGCCTTTGTTAAAAAGCATGAAGTAAAAAAGCTTTTTATTGGTTGTGAATTTCAGAAGAGTTTAACGCTTAAAAAATTAACGATTTTTAAGCCATTTGACTCTTTTTTTGAAGGGCAACCTCCTAAGATTTTAAATATTAAACGGTGTATTTTTAAGGACTCATTTAAGCTGAATGGTTTTAAAGGGTTCGGCTCAATTCAAATTAAAGACTCTGAATTTCATGAGAAATTTGAATTCAAAAATTCTAAGGTTAAGGTTTTTAAAATAGACAATACGAACTTTAAAAAAGTCTCCGATTTTTTTAAATCTGAGTTTAAAGGATTTAGAATCAGAAAAAGTATTTTTGAAGAGTTTGCAGCTTTTGAAGGTTGTTGTTTTGGGAAAACAAGAAAAACTGTTCCAGCCGCTGTTTTTAAATATGTTACGTTTAAAAATTTCTCAACCTTTAGGGGTGCTTACTTTCACACAGGATTGGATATTGAAAAAGCAAACTTTGTTCAGCCTGCTAATTTTTTAGGTGCGACGGTTCCTTTAGAAAATTCTCCCAGAGAAACATTTCGACTGATAAAACATTCATTTGATAGTGTAGGAAACCACATTGAAGCAAATAAATTTTTTTCTTTTGAAATGAATAAAAAACGTCAATCCGTTCCTGTTTGTGAGTTTGATGGAGCTGTGTACTGGCTTAATTATTGGGTATCTAATTTTGGTCAAAATTATTGGAAACCCCTTGCTTTATTGGTTTTTCTGGCTATTCTGACAGCAAAATTTTTGCCCAAAGAGGGCGTAAAAAAGGTTTGTTCTGAATCGTTAAGTTTTCTTGATGAAGTCGCATGTTCAATTTTTCCGTTAAAGCCAATACTGCTTCCAGGCAATGAATTTTGGTCTTTAATTATTGCTGTACTTTCATCAATATTAATTTGGCAAATAATTGTTGCAGTAAAAAGGTTAACGAGAAGGTAATAAAAATGCCCCAGTCTTCTCCCCCCCCCCTATTTCCCTCTTTATTAATGTGGAAACGATACTTGCAATGGTGTTAGTATAAACACCAAGTAAAATGAATGTAATTATCATAAAAATAAAATAATAAAAGGATGTTTTATGAGTTCACATAGCTGGAATTTTTTTCGCTTAGGTGGTTTTGACCAAGTACAACTGCAAGATGGAGAAGATTTAATTGCGCTGAGTAAGCTTGACTTAAAGCTTTGGGCGGCTTTAAGTTGCCCTACTCGTGGGATTGAGTTTGATGAAAAAACACTGGATATCATTGATTCCGATAAGGATGGGCATGTTCGTGCGCCTGAAGTGATTGAAGCGGTTCAATGGGTTGTTTCCGTTTTAAATAACCCAGGTGATATCTTTAATAAGACAAAAGAACTTCCGCTATCTGCGATTAATACGTCTACCGAAGAGGGGCAAGCCCTCTTTGAAAGCGCGAAACAAATATTAAGCAATCTTGGAAAAGCAGATGCCACCTTTGTTACGGTAGAAGACACGTCAAACACTGAAAAAATCTTTGAAGGAACCACGTTTAACGGCGATGGCATTGTCTCGATTGCCGCGACAGAAGATGAAACGCTAAAATCGACCATTCAAAATATTATTGATTGCATGGGCGCTGAAAAAGATTTA
The DNA here is from genome assembly GCA_021648625.1 of Thiomicrorhabdus sp. Taxonomy (GTDB): domain Bacteria; phylum Pseudomonadota; class Gammaproteobacteria; order Thiomicrospirales; family Thiomicrospiraceae; genus Thiomicrorhabdus. The sequence continues at coordinate 5,699 of JAKISK010000084.1, read as the reverse complement.
AGTGGTGAAGAGGGTGTTTCACAAGAGAAAGTAGACCAGTTTTTTGACTCTTCTCAAGCATTTTCTGATTGGTGGACGATTGCTAAAAAAGACGCTGAAAATATTTTGCCTTTTGGTGATAATACGGTTGCGGCGGCCAATGTGTTTGAAAAAGTTCAAAAAAAGGTTGACGATTATTTCACCCGAAGCCAGCTTGCACAATTTGACCCCACTGCTACATCGCCTTTAAATCCAGCACAATCTAAGTATGAATCGTTGGCAGAAATGGATTTAGAGTCGTCAATGGAGCAACTGATTCAGCTTCCTCTTGCGCACATTAAGGAGAGTAATTCGCTGCCGTTAAAAGAGGGCGTTAACCCTGCTTGGATAGAGGCAATCAATCAATTAAATCGTGACGTTATTGCGCCTTTGTTTGGGGATAAATCACATTTAAACTTGATAGAGTGGCAAGCGATTAGTCAAAAGTTTGCCGCCTATAATGCGTGGGAAAAAGATAAAAAGGGTGAGGAAGTCGAATCATTAGGGCTTGAAAAAATTGAAACCATACTCAATAGCAATGCTCAAAAAAGCATTACAGAATTAATTGCGAAAGACAATGAATTTAAAGAAGAATCCGATGCCATTGCATCCGTGGATAAATTAACACGCTATCATCGAGATTTAGGAACATTATTACGCAACTATGTTTCTTTTGCGGATTTTTACAGCCCGACCAAAAAAGCAATTTTTCAGGCAGGTACACTTTATCTTGATGGTCGCAGCTGTGATTTATGTGTTTATGTGACGGATATCGCCAAACACAGCAAGCTTGCTTTGCTTAGTAAAGCGTATATTGCTTACTGTGAATGCACACGCCCAGGTTCGGATGAAAAAATGACCATTGCGGCGGCTTTTACCGATGGCGATTCGGATCATTTAATGGTCGGACGAAATGGTGTTTTTTATGATCGGGATAATAAGGATTGGGATGCAACCATCGTAAAAATTATTGAACAACCGATTAGTATTCGCCAAGCGTTTTGGGCGCCTTACAAACGTGTTGGTAAAATGATTGGCGCTCAAATTGAAAAATTTGCTTCTTCTCGTGATAAAGCCGTTGATGCAAAAGCGGGTGCGGTGGACGCCAAAAAAACCGCCGCTGCATTTGATATTGGAAAGTTTGCAGGAATTTTTGCCGCAATCGGGTTAGCCGTTGGTGCAATGGTCGCGGCATTGGCCGCTGTATTATCAGGGTTTTTGGCGCTTTCTTGGTGGCAAATGCCTTTGGTTATTATTGGTATAATCTTATTAATTTCTGGTGCATCCATGTTGCTTGCATGGTTAAAATTAAGACAACGAAACCTTGCGCCAGTATTGGACGCCAATGGTTGGGCGGTTAATACGCGTGCGAAATTAAATATTCCATTCGGAAAATCACTCACCAAAGTTGCTGAGCTTCCAGAAGGCGCAAAACGTGAAATGAAAGACCCATTTGCGGAGAAAAAACGACCTTGGAAAACAGGGTTTCTTATCTTAGCATTGCTGGGTGGTACAGGTACCGTGTTATGGCAAAAGGGTACGCTTCAAGCGTGGTTAGAGCCAATTGCTCCGTGGATAACAACCATTGGTGCCTCTGAAGAAGTTGAAGCACCCACTGCAAAGGGTGAAGAGATGAAGGCAGAAGAGGGGGGCTAAAGTCGAAGAAGCTGTAAAGGTTGATGAAGCTGATAAGGCTTTAAAACCCTAAGCTACAAAAATAGAAAATTCTATTAATTTCTGATCAAGGGTGAAGTTCAATTTCACCCTTTTTTGTTTTTTGCTTGATGAAATTTACATAACAATGGTGCGTTGTTATGAATGAAAATGTCCTAACCCTCCTTTTCTTCCCCCCCTATCTGTTTTAAGCGTATTCGATAATTCTTGATAACTTGGCTGTGCGTTTTCTGCATGCAACAGTGCGGAATAGAGATACTCTTTTGCCCGTTTAACCGCCTCATTTAAAGGCGCGCCTTTTGCCAGTTCGGTCGCAATGGCGGAGGCGTAAGTGCAGCCTGTTCCGTGGGTATTTGGGGTTTGAAGGCGTTCGGTGCTGTAGGCATTAATGGTACCGCCAGATTCTAGCTTGGGTTGGATTAAGTAGTCGGTTGCAAGCGTTTCTATGCTATGCCCGCCTTTAATAACCGCCGCGTTCACCTTTAATGTCAATAACGCCTGCGCGATGTGAGGCATTTCTTTCTCTTCTCCTTTAAAGAGGGTACTGTCATCTTTGTTTAGGAGCGCATTAATTTCGGCGATATTCGGGGTAATGAGCGTAGCCAGAGGCAATAATTTGTTGATAAAAATGGGCAACGCGCTGGGTTCAAGTAGGGGTTTGCCACTGCTACTGATTAAAACGGGGTCCAGCACAATAGGGGGGGGGGGATTTATTGAGGAGTGGCATTGAAGGTTTCTTAGGCACTGTATGACCGTCTCTAATGTCTCTAAACTGCCTAGCATACCTATTTTAATGGCTTGAACATTGTAATCCGCCAGCAGCGTTTGCAGTTGTGCGCGTACAATGTGTGCGGGCAGTGCGTGAATGGTGGACACACCTTGGCTGTTTTGTGCGGTAATGGCGGTGGCAACGGTTAAGGCGTAACCCCCCAGCGCATGAATGGTTTTTAAATCGGCTTGCAACCCCGCGCCTGCGGCGCAATCGGAACCTGAAATGGTCAGTACGGTGGGAAGGGGGGGGGGGATTTTTTTTGTCATAGTTGTGTTTTCATTATATGTTAAGTTTTAAACGTGCTGTTTTATTGGTTTCTTGTGAATGGAGAGGGTAAACGCTGTTGTGGATAAATCGGTATAGCTTACTAAACCCTTCTATAATAAACATTTTAAAGCCCTGTTAGGCATATTTTTATGAAAAATAAAGCGATCATTCGCCTTGTGATTATTGGCGATGAAATTTTATCAGGAAAACGTCAAGATAGACACCTATCGCAAGCCGTATCGCTGTTAAAACCGCTAGGATTAAAAGTGAGTGAAGTGAATGTTTTGGGCGATGAGCCCAAGCGACTAACCGCCTTTTTAACCCAGAGTTTTGCAACCGATGATACCGTTTTTTGTTTTGGTGGCATTGGCGCAACGCCTGATGACCGAACACGTCAATGTGCCGCAAAAGCACTCAACCTCCCTTTAGAGCGACACCCGCAAGCCGTGGCAGAAATTGAAGCGCAGTTTGGTGAACAGGCTTACCCTCAGCGCATTCGCATGGCAGAATACCCTAAAGGGGCAGATATTATTCCTAACGCTTACAATCGAGTGCCAGGGTTTTCCATTCAAAATCACCACTTTATGCCAGGGTTTCCTATGATGGCCAAATCCATGATGGCGTGGGTTTTGGAGCATTACCACCTCGAAGACCGCCAGCATATTCACATTGAACAAAGCATTCGTATTCTCGACGGGCATGAGGGCGATTGGATTGAGTTTATGGAACGGTTTGAACAAGACTTTCCCCAGCTAAGGCTGTTCAGCTTGCCCAGCATTCACCCAGACGGCTCACGCAGTTTTGAGCTGGGGGTAGAAGGAGAAGCCACGGCGGTGCAGGAAGGGCTGTCGGTACTCATAAATGAAGCAAAACATCGTCAATGCCAGTGGAAAACAATATGACAAAACATGCCAACACCAACGCGCCAAATACCGAGAAAGGTGTATACGATGTAATTATTTTGGGCGCGGGCGCATCGGGTTTAATGTGTTCGGCCACGGCGGCTTATCAGGGGTTAAACGTGCTGGTGTTGGATCATGCGCCCAAAGCCGCCGCTAAAATTCGTATTTCGGGCGGGGGTAAATGCAACTTTACCAATGTAAATGTCACGCCTGAACATTTCATTTGTCAAAACCCTCACTTTGTCAAAAGCGCACTGTCTCGTTACCCTTCTACGGCGTTTGTTGAGTTGGTCGAACGTCATGGATTGGCCTATGAAATACGAGGGGGGGGGAAATATTTTTGTGCCGAACGCGCATCAGACTTAATTCAAATCCTACGCACCGAGTGCGATTGGGCTGGGGTACAGTTTCAACTCAATACACAGGTTAAATCCGTTCAATATAGGGGGGGGGAATATTTTTTAAACACCTCTCAAGGCAATTTTAAGGCGGTAAAGCTGGTGGTTGCAACGGGCGCACTCTCTTTTCCCAAGCTCAAAGCCACAGGCATAGGTTACGACATTGCCAAACAGTTTGGTTTAAACATTGTGAAAACCTCACCAGGGTTGGTGCCGTTAACGTTCAGTGATAAATGGCAGGTACGTTTTTCAGAGTTAAGTGGGTTGTCGATGCCCGTGAGCGTGCAAGTAAATGGACATGCGTTTACCGAGGCCATGTTGTTTACCCACAAAGGCCTAAGTGGCCCCGCCATTTTGCAAGCCTCCAACTACTGGCAACAGGGGCAACCCATTGTATTAAATACCTTGCCAGAATACACCGAGCCACAGGTATTTGAAGCACTGTTGGCGCTAAAAAAATCAGGAAAATCCTTACCAAAATGGCTCAATCAAGTTTGGCCAAAACGGTTTACACAAATTTGGTTAGAAGCCTATCCAATGGATTCGGTACTCTCCAATATCACCCACGAAGCACTGCAAGCCTATGCCAAACAACTCACCCACTGGCAACTGTTTCCCGCCAACACCGCAGGCTATGATAAAGCCGAGGTCACATTGGGCGGCGTGGATACCGATGCCGTGTCATCCAAAACCTTTGAATGCAAAACCCAAAAAAATCTATTTTTTATAGGCGAAGTTTTGGATGTAACAGGGCACTTAGGCGGCTTTAATTTTCAATGGGCATGGGCTTCGGCTGTGGCGTGTGGAATGGCATTGTAGCGTTTAAAAGACGTCCTTAAATCACGAAGGCTCTCATTTTTTGAGAAGAGATAAGATTTTTTATATGGAGGAGAATATTTAAAATCGTTGTTCCAGTGTATACCCAAATCCCCAGATAGAAAACACGTTTATAGCACAAGTCCTTGACGTACCTAGCAAATCCAAAAAAGAACGCATCACCAATAAGGTGACATTGTCTTTTTTACATTCACTATGCACATCAATTATTTGCACTCTAATTCGTGTTTCTATCTGGGGATTTGGGATATATATGTTCAGTTTCACAACGTTGTATCATCCTTTTTAGGACAATAATAAAAAACTCATCCATAGGAGCCTTAAAAAACAAACAAAAATCCCCACGTTATTATAAGCTATACGCACTATTTTCAACATAAAAGCAGAGAGCCCGAAAAATGAGCAGTAAACACGATTTAGAGTTCTCCATAAAACTGTCAGGTCAAGCGCCCAACAGCCTAAGACTCACCTTTTTTGAATGGACAGAAACCCTATCTACGTGCGATCAAGCCTCCGCCATCATTGCCAGTCGTAACCTCAATATTGAGCCTAATGACTGCTTAGACCAAGCCGTAACCATCGAAATAAAACACAAATACGACCCCCAAATTCGCTACCTCCACGGCATAGTCGAAGGCATGGGAGTCCAAAATGTATCGGGGGGTTGGGCGTATTACACCCTCAACATTCGTCCCAAGCTCCACCGCCTTAGCCTCACCTCCAATGCCCGAATTTTTCAACAAAAAACCGTGCCAGACATCGTCGCCAAACTGCTCAACGACCAAGGCATTGTCCCCCACGAATTTAGACTCAACGACCCCCATCTTGAAC
>JAKISK010000003.1 GCA_021648625.1 Thiomicrorhabdus sp. | reverse complement strand
TGTTTTTGATGTCGTTAAATAATGGAGGCGTGTTTTCGAGCTTCTTTTATGAAGCTTGAGCTTTCTAAACGAGAGGAGGAGGGGTTTCAGGTTGAAATGAAATGACAGGAACAGAGATGCTGAACGGGGGAATGGCATCACTAATCTGGGTTGCCGTGTGAAAGGTATGAGGTTGTTTGCTGTCAAATAGATTCGTTGCGTGAATGGAGTTGCAGACCAAGTTATGGCAACTTCCTTCCGCATTTGAACAACAATTGTTTGCAGTCTGATTTTGTTCAGAGAGGCAACCTGTGTGGGAGGACTCAGTTTGAGTATCCGCAGTTTGGTGCATGATTTGCATTTTAGTGAGTTCAGCTTGATTAAATTGAGACATGTTCGTACTCGCCATTGCATTAAATGCAAAGCCTTGGAGTACAAAAATCACAATTAACAGCTGTTTTAACATTTTCTAAACCCAGTAAGTAGGGGGGGGGCTCTTTTCAGTACCCCCTTGAGGGGTGTAAAAAATTCCTATGTCTTATTTTATACACCGAATAGTTGGATAAAACAATGTTTTTTTTAAAAAGGTAATGCCCTAATCCCCAGATAGAAATGCGAATTAGAGTGCAAACAATTGGTGTGCATAGTGAATTCAAAAAAAACAAAGTCACCTTATTGGTGATGCGTTCTTTTTTGAATTTGCTAGGCGCAGCAAGGGTTTACGCTATAAACGTATTTTCTATCTGGGGATTAGGGTAATGGACTTAGGTTTGATTTTATTGCCGTTTTCATTGTGTCGTCCAAACAACGGCAATATTTTCGATTTCAATATCTGTTTTGCGAAGCTTGATGGCAAACTCTTCAATGGTTATGGATTCAATATCAAATTTTTCGGCTAGGGCATCCACTTTATCTTCAAATTCGTACGCCAGTTTTTCGAGGTCTTCTTGTACTTCAATCACTCGATTTTCAGCACGATTGACATCGCCTCTCTCTTTGAACACTCGGCTGCTTTTGCTAATGACTCGTTTTGCCTTTGCGGTGGAGGCGCGTCCAAACAGTGCACCTAATAGGGCAATGCCCGTATTGATCATTGATCCTTTTTGATCTGACTTTTCTTTTTCAACACGCTCTTGAGCGCGAGTAAGTCGTTTGAGAAGGGTGTTTTCTTTTTTTCCGTAACGCGTTTGCAGTTTTTGTATTTCGAGTTCTTTTTTGTCGTTGAGTACATCGTTGAGCGAGACTTTAAAGTCGGCAAGGGTTTCATAGGGTTTGGATTCGAGCTTGGGACTACGAGAGCGATAGAGCGTCAGTTTACGTTCGTGATACAACCAATTTTTGAGTGCGCTGCTGGTTTTTTTGAGCTGTTTATCGTGCTTAATATGCGCCGAAAGAGGGGCGTATTTTACATTCGCAGGGGGCTGTGTTGGGAACTGGTTAAACGAAGGGGTGTCTGTTGGCTCGTTGCTGGTGTGGGCTTGATCCCAATCCGTTTTTGGGTCTTTAGCGTTTAATGGCAGGCTAAAGTAATGCGCCTCTTGTATATCAATCCCTCGGGTTTGGTTGAAAAAATGCAGCGTAGTATGCGCCATCATATTGGCGCGGTAGTGGGTGTTTTCGGTAAGGTTAGGGGTGAAATATTGAGGAATGCTGTTGTCTAACCCTGAATAATGTTCAAAGCCACTTTGATTTGAGCTGTCGGCACGAGGTTGTTTTATGGGTTTTGAGGTCGACTGTGCTTTTTGGTCTTGCATTAAACGACTGATTTCATCTCGTTTTAAGGGGCCTTTTAAGTAGCTAAGTGCCCAGCGTGTACTGAATAAACGAATGTCATCAAGGTGCGCACTTTTTAAAAAAAAGGTACGCTTTTTTAAATTGGCTAATAAGGTTTTGATCTCTTTTTTAGTATAGTTTGACCCGACTTTTCCACCCAGTCCATCAATCACTCGGTCAATGTCTTGTGTGGTTTGCAATCGCCCTATAAACCACGTTCCAATGTTTGACAGTCCTTTGTAATCTAAGTCAACAGGATTTTGTGTGCTTAAAATAACCCCAACCCCAAAGGCTCGCGCTTGTTTGAGCATTAGCAACATGGGCTCTTTGCTGGGTGGGTTTTTAATGGGGGGGAAAAATCCGTAAATTTCATCCATATAAAGGATGGTTTTGAGTGCCGAGGTGCCACTTTGACGACGCATCCATGCAATGTATTTGTTTAAGAGCAACGTTACAAAAAACATGCGTTCATCATCGCTTAAGTGCGAGATTGAAAAAATGGCTATTTTGGCTTTGCCATTTTCATCGTACAAAAGTTTTTGTATATCAAGGTCGTCGCCTTGTAACCATGCCGAAAAGGTTGGCGAGGCAATAATGGCATTAAATTTGGTGGCAAATTTAAAGCGTTCTGCTTGTGGGTAAAATGCATCAAGTGGCAAAATACCTATTTTTTTAAAGGGGGGGCTAATAATTTGACCAATTAAGGCTTCTAAATTAAGGGGTGCATTGTGGAGCCAAGCATGGGTAATAATTTGGACAAGTAAAATGTACTCTTTTGATTCGAGAGGGTCGGCTTCTATGCTCACCAACGCCAATAAACTGCTCACTGTGGTTTTTATATAGGAAGCAAACGAATCGGAATCATTTAATATTTCAGGTGGGGGGGCATCAAGTGAACTTAAAATGTTAATGCTTACGCCCGCGCTGCTACCAGGTGTGTAGATGGTTTTGTTGACTTGTGTAAGCGTTTTGACACGTTGAGAATTTTGATGGGAGCTTTCGATGCCTGATTTCCACATGTTCGCAATTTTGAGCGCGTATTCCGCAGGGTTTATTTCTTTGGCCTGTGCTTCATCGGTAACCCAAGGTTCAAAGTGTTTGGCTGAAAAAGTCGGATCGGTGAGGCATAGATTACCCATATCGCCTTTCGGATCAATGACGATGGCAGGAATGTTATCAATCGCAGCTTCTTCAATTAAACCAATGCCCAGTCCCGTTTTGCCGCTTCCTGTCATGCCTATAATGGCGGCATGGGTGGTGAAGTTTTTATTTTTTAAGAGCGTTAGCGCATCGGTTGCTTCCTGAGTACTTTTATCAATGTCAGTACCGAGATAAAAGAGCCCTAGTTTTTCATAAAGTTCAACCATTGTTATGTGTTTCCTTAGGAAGTTAGATAGACAGGTTAAACATTTTAACGTATCTAAAGGCGTTGTTTAGAGGCTATTTTAAGAAATGTTATCGGAAAAGCTAGAATTAAAAAAATATTTTTTATGACAAGTAGTTGATGCCCTTCAAGTTTTATGCCAACAAAATACTCTTATGGCAATAGGGGTATTGCGTATGACATGCGTTTTTGCTCTAATAAGGAGGCTTTTGATTGAATATTTTGTTCGTGTGGAATTTTTGATAAAGCTTACTTGGTCTTGGGGGGATTTAAATTTTTTTGTAACGACTCAGCTAGCCTCTGAAAAAGGACAACTTGGTGTTGAAAAATGATTATTTACACTTGTAAATTCACATTCTTCACCTTAATTTGACCATTTTCAGGTGCCATCTAAGCAGTTACTTTACCTATTGACTACTCGTTGAGTCGTTACTTTTTTGATAGGTTAAATCGTTTTAAGCTCTTTAAATTAATGTTGTTTTTTAAACAAACTGCTAGGAATTAAAAAATGGATACAATAAAAAATAAACTCCATTCTGTATATGAACTTATTGATGTTCGGCTTGTATTGTTTGCCAGTCTCATTATGTTTGTAATGCCTTATATGGTAAGTAATGCGAATGCATCAGGTTATGGTGAACAGCTCGATTTGGAAAAGCACCATGGTACTTCTATGTACTTTAATGGAAAGCATGGTGACGAGGGTCGCAAACATGATGATGACGATCATAGGCACGATGACGATGATCATAGCGATGATTATAAAGATGACAAGAAAAAGCATAAAAAGCATTGCAAAAAGAAGCATGACGGTGACAGTCGTAAGCAGTGCATGGAAGCGCATAAAGATGACGATGATCATGAACACAGCGATGATGATAAACACGATAAGAAAAAATATAAAAAGCATTGCAAAAAGAAGCATGACGGTGACAGTCGTAAGCAGTGCATGGAAGCGCATAAAGATAACGATGATCATGAACATAATGACGATCATAAACACGATAAGAAAAAATATAAAAAACACTGTAAAAAAGAACATTCAGGAGAACGTCGTAAGCAATGCATAAAAGAGCACACGGATCTAGAGCATGACAGTGAAAGTACGGTGCAAGAGCATTGTGAGAAAAAGCATTCTGGTCACGCGTTAATGCAGTGTAAAAAAGAGCACGGCTATGTGGAACCTTTGGAACCGCATGACAATGAAAACAGTGTTCAAGAGCATTGTGAGAAAAAACACTCTGGTGAAGGATTTAAGCAATGTGTTGTTGGACATGGCGGAGATCCTATTATTGTAGAGCCTCCTGTCGTTCAGCAGCGTGCCTTGATTTTGTATGATGCGCCAGTGGGTGTTCCAATGCAAAAATTGGGCTTGTCTCAAGCTATTATGCTTAAAAACCTGTTAGGACATTTTTCAATGGATGTTGAAATGAAACGTGTTGCAGAGTATGCCGCAGGTGAGGTGGACTCTTATGACGCGCTGTTTTATCTAGGGAGTTATTACAACAACCCTTCTTCTGAGAGTTTTCTTTCAGATATTTCCACGACCGATACAACGGTTGTTTGGTTTAAGTACAATTTATGGGATTTGGCTTGGAATACCACCTATGGCTTTAGCGAAAAATTTGGTATTAATTTAATCTCTTCTGCTGGATTTAATTCACCGCCGTCGCCAACCAACTTGGCACCAGGTTTCTTTGATACCGTGATGTATAAAGACCTCGCGTTTAAAAAGTTTTATGCTTACGATGCGGTAACGCAAGCGGTTTCAGCGGATCCTGATATTGGTTTGATTGAAATTGCGGATGTGACGAAGGCGACAGCATTGGTTGAAATTGTAAACAGTGCGACCAATGAGCGTGCGCCTTACATTACCAATTCGGCTAATTTCTGGTATGTTGCGGACATTCCTTTCTCGTTTATTGGGCCTAGAGATCGTTATGTGGTCTTTAGTGACATGCTTCATGAGATTTTGAATATTCCGCATGAAGAAAATCATCGTGCCATGATTCGTTTTGAAGACATTAGTTCTAAAACCAGTTCTGTGGCATTAAATCAGTTAAGTGACTATCTGAGCACGCAGCAGATTCCATTTACCATGGCGGTGGTGCCCATTTATAAAGATCCAAACGGTATCTATAATGGCGGCGTTGCGGAAGAGATTCCCATTTCTGACGCACCAAACCTTATTGATTCATTACGTTATGCCGAAGCACGAGGCGGTCATGTCTTAATGCACGGTCTTACGCATCAATATAGCGACATGCATAACCCAACGTCAGGCGTCACGGCAGACGATTATGAATTTTGGGATATTGTTAATAATAAACCTGTTGCGGAAGATTCGGTTGCTTGGGCGGCGGATCGTATTCAGACGGGTTTAAATGTGTTTGCCAGTGTCGGTATTTCTCCTTACGTTTGGGAAACCCCGCATTATCACGGGTCGCCGAATAGTTATGCGGCATTAGGTGCAGGAAAAGCACGTTATGAACGTTCGTTCTATTACACCTCAACAAATCCACAGTTAAATCTTGATGTGAATGATCCAGAACGCGATTTTGGTACGGGGCAATTTTTCCCGTTCATTATTGAAAAGGATCATTATGGCCAAAAAGTGTTACCAGAAAATCTTGGAAACTTTGTTTTTGACATTGGTGCAGGAGAAGTGTTGTGGGATGAACTGTATGAAAATGCAAAATATGCACAAGTTGTACGTGATGGTTTTGCTTCTTTCTACTTTCATCCATTTTGGTTAGAGCCTGGTTTTGATGTTCCAGCTTTGGAAGATTTAAACAAACTGGTTGAAGGCATTAATGGATTAGGGTATGAGTGGGTTGTTGGTAAAGACCTATTAACCCCTGAAGAGATGTTGACGCCTCAATAATTAAAGGCATTAATGTTTATTAAAGCTTTACAGGGTTAAATTTGTAAAGCTTTAATTCATTATTTCCTCCCCCCCTCCCTTTTTTGAATTTATTTTTAATGTGAGTTCCTCCTCGCAGGGGATTTTATGGTTTAAATGTAATGATTATGCTCTTATTGCGTATTAGGAGGGGGGGATACAAGTAATTTCTAAATTTTTATTTAAACGAGTAAGCATGATTGTTAAAAACTCGGTTAAGTAGAAATTTGGAAATCTATTTGAACAATGTAAAAGGAGAATAGCCCATGAAAGTTCAACGTATTGCGGTTGTAATTGGTACGCGTCCAGAGGCGATAAAAATGGCGCCAATTGTTCATGCACTCAAGAAATATCCCGATTTATTTGAAACCCTTGTTATTTCCACAGCGCAGCACAGGCAAATGTTGGATCAGGTGTTTACCTTGTTTGATATTGTGCCAGATGTTGATCTTTCTGTGATGCGGCCAAATCAGAATTTAACGGATTTAACCAGTCTTGTTTTACAGGAGATGAGTAAAACGTTGGACGATTTACAGCCTGATTTACTGCTTGTTCAGGGTGATACGACAACGGTTGTGGCCGCATCCTTAGCGGGTTTTTATAAAAAAATACCGATTGGACATGTTGAGGCCGGTTTGCGTAGCCATAATAAATACAGTCCTTTTCCAGAAGAGGTTAATCGACAGTTGGCTTCGGTGTTAGCGGACATTCATTTTGCTCCGACAGCGTTGGCGAAAGAGAAGCTTTTAAATGAAGGAATTGCTAAAGAAAGTGTTGTGACTACTGGGAATACGGTTGTCGATGCGCTGTCCACTCAACTTAAAAGACCGTTTGAATTTAAAAACACTCCCCTTGAAAACATTCCTTTTGATGACGGAAATCGTATTCTTTTTGTTACCTCTCACCGTCGCGAATCTTGGGGAGAGCCGTTAGAAAATACATGTGCGGCACTTAAAGAGCTCGTTTCTGCATTCCCTGATCTTATCGTTGTTTACCCTGTTCACATGAACCCGAATGTGCATGAACCTGTGATGCGATTACTTGGAAATGTTCCGCGTATTTATTTAACAGATCCCATTGATTATTTAACCTGTATTAATTTGATGAAAAAATCTTATTTAATTTTAACGGACTCAGGTGGTATTCAAGAAGAAGCGCCTGCTTTAAAAATACCTGCTTTAGTGTTACGGGAACTAACCGAACGTCCAGAGGCTTTTCAAGCAGGAATGGCTAAAGTTGTCGGAACGGATCAGGACAAAATTGTCCAAGAAGCCAGTCTGTTATTGAATGATTCTACGGCTTATCAAGCGATGAGAAATGGCAATAACCCTTATGGAGACGGTCATGCTTCAGAGCGAATTGTTAAGGTGATTCAGCGCTGGTTCCAACAAAAAGGCGGTGATTTGTTAGCGCCATCAGAAGAGTTTAATCCTTAAAAAAGGTACTGTGCCATGTTGGAATACAGCGATTTTATTGCCTATTTGCTTGTAGCAATGAAAATTTTGCTCATTGTAGTGAGTGTGATTTTTATTATCAGTGGGTTAGATGATCTGTTCATTGATTTGTATTTTATTATACGGAGTTTTTATCGGCGCTGGTTTGTTTTGCCTAAGCATACGCCTTTGAGTGAAAAAGATTTGAGAAGCAAGCCAGAGCAGCCGATTGCGGTTTATCTTCCTGCGTGGGATGAATCGGCGGTGATTCGGCCGATGTTGGAAAATACCATTAAAACGTTGGACTATGATAACTATTATCTTTTTATTGGGGCTTATCCAAATGATGTGGCCACACAAGAAGAGGTGGCTAAAATCAGTGCAAAACATAAAAATGTACACTGTATTGTTTGCCCGCATGATGGGCCCACAAATAAAGCGGATTGTCTGAATTGGATTAATTTAGGCATTCGACAGTTTGAAAAAGAGAACAATCTTCATTTCAATATTTTTGTGATGCAAGACTGTGAAGACGTCATTCACCCATTATGCTATCGAATTTTTAATTATCTTATACCACGAAAAGATATGATTCAGTTGCCTGTGTTGTCGTTAAAAACACCTTGGTATCAGTTTACGGGCGGCCATTATATTGATGAGTTTGCACAAGGTCACTATAAGGACATTGTGGTCAGAGAGCATCTTAATCGAAGTATTCCCGCCGCAGGAACAGGGTGTGCATTCAGTCGCCGTGCCATTGATTGTGTTGGGGACACAAATGAAAACCAAGTGTTTAGTCTGAATTCGTTAACAGAGGATTATGATTTTGGCTTTCGTTTAAAAGAACATGGCTTTAAGCAAATTTTTGTTAAGTTTTCAATGAAGCGTGAGGTTACGATTAAATGTTTTTGGACAGGAAAGCCGAAACAAAAAGTGATTGATGAGTATGTCTGTATTCGTGAATATTTCCCCGCAAAATTTGGTGCGGCGGTTAAACAAAAATCACGTTGGGTGATTGGTATTGTGTTTCAAGGGTGGGCAAACCTTGGCTGGAAGGGGGGAGTAAGTACTAAATATATGCTGTTTCGTGATCGTAAAGCGTTAATTACGAACTTGGCGAATGTATTGGCTTATTTGATTGTGTTTACGATTGTTGGTCTTTGGATATTTACCTCGATTAATCCAGATGCCTACCATTTTCCAGCAATTTTAGAGAAAGGCAGTTGGCTCTGGTATTTAATTTTAATTAATATTGTTTTTTTAATTACTCGAATTGTATTACGTGCTTTTTGTGTACAGCGCCTGTATGGATGGCAACAAGCATTTCTTTCTTTCCCGCGTATGATTTGGGGGAATGTCATTAATTTTTTAGCAACCTGTCGAGCCATTAAACTCTATGTAAAGTATTTAGTGACTGGCAAGAGCATTGCGTGGGATAAAACGGATCATCATTATCCTACGGAGTCTGAGCTAGCGGCAGTTTCTCACGCTTCCCCTGAGCCAAGCATTAAAAATATGATAAAACCACAAGTAAGTTAGACTGTATGAATCAAATAAATTTTAAATACTTAATGCCGAGCAGTAAATCAAGATGGCTTTCTTTTGGTTTGATTGCCTTTTTATCTTTATACGGTTTGTTTAATCATCCAAGTTATGCTTCAGAGCCAATCTCTGTCGAAGAGAATAAAACAGAGGTTTCGGAAGGCAATTGGTTGCAACAGCAAATTAGATATTTTCGTAGTTACCCCCGTTTGGATCGTGCTTATCGGTTGATTCAGTCAAAGCGATTTTCTGAAGCGGCTAAAGAGTTTGAGCAGTATTTAAAGCTTAATCCGAACGATGCGGATGTTCAGCTGAGTTATATTACGGTGCTTTATCAATTAAAAAAATATCCGTCAGTGATTGAGGCAACGAATCGACTGCTTAAACAGCGGGAAAATGATTATGAAGCATTAAAATATCAGGCTTATTCCTATCAATACCTTAAACGTTTTGAGTTAGCAAGAGAACGTTTAAATCAAATGAAAGCACATCCTTTGGCCACACCAGAGGATAAAAAAAGGGTGTTTAATGCGTTAAGTGTCCTGTTTTTGGCTCAAAAAAAATACGATCTTGCGATAGAGCAATTCAAGCGCCATTTAGCCGCGCACCCTCAAGACGGTGTGGTGCGGTTGCGTTATATTACGGTACTTTATCAGCAAAAAAAATATGAGTCGGTTATTCGTGTAACAAATCAGTTGCTTAAACAACAACCTGAACATTATGAAGCGTTGAAGTATCAGGCTTATTCTTACCAGCATCTTACTTTGCTCGATAAGGCGATACCGTTGTTTGAAAAACTGGAAGTGCATGAAAAGGCAACAGCAGAAGAGCGAAAGTTTGCGTTAAACAGCTTGATTGACCTGCTTCTGGCGCAAAAAAAATATGCGCATGCGATTAAAAAAATGGAACACTATTTGAGTGCTTATCCCGATGACCAAGCTGCTCCGATTCGTTATATTGTGATTTTGCATCAGTCGGGTCAATATTCACAGGTAATTTCAGCGACCACGCAAGTTTTGGAGAAGCAACCAGCGCATTACACCGCGTTAAAATATCAGGCTTACGCTTATCAGCGTGTAAAGAAAAATAAGGCGTTGCTTCGTACCTTAGAGCGCCTTTCGACTCACACCGAGGCCAGCTCGGAAGAGCGTCAGTTTTTTATTAATATGCGTATAGATCAATTAATTGCTCAAAAGCAGTACTCTCAAGCATTACAGGCTTATGACAACTTACTGAAATATTCAAAAGATTTTAAATATTATTATCGTCTAGGGGGTATTTATACTGCCCTACAACGAGAGCAACAAGCGATTTCTACTTACCGTAATGCGTATCAACAGGCGTCTAAAAAGTCGAGTAAATTTAAAGCATTAATGCAGTTGGGATTGCTTGCTAAGACATCTAAAAATTGGAAAAAGGCTGAAGAGTATTTTATCTCTGCCTCATCGTTTCAATCGGGTGATTTATGGGCGATACGTGAAGTTGCAAATATGGCTTATCAACAAAAAAAATATGGCGTGGCGATACAGTGGATTCGTAAAGCCTTGAAGCATCAAAAAAGGGCGCAAGACCGTGAATTATTGGCGAATGCGCTGTATCAAGAAAAGCAGTATTTTCAGGCAATTCAAGCTTATCAAACCTTGCTCTTAAGCCGTGAGGATAAACAGAATGACTATGTCTTAAGAATGAGGTTAGGGTATGCTAATTTTCATATAAAGAATGTTGATCAAGCGAAAATTGAATTTTCAGAAGCGATGCATTTAGCACAAAGTAACGCTCAAAAATATGACGTTCGTATGGTCTTGGGTTATTTGGATAAACAGGAACAAAATTGGAGCCGTGCAGCAATGCATTATCAAGCGGCTTTTGATCTGGACTCATCCAGTATTACGTCTATGTGGGCGTTAGCAGATATTGCACAAGCACAACATAATTACGAGACAGCTATAAAATGGCTTGATAAGGTCTTAGAGATTGATTCCAATCCAAGGGTTAAAAGCCGTTTGGCTTATGCACATCGGGCATTTGGTTTGTCGCTTTATCAACAGCAACGCTGGAACTTGGCGCTTGAGCAGTTTCAAATGGTTTCAAAAATAGAGCATAACTCACGAATCTTTTTATATACGGCATTTACCTACAAACAGTTGGGAGAGCATGTTGAAGCGGAAAAATACATTCATAAGGCACTTTCGAACCCTCAGCAATTAACCAGTATTGAGCTTGGTATATTGTATCGTCAATTGGGGCAGTTTCATGTGAGTGTGGGTGAATATAATGATGCGCTTAATGCCTTTTTAAAATCGTTAGACTATCAAGATGACGTGGAAGCTCGATTGAATGTTGGGAACCTTTATCGTTTAACGGGAGATGTTAATCAGGCACGGAAAACACTTGTGGGAATAGACGTAGCGACTTTAAATGCAGCGTTAAAGCTGAATTACTTTAACCAGTTGGCATTAGTTTATGCGGAGCAAGCGCAATATCAATCTGCGGTTGATGCTTTGTTAAACGCGGAGGCTTTAAGCTCCACCCCAGAGCAGCAGTATCAATTGGGTCTTTTCTACAGTAAATTAGGCGACCTTAAAAAAACCGAGCATTATTTAGAGCGTGCGAATTTGAATCAACCTAATAACAGTCAATATGCCGCTTCTTTAGGGTATCTTTATATGGCGGAAAAACGTTATGATCCTGCCATTAAGTTGTTTCAAACGATTGTGGAACGGGAGCCTAATTTTCCAAATCTCTATCAAAATCTGGGATACGCAGAAAGTTTAAACCAGAATAATGATGCGGCTGTTGCGTGGTTTAATAAAGGAATTGATCAGCAATCGTCACAAATTGACAAAGGCCTTACAAAGCAACAACAAAAAGAGGCGAAGCAAAAAATAGAAATGATGAAAAGTGAAGTGAGTAAACTGACAAACCATTATCGGTTTTCATTTTATCAAATGTACCGTTCCAATGATGATAATCATAAAACTGGCGTGGCGCCTTCTTTTGGAAACAGTGCAACGCCTTCTCAAGGGGGTATTAATGTGACCTACCAGCCACATAAAATTGGGTATCGTGATGGTCGGGTATTGCAACTGTTTGCTCGCTTATTATGGAATACTCAAGCGCAAACACTGCAAGTAGAAGATGACTCATTACAGGGCGGAGTTGGTTTTCGCTATAAACCTTTTAAAGAGCATGGATTGTTCCTAGGCATTGAAAAATTATTTGAAATGGGGGAGAGTTCGATTGATGATTGGCTTGCACGGTCTCAGTATTCTTGGTATAAAACATTTGATACAGACAAAAGTACTTCAAGCCACTACTACCTTTCTATTTACGGCGATTTAACCTTTTTTAGCGGTAAGGATCGTGGTCGAAGTTTTTCTTGGGAAGCTGGGGTTGGGAAAAAAATTCGAGTGGGTTCTAACCTCTTCGTTTCGCCGCACTTTGTTGCGAATGGCTCTTATCAAGAGCCAGATAGGTATAATGGCTCCTATACCGAAGCAGGGGCTGGTGTCTCTGTGCAGGCTTTATTTGGTGGTAGTCAATATCAAGCAGATACGTCCTCTGCTGAGCTGCGACTTCAATATAAAAGTAATATTGAAAACGATTATGCAGGGTGGACGGTAACAGGAGTATTAAATTATTAATGTTTTTAGATGGTTTTTAAGAAAAGAAATTATTTTATTTTTTATTATAAGCGTTAGTTTACTTGGTAAAACCACTGCAAGTATGGCATTAGACAAAAATGCCTCACCTCCTGCTTTGCAAGGAACGTTTATTCAGTTACTTTCCCATCATAATCAATGGACAGAGCGTGAGTGGCGAGAATTGTTTAGTCACTTTAAAAAACTTCAATTGTCACAAGTTGTTGTTCAATGGTCGGTGCTGGATGAGATGGCATTTTATCGTTCAAAATCTTATCAAAATTCATCGAGTCCAGCGTTACAAACCATTCTTAAGCTTGCCGATGAGCATCAAATAAAGGTGTTGATTGGGTTGGCCTACAATACTGAATATTGGGATAAAGTTCAAAACCAACCAAGCAAACTTCAATCACACTTTAACGGTTTTTATAAACAGTCTTTTTTAGCGGCTAAAGAGATACTGCCTCTGGCTATTCAGCACGCATCATTTCAGGGGTGGTATATTTCAGAAGAGATTGATGATATAAATTGGCAGAGCTTAGATAAGCAACAGATTTTATTTCGCTACTTAAATCGCCTTACACAGCACTTGCGTGCTTTAACGCCAAGTAAAAAAATAGCGTTATCAGGTTTTTCGAATGCGGCTTTAACTCCCCAAGAGTTTCAGCGTTTTTGGCAAGCATTATTAGTCTCAGCTGACATTGATCTTGTACTGTTTCAGGATGGTATTGGCGTGAATAAATTGCAATTAGACAATCTACCGAGTTATTTTGAGGCGTTGCAGACTGCGGCAATAAATACAGAAACAGAGCTGCAAGGCATTATTGAGATATTTACTCAGGTGTCTGGTTTTCCGATTAATAACAAGCCCTTTAAGGCTGTTTCAGCACCACTAGACAGGGTGATTCAGCAACTGAGAATTGCCCATCAATATACTCAAAAAAACATTGCCTTTAGTATTCCAGAATACATGACCCCAGAAGGGGGAGCTGGAGCGAATCAACTGTACCAAAGCTATAGAAAAAATGTTTTGAATAATTCTCCGCTAGAGCATTAACTTTTATTAGACGTGAACATTATCCAGATACGTGGGAGATAGGGGGGGGTAAAAATTATTTAGACGTTTGGTGTGATAAATTGAAAGGCATAAAAAAACCCATCAATAGAGATGGGTTTTTTTTGGCTAATTTAATCTCAGCAGAGATTTATTACTGATTAAGCCGAGTAGTACAGTTCAAACTCGATTGGATGCGTTGTGGCACGCAGTTGTGTGACGTGCTCCATTTTTAGATCAATGTAAGAATCGATGGTTTCATCGGTAAATACGCCGCCAATTTTTAGGAAGTCACGATCGGCACTGAGTGCGTCAAGTGCTTCTTCAAGTGAGGCACATACGGTGTCGTAAGTTGCTTCTTCTTCTGGTGAAAGGTCATATAGATCTTTTTCAGAAGGGGCGCCTGGGTCAATTTTATTGATGATTCCATCCAGACCAGCCATTAATGAAGCAGAGAACGCTAGGTATGGGTTAGCTGTTGGATCAGGGAAGCGTAGCTCAACACGACGTGAACGTTCTGACGGTGCATACGGGATACGAATGGATGCTGAACGGTTAGAGCCAGAGTATGCTAATAAGATAGGTGCTTCAAATCCTGGGACAAGACGCTTGTAAGAGTTTGTTCCTGGGTTGGTGAATGCGTTAAGTGCACGGGCATGTTTCATTAAGCCACCAATGTACCAGAGTGCTTCTTGAGAAAGGCCTGCGTAAACGTCACCCGCAAAGATGTTTTTACCGTCTTTGGCTAACGATTGGTTGATGTGCATTCCGTTACCGTTATCACCAACGATTGGTTTAGGCATAAAGGTTGCCGTTTTACCAAGTGCGTGTACGGTGTTGTGTACGGCGTATTTAAGAATTTGAACTTCATCGGCTTTTGCCGTTAGCGTGTTACCTTGTACCGCAAGCTCACATTGGCCAGCCGTTGCGACTTCGTGATGATGTGCTTCCAGTTTTAGCCCCATTGCTTCTGCCATAGCGCAAATATCGGCACGTACTTCATGCAATTGATCAACAGGAGGCACGGGAAAGTAACCGCCTTTAATACCTGGTCGGTGGCCTACGTTACCATTTTCAAAGACTTTTGCTGAGTTCCAAGAGGCTTCGTCCGCATCAATTTTTACAAACGAACCAGACATATCTGATCCCCAGCGAACATCATCAAAAATGAAAAACTCAGGCTCTGGACCAAAGAAAGCCGCGTCGGCAATGCCTGTTGATTTTAGGTAGGCTTCTGCTTTTTTAGCAATACCACGAGGATCTTTTTCATAAGATTCCATGGTTGACGGGTCTACAACCATGCAACGAATGATAATGGTTGGATCGTTGGTGAATGGATCAAGTACAAAGCCATCGGTTTGTGGCATGAGGATCATGTCTGAGTTATGAATGCCTTTCCAGCCTGCGATAGAAGAACCATCAAACGTTTCACCATCGACAAAAAAGTCTTCATCAATGCTGGATGCAGGGATGGTGACGTGCTGTTCTTTACCGTGTGTATCTGTAAAACGTAGGTCTGCCCACGTTACATCATTTTCTTTAATAATATCGAAAATAGCTTGAGACATTTTTTTTCCTTCTTCCTTGATTAGGATTGTTAAATTTAAAAATTATCTCGTTGATGGTAGCGGGAAATATGCCAAAAAGCGAATGTTTTTTTTAAAACGGATTAAGTGTTTGATTCATTAGGAATAATGATTTTTATCCATAGAGCAGTGTAATAAATACGAGTCTTTTGCTTGGGTGAAAATGGTGCGATATATTTTTTATTTGGTGCATCAGTGTTTGTACGAAGTAAATTGTAATGTTTATGTCACATAAGAGGCGCAATTAAGTTGTAAAATTCGAAAAATCTAAGGCTTACTGAGTTGATAGTATTGTGGATAAAAATATTGAACAAAAGTTAGATCGTGTCTTAAAAGGTCCAAAATTTGACCGTCGGATTCGAATTCGAAATTTTAAAGATCGATTTGCGCGTTATGGCATTAGTTTTGGTGGTATTTCGGTCATTATGGCTGTGTTGCTGATTATGTTTTTTTTGGTGTATGTGGTCGTGCCTCTGTTCACTTCGGCGACTGTAGAAGAACACTCTAGCTTTAAGATCCCCGGATCAGCTCAAGATCAAACGCTTTATTATGGTATGGATGAATATAAAGAGGGCGCGATTCGTTTTACAAAGAGTGGCAGGCTCATTGGCTTTAATTTAGACAGTGGTCTTGTAAGCAGTGAAGAGAGTCTGCCTTTGAATGGTGCAGAGATTAGTTCGTTCTCTATCGTGGACGAAGCTCAAAGTATATTGGCCTTTGGCTTGTCTGACGGAACCTTTCTTATTGCACAGTATAGCTATAAGGTGACCTATCCGAATGACGTAAAAACCATTTCGCCTGAAATTAAATACCCCTTTGGTGAAGAGCTTGTTGAGCTGGCAAGTGATGCAATTTCCAAACTAGCGATTCGTTTAAGT
Organism: Thiomicrorhabdus sp.; assembly: GCA_021648625.1. Taxonomy (GTDB): domain Bacteria; phylum Pseudomonadota; class Gammaproteobacteria; order Thiomicrospirales; family Thiomicrospiraceae; genus Thiomicrorhabdus. The sequence goes on along the minus strand of JAKISK010000003.1, from coordinate 36,073 downwards.
GATGAAACGTTGGTGGTGGCTTATCAAACACAAGAATCCAATCAAATACATGTAAAAAATTATACGGCAGAATCCTCATTTTTAGATGACTCTCTTATGTTGTCTGAAGAAGGGGAGGGAGTGATTGATTCAAAAATTGATGTTGAACACCTGCTCTTAGATGGCAGTATGCGTAATTTGTACTTGATTTCAAAACGTGGAAAGACTGATTATTACGATCTTTCTGATATTGAGTCCCCAGAGCTTATTCAAGAAGTTAGTTTGCTTTCTCAAAATGACTCAATTTCAACCATTCGCTTTTTATTGGGTGATTACTCCTTAATGATTGGTACAGAACAAGGGTTTGTATATCAATGGTTTCCTGTTCGTAATCAAGACAATGTATTTCAACTGCAAAAAATTCGTGCGTTTAAGTCTTCTAACAGCCCGATTGTTATGATTGCAATTGAACATGCCCGTAGAGGCTTTGCAACTATTGATCAGTCTGGGCAGTTTGATCTGCTTCACTCAACGTCAGAAAGGCATTTAGACAGCTTTGAGGTGGACAAAAAAGGTCTGTCCTTTGTTTCAATTATGCCGAGAGCAAACGGGGTTTTATTAGAGACAACGTCTGGAAAGGTATTGACTTACAACGTTGAAAATGAATACGCCGATGTTTCCTTTAAGAGCTTATGGGGGAAAGTTTGGTATGAAGGGTATGAGGCGCCAGACTATACTTGGCAATCCTCTTCGGCCAGTTCAGATTTTGAACCCAAACTTTCGATGATGCCTCTCACGTTTGGAACGATTAAAGCGGCCATTTATTCTATGTTGTTTGCGGTGCCAATCGCTATTTTGGCGGCGATTTATACCGCGTTCTTTATGGATACGAAAACGCGCCAATGGATTAAGCCTTCTATTGAATTGATTGAAGCGTTGCCTACGGTTATTTTAGGGTTTTTGGCAGGGTTATGGCTCGCACCGATGATGGAGGCGAATTTATCAGGGTTTTTTGCAGTTCTTATTGTGGTTCCTGTGGGGATTTTGCTCTTTGGGTTTTCTTGGTCTAGGCTGCCAAAGTCCATTCGTTTGCTTGTGCCTGAAGGCAAGCGAACCTTATTGATGATTCCTGTTGTATTTTTCTTGGGGTATTTTGCCATGTCGATGGACAAACCGCTTGAAAATACTTTCTTTAATGGGGACATGCGCCACTGGTTAACCTATTCTGCGGGCATTGATTTTGATCAGCGTAACGCGATGGTGATTGGTTTTGCGATGGGGTTTGCTTTGATTCCCACTATTTTTTCGGTGGCAGAAGACGCACTTTATAATGTGCCACGCTATCTCATTAATGGTTCCTTGGCATTAGGCGCCAGCAGTTGGCAGACGATGGTGGGCGTGGTGTTACCAACGGCAAGTCCGGGCATTTTTTCTGCAATAATGCTTGGTTTTGGTCGTGGCGTGGGTGAAACGATGATTGTCTTAATGGCATCGGGTAATACGCCGTTGATGGAGCTGAATATCTTTGAAGGAATGCGAACGCTTTCTGCGAACTTGGCGGTAGAAATGGCTGAGGCGGAGGTTTACAGCTCGCATTACCGTGTTTTATTCTTATCTGGTTTGGCATTGTTTGTTTTTACCTTTTTCTTTAATACGTTAGCGGAAATTGTGCGTGAGCGCATGCGCCGTAAATACAGTTCACTTTAAGGAATATTGCGATGAGAAATTGGTTTAATAAAGGTGAGCATTGGATTTGGTTTAGTGCGTCTGCTGTAAGCGTGAGTGTGGTGTTGGTTTTTGGCTTGTTGGCCATGATCGCTTATAAAGGGTTGTTGCATTTTTGGGCGCATGATGTTTATGACTATCAAGTAACTCTGCCAAATGGTCAAATTGAACAGGTGGTTGGAGAGCTACACAAAACGAAGTTGAAATTGGTCAAAGATGAAAACGATTCAACTATTGTGCATGAAGTGCCTGAGTATTTAATTAAAACAGGTAACCGAGACATTTATGGCATTGACTTTAAGTGGGTTAATTCAAGAGACTTGAACGAAGAGTCCGTGACAATTGCGGATAACATTACGGTGATTGAGCGTTACCAGTGGGGCAATGTTTATGGCTATTTTGAATCTCTAACGGTTAATGGAGAGACGATTGCAACGGGGGCAGATGTTCAATCGGTTTTGAAAGATTTGGCTGAAGAAGGTAATGCCTTGCATGAAAGAATTCACCATATCGAAAAAACGGTGATGGGCGGAATTAACTATAAAATTGAAGCCTTACGTTTAGATCAGAAAAAATTGGAAGCAAAGGATGCGTATGATGCGCAAGCACAATCCAGTTTTGAATCACAAAGAGCCGTATTGAACAAAGAATTTGTTGAGCTTCAAGCTTCAATACAAGTATTGCATGACGAAGCCGACGCATTAGGGGAGGTGACGTTAACCATTGCGGGTAATCAAAAAATTACCGTTAAAATAAAACAAGTGGTACGTTTTTGGCAACCAAACAACATGTCTTTGATTTCAAAGGTTGGGTTTTTCTTTGGTTCCATTGGAAACTTTCTGACGGAAGACCCGCGTGAAGCCAATACGGAGGGGGGGGTGTTTCCTGCCATTGTGGGTACTGTCACGATGGTGCTATTGATGACCATTTTAGTGACCCCAATGGGCGTGTTAGCGGCAATTTATATGTCAGAATACGCCAAAGAGGGGCTTGTTTTGAGGTTGGTTCGAATTTCCATTAATAATTTAGCGGGGGTTCCATCGATTGTGTTTGGTATTTTTGGACTGGGTTTCTTTGTGTATGTCTTGGGGGGCTCCATAGATGATCTGTTTTATGGCTATGCCGCGCCTAATCCCGTGTTTGGAACCCCCGGTTTATTGTGGGCTGCACTAACCATGGCGCTGTTAACCTTGCCGGTGGTGATTGTTTCGACTCAGGAAGGATTGTCTCGTATTCCCCGCTCGTTACGAGAAGGAGGGTTAGCTCTGGGTGCGACAAAGTTTGAAACCATCACTCGAATTGTTTTGCCCATGGCAACGCCTGCCATTATGACGGGGCTTATTTTAGCTATTGCGCGAGCCGCTGGTGAAGTTGCGCCTTTAATGTTGGTGGGGGTGGTTAAGCTTGCACCCGCACTTCCGGTTGATTTTAATGCCCCCTTTATTCACTTAGAAAATAAATTTATGCATCTTGGTTTTCATATTTATGATGTGGGTTTTCAAAGTCCAAATGTGGAAGCATCTCAACCATTAGTGTATGCAACTTCATTGTTGCTCGTGGTGATTATTGTCTCGCTTAACTTGGGTGCAATTATGATTCGAAACCGCTTAAGAGAGCGTTATAAGTCACTTGGAAATTAATTACAAGATTGTAACTATTCAGACGCCATCTGAGCAGTTACTCTACATATTAACTACTCGTTGAGTAGTTACACAAGATTTAAGGTTAGGGAATACTCATGTCAGAATTAACAAGTTTTTCAATGAATAGTGAATCAGATAAATTATCTTTAGAGAATGAAGATATTGCAATCGAAGTTAAAGATTGGAACCTCTATTATGGTTCTAAGCAGGCCTTAACTGGCGTGAATATGAAGTTACCTAGAAATAGAGTCACGGCATTTATTGGTCCTTCAGGGTGTGGTAAATCGACCTTGCTACGCTGTTTTAATCGGATGAATGATCTGATTGACTCTGTGAGTGTTGAGGGTACAATTTTATTGGATGATGAAGATGTATACTTAAAGACCATGGATGTCTCGGCATTACGTCGTCGCGTAGGCATGGTGTTTCAGAAGCCAAACCCCTTTCCTAAAAGTATTTTTGAAAATGTTTGTTACGGGCTGAGACTGCAAAACATCAAAAATAAACAGCTTTTAAATGAGACCGTTGAATGGGCGCTACGAGGTGCAAATCTTTGGGATGAGGTAAAAGACCGTTTGGACGAAAATGCACTGAGTTTATCAGGGGGTCAGCAACAGCGTTTGTGTATTGCAAGAGCGATTGCAATTAAGCCTGAGGTTTTGTTGCTGGATGAACCAACCTCGGCACTCGATCCAATTTCGACACTGGCTGTAGAAGAGTTGATCTTTGAGTTGAAAAAAGAGTTTACCATTCTGATTGTTACGCATAATATGCAACAAGCAGCACGTGTTTCAGATTATACGGCGTTTATGTATATGGGGGATTTGGTTGAGTATACGGATACAGACACGCTTTTTACAAACCCTAAATTAAAACAAACAGAGGACTATATTTCAGGCCGTTACGGCTAAATGGGCGTTAGTTGTCAAGCCTAGAACCCTAATCCCCAAATAGAAAACACGTTTATAGCACAAGTTCTTGACGTACCTAGCAAATCCAAAAAAGAGCGCATCACCAATAAGGTGATTTTACCTTTTTTGAATTCACTATGCACATCAATTACTTGTACTCTAATTCGTGTTTCTATCTGGGGATTAGGGTAGAATATTTTACCCCCCCCCCCCTGTAAAGGAGCCTTGTTGTGCAAAAGAAAGAGTTTAGTTCACATATATCGAATCAATTAAATCGTAATTTAGAAGAGTTGTTTAATCACATCCTCGAAATGGGTGGCATGGTTGAAAATCAGCTTGATATGGCGCTTTCGGCATTAGAGAATGCCGATGCAAAGGTCGCTAAAGAGGTGATTCGATTTGATAAAATCATTAACCAAGCGGAGATGGAAATTGACCGTTTGTGTATTCGTGTTTTGGCTCGCCAACAACCGGCCGCATCCGATTTACGTTTGATTTTAGCCACCATTCGTATTGCGATTGACTTAGAGCGGATGGGCGATGAGGTGTGTAAGTTGGCGAAATTGGTCATTAAGTTCCATAAGAATGACCCTGGTGTATGTGCAAATTATGCGGGTTATGCAGAGCTGGTTGATATTACTACACGCTCTCGTGAAATGCTGAAAGTAACGTTGAATGCGTTTGCACGAGTTTCTGCGGAAGATGCAATGTCGATTTTAGATCAAGAGGATGTGGTCGATCAGGTGTATGCAAAAGCCTGTAAAAATGTAACAGAACAGTTTAAAAAGAATCCTGAAAATGTAGAATCTTTACTAGAGGTTATGACCGCGTTACGAGCCAGTGAGCGTTTGTCTGATCATGCGTTAAATATTATGGAAAGTATTATTTATTTAGTGCAAGGAAAAGACGTTCGTAATATGGATCAAGAGCGTTTAACGAAGTTTTTAGAAAAAATATAAGGAAGTACGGCTATGCCTGTTGAGACAATTCTCATTGTAGAGGATGAAGCGGCAATACGTGATATGTTAAATTTCACCCTATCCGCAGCAGGCTATCAAGTGGTTGAGGCGCATAATGCCGAGCAAGCTTGGCAGAGTTTAAATGAGAGTGTGCCCGCTTGCATGTTATTAGACTGGATGCTTCCGGGAGTGTCGGGTGTTAGCTTGGTCGAGCGAATTCGAAAGCATGAACGCTTTGCGAATATGCCTATTATTATGCTAACAGCAAGGGGGGAGGAAAATGATCAAGTCCAAGGGTTTGAAGCGGGTGCGGATGACTACGTGGTTAAACCGTTTTCGCCACGCGCATTGGTTGCACGTTTAAAAGCCCTTTTAAGAAGAGAAAATCCAGATTCTCATAGCTCGGAAACCTTAGTTCAAGGCGATCTTAAGCTAGATTTAGCCAGCTATCGTTTTACGGTGTCCGATAAAGAGGTTAAACTGGGACCCACCGAGTTTAGATTGATGCAATTTTTCATGAGTCGCCCTAATCGTGTGTTTACACGTTTGCAGTTGTTGGATCATGTTTGGGGTGAACAAGTGGTGGTGGAAGATCGAACTGTGGACGTACACATTCGTCGCCTTAGAAAAATTTTAGAACCTGTACAGCGTGCAGAAGTGATTCAAACGGTTCGGGGCGCAGGGTATCGTTTTTCGGTCGATTAAAAAAAGGATGGCTTAATGTCTAACAGCCTTGTATCTAGAGCTATTTATCGTGAGCTAATATGGGTTGTTCTTTCGCTGGGTGTGTTTTTATTTTTTGCTTGGCTTACAGGGTATTGGGCGGCCATCCTTATCCTTTATTTAGCGTTGTATATCGTACGTCAGGTTTGGAGTTTATACCAATTTGAAGCTTGGTTACATGGTGACTCTGATGCCGTTGCGCCCAGCTCGGGATTTTGGCAAGTGTTGTGTTTTTTTATTTCCCGCCAGCGACGAACGTTGGAAAGACGTGCCGAGTTACAAAATAGCAAATCAGAGCAGTTTCATGCGGCTTCTATGGCGCTTCCGATTGCTATTGTCTCTTTAACTAAAAATCATAAAATTGAGTGGTTTAATAACGCAGCTCAAACGCTTCTCTCTATTAAGCCTAGCGACACAGGGCGTAAACTTGAAACCTTGGTGCGTCAACCTGAGTTTATTCAGTATTTAAAACAAAAAGAGTTTGAAAAACCACTATTCTTAGAGGCCTTTATGGGGCAAACTCGAACGTATCGCTGTGAAATTTTTGATTATTATCATGGTCATCGGTTGTTAATACTTGAAGACGTGCATGAGCTTTACAACTTAGCCAAAATTCGTAAAGATTTTGTGGCCAATGCTTCACATGAGTTACGTACCCCGCTTACCGTTGTGAATGGTTATTTAGAGATGATGATTGATATGACGGATCAAATTCCTGATTTTTGGGAAAAGCCGTTAGGACAAATGCACCATCAATCGTTACGAATGCAAGCGATTATTGAAGATTTGTTAACGCTCTCTAAAATTGAATCGGATACCTTGGTGAATGCCATAAAAGTGGTTAAGGTGGATGAGATATTAAAAAATATAGAGGTGGATATCCGTTATCTCTATTCAGGTGATTACGATATTCATTTTTCAATTGAAGAGGGGCTAACCTTAAAAGGGGTTGAAGAGCCCCTTAAGAGTGTGTTTACCAATTTAATTTCCAATGCTTTTCGTTATACTCCCAAAGGGGGAAAGATATCCATTCGTTGGTTTTCCGACACCTTGGGTTCACACTTTGAAGTGGAAGACACAGGAATTGGTATCTCTAAAGAGCATCTTAGTCGCTTAACAGAACGATTTTATCGAGTGGATACGGCAAGATCACGAGAAAGTGGCGGGACAGGGCTTGGTTTGGCCATTGTAAAGCATGTGCTAGAGAGGCATGATTCGGAGTTAAAAATACAGAGCCAAATCGGAAAGGGCTCTGTTTTTCGGTGTGATTTTTCATAGCGTTTACACGTGTATTTTTGAGTAAGCGTCATAAAGGTGTCATATTTGTGTCAAGAGAGCGTTACGAAGCATTGCTAGAATGGATGTGGTGATAAAGTCTAATTATATAAATTATTTTGGAGTACAAGCATGAAAAATTCTAAACTTGTTATGGCACTTGGGCTTGCTGCGGCAACAATAATTTCCCCTACGTTATCGAACGCAAGCAGCACCGAGCTTAATGATTATCAAAAAGTATCAGGGGTTTCAGGCCATTTATCTTCGGTGGGTTCGGATACGCTTGCAAACTTAATGACCTTATGGGCCGAAGAGTTTAAACGTGTTTATCCAAATGTGAACATTCAAATTCAAGCGGCAGGCTCTTCTACAGCCCCGACTGCATTGACGGAAGGCACTTCTAGTATTGGGCCGATGAGCCGTAAGATGAAGTCAAAAGAGCTTGCTATGTTTGAGAAAAGATACGGTTATAAGCCCACTGCAATCGGTGTAGCCATTGATGCACTTGCGATTTATGTTCATAAAGATAATCCGATTCAGGGGTTGACGATTCCAGAAGTGGATGCCATTTTTTCTTCAACGCGTAAATGTGGTGTAAAAAATAACATTGCAACGTGGGGCGATACGGGTGTAACAGGCTCTTTAGCGAATAAAACCATTCAAATGTATGGCCGTAACTCAGTTTCAGGAACCTACGGTTATTTTAAAAAGAAAGCCCTTTGTAAAGGGGACTTTAAATCGAGTGTTAATGAGCAACCGGGTTCCGCTTCGGTGGTTCAATCGGTTTCAGCCTCGTTAAACGGGATTGGTTACTCTGGAATTGGTTATCAAACCGCTGGCGTAAAAATGCTGCCGTTGGCAAAAAAAGCAGGTAAAAAGTACATTGCAGTGAATAAAGAAACGGCCGTTAACGGGACTTATCCTTTATCGCGTATTCTTTATGTCTATATAAACAAAGCGCCAAACAAGCCTTTAGATCCTGTCGTTAAAGAGTTTTTAACATTGGTTCTTTCTAAGCAAGGTCAAGCGGGCGTTGAAAAAGATGGTTACATCCCTCTGCCAGCTAAAATTGCAGATAGATATTTGAAGTTACTCGATTAGTTTTTATTTTTCTTTTTGCACACAAAAAAGCCCCTGTTAATCTGGGGCTTTTTTGTGTTTGAACGTGTGTAAGTTTCTTCACATGCTGTTATTTCATTTTTAAATCCCAACGATTATGCACCCATAAATATTGTTCAGGGTTTTTGCGTATTTCTGTTTCATAGAGTTTATGAAGGCGTAGCGTATCGGCGTAGTCGTCGCCTGATGGAAAGTGGTCTAGGGGGGGGAGAAATTCTACTTGGTATTGAAAGGGTTTGATGCGGCGGGTAAAGGTGGGTACGACGGTGCATTGGGTTATTTTGGCGAGTTTAGAGGTGGCAGGATTGCTTTTGGTATTATGGTTAAAAAAAGGCACGACCACATGGCCTTTGGCGCGATAGCGTTGATCGGGCAGAAAGGTCATGCTTTCGCCTGCTTTTAGCACTTTAAGCATTTGGCGCGTATTGGCATTGGAGAGTGGCGCAACGTGACGGCCATCACTAAAGGCAATGGCGCGTCCTTTGGCGATAAGGTAGTCCATCAGCGGGTTATCGTGTGGACGATAAACGGCGTGGTAATTGGTTAAGAAAGAGACAAATAAGCCTGTTAGCTCCAAGGTGGTAAAGTGGGGGGCTAAAATTAAAACCCCCTTGCCTTGTTGCTGTGCGGCAAAGAGGTTTTCTTGACCAATAAATCGCACCATTTCCCGCTCTTTAGCGTGGGCATGATTTTTTTTATGGTCGCCCCACCAAACAAATCCCATCTCCATTAAGCTGAGTCCAAGGGATTCAAAGTGTTCGGTAACAATTTTTTGCTGTTCTACGGGCGATTTTTCGGGAAAGCAGAGTTGAATGTTGGCCATCACTAAACGTTTACGCTTAGATGAGAGCTTGCTCATGAGCTTTCCCAACGTTTTTCCAATGGAGGCTTTCCAGCCTAATGGCGCAACATTTAAGATACGGAGTAAACCGATGCCGAGCCAAATTCCCCAGTAGTTGGGCAGAAGAAAGCGGGGTTCAAATGTGGGAACCGTTTTAGGGGGGGGGGATTTTTTTTTTGAGGCTGATTTTACCGTCTTAGCCATCAATGTCCTCTCCTTTTTGGTAGAGTTTGGCGTAATAGCCCTGTTGTTTTAGTAGGGTCTGGTGATCGCCTTGTTCTACGAGTTTTCCATGATCAAGTACCACAATATTATCGGCACTTTCGATGGTGCTTAAGCGGTGTGCAATGAGAATAACGGTGCGGTTTTGTTTTAAGGTTGCCATGGCTTGTTGAATCATCTGTTCGCTTTGGTTATCGAGTGCGGAGGTGGCTTCGTCCATGATTAAAATAGGGGCGTTTTTTAGAAACGCGCGGGCGATGGCGATACGCTGGCGTTGCCCTCCGGACAGTAAATTGCCATTCTCGCCAATATTGGTGTTAAGTCCATGAGGCAGTTTTTTGATAAACTCCCAAGCGTGCGCCGCTTTAGCGGCGCTCATGATGATTTCTTCAGATACGTCGCTTAATCCATAAGCAATGTTGGCGGCGACGGTGTCTTCAAACAGAATCACTTTTTGGCTGACCAGTGCAATTTGTTCACGTAAGAAACGTCGTTCAAGCGTTAATATATTGGTGTTATCGAGTGAAATTTCGCCTGACGTGCTGTCGTAAAATCGGGTCATTAAGTTGACGATGGTCGATTTTCCGCTGCCCGACTGTCCAACCAAAGCGGTTGTTTTACCCGCCGGAATGATTAGGTTTATGTGGTCTAAAGCGGGCGTATTGCTGTTTGGATATTGAAATTGAACGTCTTTAAATTGCCATTCACCTTTGAGCTGAGGTAGGGTGCGTGTTCCGGTATCGGTTTCATCGGGTTGGTCAAGCAGTTCAAAAATACTTTCGGCGGCAGCCATGCCTTTTTGGATGACTTCATTAATGCTTGTTAGGCGGCGCAAGGGTTCAAATGTGAGCGCCATCGCGGTAATAAAGGCGAGTAACTCTCCTGGTGTAAACTGACCTTCTGCGGACATTTTCATGGCAATATAGACCACTCCAGACAGTGCAATCGCCGCTAAAACTTGCACTAATGGAACACTGAGTGCAGATACTTTGGTGACTTGCATGGAGTTATTCAGCAGTTCGGTTGCGGTCTCTTTAAAGCGTTTTTGTTCATAGCCTTCGGCACCGTAAATTTTAATGTCTTGATGCGCGGTTAAGCCCTCTTCTAATTGATGCGTCAGTTGCCCCATATTTTGTTGCATGGATTTACTGGAGTTGCGCATGAGCTTACTGGTTTTATCAATAATAAAGGCAACAATAGGGCCAATGAGTAGCATGAGTAGCGTGAGTTGCCAAGAGATATAGAGTAAGTAAGCCACGAGAGCAATGATGGTTAAGGAGTCTCGAATGATAATGACCCAAGCGGTGGACAGTGCGTTGCTGGCTTGTGGCACATCGTAGGTGATTTTGGACATGAGCTTGCCCGTACCATAGCTTTGAAAAATAGCGAAAGGCAAACTTTGCATTTTTTGGTACATATCGGCTCGAATGGCCAAAATGGCTTTTTGAGCAATCCACTGACTAAAGACTTTACTAAAATATTCTGCAATGCCTTTAACGATAAAAACGCCGGCGAGTAAAAGTGGAATCATCACAAAAGAGTCTGGATTTTTGGCAATCAGGCTTTCATCCACTAAGTTTTTAAGCACCATGGCAATGGCAGGTTCCATTGCGGCGATGATGACGAGTGCCACTAAAGTGACGGCAATCAGCCCTTTAAAGGGAAGAATGTAATTTAATAAACGACGGTATAGGGCGATGGTTTTACGGTCAAACATGGATTATTCTCTTCGTAAAATTTTATTAACGACAATGTTCGCCCAGCCAGCGCTTTGAAAGCTGTCATTGAGTGCTTGTCTGTCGTAATGTTGGGTTACCCAAACGATAAAGGGAATCTCGGGATGTTTTTTTTGAAAGGCCAAAAAGGCATCAAAAAAATAATCGAGTTTGCCCGTTTCTGCCCATCGAAAATGACCATATTTTATGCTGAGCTGTTTTAGGGATTCTTCAATGGATTTTTTTTCAATCCAGTGTTCGTAAAGCACGCTAAGGAGTCCCGCCCGATCCGCGCCCGATTTGCAATGAATCAAAATAGGGTATTGAGCGGTTTCTAGTGTTTCTTTTGCTTTTAGAATGTTTTCAACTTTCGGCATGCTTCTGGATGACATGGGTACATGGCTCAATGTGATACTCAGTTGATCGCAGGTCTCTTTTTCTAATAAATATTGTCCAGTGGTATTTGCTCGGCGTAGGCTAATAATGGTATTAATGCCCTGTTTTTTATGCAGTTTTTTGATAAAAGAAGGCGAAGGGTGATTGCTTCGATACGCTTTGTCAGAGATCGCGTAAAAATTGCGAAACAGTGCGCGGAGTAACTCATGGTCTACAAACCATGCTTCAAGGTGGGCTTTGATTCGTCCCCATCGGGTATTAAGTTGTGCCATAGAATTCTTTAAAAAATTATGTAAATAGGCGCTATTTTACCCTTTTAACAGGGCTAAATGATAGAATTGCAATTTCTAATTTATTTCGTACTTGTTTAGTTTCCCTTGGTTATGGATCGAATTGGGGAGAGGTATCACGAACTGCTAGAACGGACAAAAAATAAGAGCCAGATGACGTTGTTATGCTGGCTTTAGGTTGTGTATTTATAATCGTTGGGTAGGTGTGTAATTATGATCGTAGTAACAGGTGGTGCAGGATTTATTGGTAGTAATATTGTAAAGGCGTTAAATGAGCAAGGGCGCACCGATATTATTGTGGTGGACGATCTGTCGGATGGCCGTAAATTTATCAATATTGCCAATTGCGATATTGCGGACTATTTGGATAAAGAGGACTTTCAGCAACGGATGTTTGCCGATCAAGGTTTGCCACAAATTGATACCATTTATCATGAAGGGGCGTGTTCATCAACCACCGAGTGGGACGGTAAGTTTATGATGGACAATAATTATGAGTACTCCAAAGACGTGCTTAACTATGCCTTGGAGCATGATATTCCTTTCTTATACGCGTCGTCTGCTTCGGTGTATGGCGATGGTCCTACGTTTATTGAAGAGCGACAATATGAGAAACCACTGAATGTTTACGGTTACTCCAAGTTTCAGTTTGATCAATACGTTCGTCGTATTTTGCCCCACGCCAAGAGCCAAATTGTAGGCTTTCGATACTTTAATGTCTATGGCCCTCGCGAACAGCATAAGGGCGATATGTCCAGTGTGGCGTTTAAGTTGCATAAGCAAATTTTAGCGGGTGAAAACGTGAAGCTGTTTGGTGCGTATGATGGCTACGGAGAGGGAATGCAAACTCGAGATTTTGTCTATGTAGAGGATGTGGTCTCAGTCAATTTGTGGTTTGCCGAGTATCCTGAAAAATCGGGCATTTTAAATTTAGGCCCCGCCAAAGCACAGCCGTTTAAAGACGTGGCACAAGCGGTGATTGATTTTCATGGTAAGGGTGAAATTGAGTACATCCCTTTTCCAGAATACTTAAAAGGCGCTTACCAAAGTTATACCCAAGCGGACAATACCTTATTGCGTAAAGCAGGATACAATAAGCCGTTTAAGACGGTGGAAGAGGGTGTAACGGCCTATTTAACGTGGCTCATGAAACACGGTCAGTAGAGAGTAATGTGCGAATTTTATTAATTAAAATGTCCTCAATGGGGGACGTATTCCATACCTTTCCCGCTTTATCGGACGCGCTGGCCGCCATTCCGGATTTGTCGGTGGACTGGGTGGTGGAAAAAAGCTTTGCCGATATTCCCGCATGGCATCCTGTGGTGGATAAGGTGTATGGCATTGAATTGCGCAAGTGGCGAAAAACGCTTTGGAAAAAAAACACGCGAGCGTGCATTAAAACCTTTTTTGAGAGGGTGAATCAAACCCAATATGATCTCGTTCTGGATGCGCAAGGACTGCTAAAAAGTGCATGGGTTGCCAGAAAAATAGCCAAAAAACAAAGCGTACCGATTGCAGGTTACAACTGGCAGAGCGCACGAGAGCCCTTGGCAACGCTGTGTTATCAAAAAAAATACGCAGTAGGCAAAAACCAACACGCCATTTTAAGATTGCGCCAACTGTTTGCTCAGGCGTTATCCTATTCGTTAGAGAGTCATCAACCCATTCAATACGGATTAAACACCACGTACTGGAACAAACCCGACGTCTTAATTGAAAACCTTGGACAAGCAGATTACGCGGTGTTTTTGCATGGCACCACTTGGGATACTAAGTATTGGCCCGAAGCCAACTGGCGTGAGCTACTTGCCCGTGTAAACCGTGCTGGGCTTAAAGTGGTTTTGCCGTGGGGCAATGAAGACGAGCGGTTAAGAGCATTGCGAATTGCCGACACAGCAGAGCCTGAAAATACATGGGTGCCCGCGAAACCGTTAACACTTAACACCGTGGCACATTTGTTAAGTTTTGCCAAAAATGTGGTATCAGTCGACACGGGGTTATCGCATGTGGCGGCGGCTTTAGAGGTGCCTATGGTGGTGTTGTATCGCGTTACTGACCCTAAGTTGGTGGGTGCCGCAGGCGAGAAGGTGGTGCGTTTAGAGTCGCCTTGTGCGCCAGATTATTTGAAACAATTTCCAAATCAAGAGACCGAGGCTCGTTCATTAAATGGCTTGAGCGTGACGGATGTTTACCGTCATTTAGACGGTTTAAGTGAGCCAAAAATATGACCCAACTTACCCTATTTGCCGCCAGCCGTGAGCAAAAAAAATATTTCTCTCAGTTGGATGAACATACCAAACTGGAAAGTAAAGTAGTTTGGTATAAAGATTTGTCGCTTCCTACCTTATTAACATGGTTTCCGATGAAAAAACTGTGGGAGCAAGCGACGATTTTAACCACACGAAAACGTTACAGTCGTAAAGGAAAAGATGCCCCAGAGTGGATTTGGCCTGTGTTTACAACGGTCTCTTTTGTGCAAGCCATTTGGTTTTATGGCGTGTACAGTCGTTGGTTAAAGCAAGAGCCGGCGACTTTTATTGGCATGTGGAATGGTAAAAAATTTAGACAAGCCATCTTAGCCTTGGCACTGCCTTCTCATAAAAAACGGGGGTTGTACTTTGAAACTGGCCCCTTGCCAGGGATGTCTTCGATTGACCCCAAAGGGATTAATTTTGCCAGCTCAGTACCCAGAGAGGTGGATTTTTATTTAAACCGCGGGATGATCGGTACGGTAGCAGATACAGGCTATCCCATGGTGGCAACAAGCAAGCCTAAAAGTTTACCCGATGCCTATATTTTTGTGCCGTTTCAAGTGGTGGAAGACAGCAATATTTATCTATTTTCACCTTGGATAAGAGACATGCGTCAGCTGTTTGCGTTGTGCAAGTCGCTGGCTCAGCAAGTACAAGAAAAGCAGGGTAAAACCTTGCGCTTTATTTTTAAAGAGCACCCCTCGTGCGACGAGCAGTACGATGATTTAAAAGCGATGCAAACCGAGTCATTGCGCTTTGTTGAGGAGGTGGATACCTCCCTTTTGATAGCACATGCCAGCGCCATTATTACCATTAATTCAACGGTTGGATTAGAAGGATTAATGGCACGTAAAAAGGTATTTGTTTTAGGGGGGGCGCAATTTGGCATTGAAGGGATTAGTTTTCCCGTTTCTTCTGAAGAGGCGTTGTTGAGTAAGCTCTCTTCTCTGGATGAATTAACCGTGAATGAAACCGCCATTGCCAGCTTTATTGACTTTCTTAAACAGGAATACGCCATCGTTGGTAATGCCATGGGTTCACCCGATGAGGCACATTGGCAGGCGGCAGAGCGTAAATTACAGCGGTTAATGCACTTATGACCACACGTAATCATCATACACAATGCTCACTTTATATGCCTTCTACGCCCTTAAATGTCTTGGTAAGCTGTGCTTACGCGTTACAGCGTCAAAAAGAGGCTGAAATTTTCTCCCCCCCCTATCTTGAGCAAGCCGAACTGTGGTTGATTGACCAAAAAAATGTGGCGACAAATCCGTATTTATTTGCATTATTGGCTTGGGAGTCGAGTCCATTTCAATCCATCAAGATTTTTTCAGGGGTGTGTTCAGGTAAAAAAAAGCTTGCGGAGCGTCGTCAAAATTTTGCACAAATTAAAAAAGGTTTGACCCGTTTTACACCCCAACAGGTGATGGTCGGCAGTGATCGCCGAGTGGAATTTCAATTCACTTTAGCGCATTTAAAATCACTTGGAACCCCTGCAAAAGGAGTCTATTTGGATGATGGTTTATACTCCTATATGGGGCGAAAATCCTCCTGTTTAAGCGATGGCGTGAATGCGATTTTAAAAAAAATGACCTACGGTTTTTGGTGGCAAGAACCTCGGGTGGTTGGCGCCTCTAACTGGATTCAGGAAGCTTGGTTATTTGCACCCGAACAGGCCGTGCCGCAACTTCAGCAAAAAAAATGTGACACCTTAGAACCTCAGTGGTTTCGAACCCCTGAAATTTTAGCATTAAGCCAACGGGTTGCACACGAGCTGGCCTTTGATGCCACGGTATTGGAGGCGTTGGATGTGATGTTATTGATTCCGCACCCAGCCAATGTTCAAAAAATGGTAGGTTATCAAGCACGGTTACAAGCGGTCATTCGTCAACTTTGCCACCAAGGCAAACGCGTTGGCGTAAAATATCATCCAAGAGCACCATCAGAAGATTATTTGTTGTTAGCATCGCAAGGCGCGGTGGATATTATTCCTGCAGCATTGGCGTTTGAATTTTGTCTTCCCAGTTTAGCGTCGGAATGTAAGGTGATTGGGGATGTAGGAACCGCTTTACTTACCACAAAATGGCTAAGACCCGATTTATCGGTGTATGCGGTGCTGGATGAGTCAGACGCCTTTCAAAAACCATTTGTTTCACTGAATAAAAGGCTGGATATTTCTGTGATACAACAGATTGAGGACATTGTTGAATGATGCATTTTGCGCAGTTTTTTTGGCAAATCAATAAGCCAATATCCAACCATGATCGTTTGGTCATGACAATTTTATGTCGTGATGAAGTGGATATTATTGAAACCAATATTCGCACCCATGCATTATTAGGTGTAGATGCCTTTGTAGTGATGGACAATGGTTCCAAAGATGGCACACGAGAGGCATTGGAGCGCTTAGCTCAAACGTATGACCTGCATGTTATTGACCAGCCTTCGCATACTTATCAGCAAGCAAAATGGATGAAAGAACTGGCAGAGTATGCACGAGATAAAATGGGTGCCCGCTGGGTCATTAGCAACGATGCCGATGAGTTTTGGTTACCAGAACCTTCAGAAGAGGGGGGAAGAAATCTTAAACATTGGTTAAGAGCATCGGATTCTGTTGTGACGGTGCACCGTAGTAATATGCTCTTAACCGAGGCGGCATTAAAGAGCGATTACCACTTTTCACAAGCAAGCCACCGTGTAATGTACCCCATTTGTTATAACACTCAAGTGCAAAAAACCGACGATCAAATTTCAATGTTACTTGTGCCGATTAGCCCCAAAGTGATTGTGAATCCAGCGGGATTAATTAAACTCAGTGGCGGTAATCATCGAGCTAAACACATTGGTAAGCTATTTACGGCCAGAAAAGAACCTAATATTCAGGTGTATCATTACCCTATTCGGTCGTATGAGCAGTTTGAAGCCAATATTAAACGCCGTGTGGAACTGCTGAAATTACCCAATGCCAAAATGGGCGATCACTACCGACGTTGGGTGCGTATTTACAACGAAGGCGGTTTGCATGAGGAATTTAAACGGTTTTTATTAACCGAATCTCAATTAGCAACCTTTGAACAATACCGAGTGGCCGTGAGGGATGAACAGCCTTTTAAGCTTATTAAGCAGGCAATGAGTGAATTCAAAGGTGGGTGAGTTGACAGAGAAAAAACGATTAAAAATTTTAGTGGTTGCGGGTGGGATTGTTTTAGGCGGCGTGTCTCGGGTAGTCAGTTTGCTGACCCAAGAGTGGCAAAAAGAGCATGATGTTTCAATCAGTCTTTTTAAGGGAGATTTAAATCTTGCTTACCCTGTGGGAGGAACAATTGTACAAAAAAATATTCCTTTAAAGGGGTGTCAAATTTCAAGAGTGTATTGGCTTTATCGTCTTCTTAAAAAAAATAAGTTTGATAAAATAATCTCATTTTCAGAAGATGCTAATTACCCTTTAGTGATCGCCGCTAGGCTAGCAAATGTTAATCATAAAGTGACATTAAGTATTCATAATAGTGTGGATACTTTTTCCATTAAATCGATGAAACGCATGACTCGATTTTACCCTTGGGCAAATACCATTTTTGCCGTATCTAATGCGGTAAGAAAAGGGCTTATTCAGTCAGGTTTACCTTCTGATAAGGTAAAAACCGTTCTAAACCCGCTTGATATTAAGATGATTGACCAGCTTGCATTAGCGCCCAGTAGCAGTACGATTCACTTAAAGGATGGCGTTATTCATCTGGTGAGCTTAGGGCGTTTACACCCTTATAAAGGATTTGATCTTTTAATTGAAGCCTTTTATCAGCTTTTTAAACAATATAAACATATACATTTATCCATTATTGGAGAGGGTGAGCAAAGAGATAGCTTACTTAAAAAAATAAACCAATTTGGTTTAGGTGCACACATTACTCTGCTGGGTCAGCTGAAAAATCCCTTCCCTATTTTAGTCCAAGCGGATATTTTTATTCTTCCTTCAATTCAAGAGGGTTGGGGGCTTGCTTTGACTGAGGCCATGTATCTTGGTTTACCCGCGGTGGCATTTGATTGTAAAAATAATGGCCCTCAAGAAATCATTCAAAATAATCAGAATGGATTGCTTGCAAAAAGTTTTGAGGTTGCGGATTTAGTTGAGAAAATAGAGCGTTTAATTGTTAGCGAGGTGTTAAGAGAGCAGCTTGGAAAAGCAGGGAAAAAAACGGTAACAGGCTTCAACGTTCAAGAGGTTGCAAAATCATGGCTAATATCATGAGGGATATCTATAGCGCCTCCTCATTTAAACTTCTATTTTTAGCATTGTTAATTATGTATTTAGCAGGCTCGGCAATGATGTTAAAAAGTGCAGATACTTTTTTTTATCTGCTATTTTTAATGAGCTTGTTCAAAGTAAAATCTATTCCTGAACACTTTAAAGAGGTGCCTGTTTTTCGGTTCTTTGTGGTAGTTCCTCTTTTAATGTTTTTATTTGTTTTAATTTCGACCGTACTCTCTCAGCCATTTTCTCTTATTTTTAGTTTTCAGTTTGAAGTATTTCGTAACCTGTTGTTTTTACCTATTATTTTTAATGCCTTATTAACGGTTAGAATTACACAAAAAGAGTTGATCTTAATTATTCTTCTCATAGGAAGTTATACCTTTTTTTATACGATAGCAGTTTTTTGGCAGGGTTCAGTTAGAAGTTCAGGCCTTTTAACTGGAGCCATTCAACGAGGGAATTTGGCGGTTATTTATGCTGTATTGGCGTTGATTTTGATGTATTTTTCTCATTACCGTTGGCAAAAAATAGCCGCTTTTATTATTTTCATAAGTGGCATTGTGCTCTCAATGCAGACCGGTTCTAAAGGAGGGTGGTTAGCATTGGTGATTAGCTTTTCTACTTTATTTGTTTTGTTTTTACTTTATGACCGCCGACAACTATTGTTTTTGTGTTTTAAGGTCTTTGCTTTAGCTTTAGTCTTATTTTTGTTATGGGAGTTTTTACCTGTTCAAGGTCGGATAGAATCTGCTTTTAAAGGGTTAATTGACTATTTTAGTGAGAATGGATTTATTGACGGCTCTGTTGGTGCGCGTTTAGAAATTTGGAAGGTTACACTGCTTGCCATTCAGGATTTCAATTGGTTTACGTTATTATTTGGACAGGGATTTTTGTCTTTTATGGCGCATTTTGAACAAGCACAGCTGGCAGGTGTTACCTCATTATCCTTACTTGCTGTACACCCTCATAATGATTTTTTAAAGCTATTATTTGAATTTGGTATATTCGGTTTGATTTTATTTTCAGCCATCTTTATTTACCCGATGTTTTTATTGCTGAAAGAAATTAAAGGACAGGCAAACTTTTACCATGTATTAGCGGGTATTTTATTAATTGAGATGCTGTTAGAGTTTATGCTAACAGATTCGGCCGTGTTTACAAAACAGTTGCTTTATACGTATTTATTTTTAATTTTTATTTTACTGATTTCATTTAGAAACCAGCATGAAAGCCCCTATTTGGGTCATAAAAAATCAAACACAAAGCTTTAACTGAACAGGAGTGATCGAGTGAATATATTAGTAACAGGTGCCGCAGGTTTTATTGGTTTTTTTACCACCCAAGCGCTATTAAAACTAGGTCATGATGTTACAGGGATTGATAACCTAAATGATTATTATGATGTGACGTTGAAAGAGGAACGTTTAGCCTTTTTAGAGCAGTTTTGCCTTGAGAACGACTGCATGGATCGTTATCGTTTTATGAAAATGGATATTTATGAACGTACTGCCATGGCAGGGTTATTTGAAAGCAGACCATTTGATCGAGTGATTCACTTGGCAGCACAAGCGGGAGTACGTTACTCCATTGAAAACCCCCAAGCGTATGTGGACTCCAACTTGGTTGGTTTTGTTAATGTACTTGAAGGGTGTCGCACACAAAAAACCGCACATCTTATTTACGCCTCTTCTAGCTCAGTGTACGGCATGAATAGTCATATTCCTTTTTCGACCAGTGATCGGGTGGACTTTCCAATTTCATTGTACGCAGCGACGAAAAAATCGAATGAATTAATGGCGCATACCTACAGCCATCTTTATGATATTCCCACCACAGGGCTGCGTTTTTTTACCGTTTACGGTCCTTGGGGGCGGCCTGATATGGCGTACTTTTCATTTACGAAAAAAATCTTAAAAGGTGAGACCATTGATGTCTTTAATCATGGACAAATGGAACGTGATTTTACTTACATTGACGATATTGTGGAGGGGATTGTTCGAGTGATGAATCGAATTCCAGAGCCTGAAGCACAAGAACTGACAAATGCACAAGCGCCTTATAAAATTTATAACATTGGTAATAATCAACCGATTACTTTGGCTCGATTTATTGAAGCAATTGAGTTAGCGACGGGTAAAAAAGCAAAACGAAACTTACTACCAATGCAACCAGGAGACGTGCCTAGAACTTATGCAGATGTGAGTGAGTTAATGGAGGATGTGGGCTTTAAGCCTGCTACGGAAATTGAAGAGGGTATTCAGGCGTTTGTGGATTGGTACCTTAAGAGGGAGTCTCGATGAGTTTTGTTGAAGAGTTTGAAGGTAGGTACCCTGCGTTACTTATTAAATAAACGGCGTAAAGAGCCCATTCGTTTAGCGATGGCGATGCAAGTAAAAGATGAAGTGGATATTATCGAACAAAACATTCGTTACCATGCTTTAAAAGGGGTTAAAGGTTTTTTTGTGATGGATAATAACTCTAAAGATGGAACAAGAGAGTTATTGGAGAGTCTTAAATCAGAATTTAATTTAACGGTATTTGATGATTTAACCCCTGATCATAATCAGTCCAAAAATATGACTTTTCTTTCTCACATTGCAAGACGAGAAGGTTTTGATTGGGTCATTGAAAATGACGCCGATGAGTTTTGGTTTCCAAAATCAGGGGATTTATTGACGGGCTTAAATCGTATTGATACGGTTTTAAGAGTAGAAAGAGTCAATGTGTTGCCAACAAAGCAGGCACCTAAAGAATGGTTTTCTTCTCCGTGGCAGGCAAAAAACACACTTAATATTAATCTTGAAAAAAAATTTTGAGGCGAATAAACATAATTTGTTATTAACACCTAATTTGCATAAAGTATTAGTTAACCCTAATGGACTAATTAATGTAGGGGGAGGGAATCATGGCGCAAGGCATGTTATTGATAAGTTATTAAGGCGACGATACGCTGGGTGGAATCATAATATAAAAATATTTCATTATGCGCTTAGGTCTTATGAACAATTTGAGGCAAAAGTAGTCAATATTAATAAATCACTTAAGTACACTTCACAAAATAATTATAAAAAGCATAATTTTGGGGCTTATGCTGTTTGCTGGAGTCAAATGTTTGAAAAAGGGGAGCTTGCGGCGGTCTATGAAGATATGTTCTTAGATCTGACGTGCTTGCTTTGCTATCAAAATCTTGGCTTAGTCGAGCGTGATGATGCTTTTGTTACCGATATGATTGATCTCGGTTTGTTGGAATAAAAATAACATAGAAGCCCAAAATATAAAAAATATGATTTCTTTCATTCAAGATGCATCGGTTTATGAATTAACCTTTCAATCCATACAAAGTCCTGAAAATCTGCAAGGATTACATCAGATTGTCTTGACTTCCCTTCAGTCAAAAACGCCAATCACAATGCGAGCAGGAGGCACTTCTCTAGGCGGTCAAGCCATTGGTTCTGGGGTGATTATTGATGTTTCGAAATATTTAAATGCCATTGTTGAATATCACCCAGAGCAAAAAGAGATCGTGGTGGAGCCAGGTGTGATTCAAGACGATTTAAACGATTTTGTGGCAGCAGATGGTTTGCGTTTTGCGCCCGATACGTCCACTTCCAATCGTGCGATGATAGGGGGGATGATTGGCAATAATTCGTGTGGTTCCTATTCTGTTTTGTATGGCACAACACGAGAGCATGTGAAATCGGTGGAGGTAATTTTATCGGATGGGTCTGAGGTGACGTTTTCAGACTTGTCGGCGGATGCTTTACAGCAAAAATTACAATTGTCTACCTTAGAAGGTGATATTTACCGTTTTGTGCTGGATCTGCTCAATAGGGGGGGGGAGAAAATTTTAGCGGCGTTTCCAGATCCTTCGATTAAACGTCGTAATACAGGATATGCATTGGATGAGTTATACCGGCATCATCAACCGTTTAACCCAACCGGAAAACCGTTTAATTTAACCCCGTTAATCTGTGGTAGCGAAGGCACTTTGGCGGTAATTAAACGCGCCACATTGCGTTTGGTTCATGCACCTAAACACCGAAAACTCATTTGTGCTCACTACCCCACCGTGGAATCAGCACTGGAACACGTTACTGAACTGCTCTCCTTTTTGCCTGCCGCCATTGAATTGATTGATCACATTACGTTGGAAAGCACCAAGGGGCATTTGCAACATCAAAAAAACCGTTTTTGGATTCAAGGGTCGCCCGGTGCGGTGTTGGTGATTGAGCTGTTTGATGATGACGTCGCTTCGTTGACTCGTCGCATTGCATCGCTGGAATCGTGGTTGTTGTCGCAACAGGGCGATGGGGCAGCTTATGCCGCGCCAGTGATAGAGGGGGCGGATGCCGCGAAAGTATGGAGCATTCGCAAAGCGGGCTTGGGCTTATTAATGGGCAAAGTAACCCGTCAAAAAGCGGTGGCCGTGGTGGAAGATGCAGCGATTCCTGTGACGAGCATGGCGGACTATTATCGTGATGTTAGAGCGTTAATGGCGGAGTTGAATGTGGGGTGTGTTTATTACGGTCACGCGTCAGTTGGCTTGATTCATGTGCGTCCCGAATTGGATTTGGCGACGGAGGGGGGGAGAGAAAAGTTTCAACACATTGCGCAACGCGTCTCTACCTTAGTGAAATCCTATCGTGGAGCCTTATCGGGCGAACATGGCGATGGCCGAATTCGTGCGCCTTTTTTACCCGAGCAGTTTGGCGAGGAGGTGTATGGTTATTTGGTGGCGCTAAAAGGGGTGTTTGATCCCGAAAACTTATTGAATCCAGGGGTGATTATTGGCGATGCGTCGATTACCAAGCAGTTAAGAGCAGATCATCAAGTTCAAGTTCCTTTAAAAACAGGATTGGATTGGTCGGCCGATTTGAGCTTAATGGATGCGGTTGAAAAGTGTAATGGCGCTGGCGCCTGTCGTAAATCGGTAGGGCGTGGCGGAATGTGTCCGTCGTATCAAGCGACCCGCGAAGAGCAATACTCGACACGAGGACGCAGTAATTTATTGCGCAGAGCCTTAACCGAAGCCGACCCCATCAAAGCGTTATCGGGAGAAGACTTGCAAGAGGCGCTTGCGCTCTGTTTGGGGTGTAAAGCGTGTAAAAATGAGTGTCCGGCCAGTGTGGACATGGCAAGATTAAAGTCGGAAGTGTTGTACCAAACGCAAGGCTCGCAACCTTGGTTTAAGCGACTCAATCAGCTTAATCGATTGACCATAAAACATTATGACGTTCTTTTACATTGGGGAGCCAAGTGGCCAGCGTTGTTTAATGCGGTGCAAAACAGGTCGTTTATTAAAAAAATAGTGGGGCTAGATCCTCGCCGAGCGTTGCCAGAAATACAGGCATTTGATGTGCCACAATGGTGGGAAGATCAGTTGACGGGCACGGTTTCTCAAACCTCTACGACGGTTTGGTTGTTGTGCGATGTGTTTAGTTTACGCCAAGAACCCGAGGTGGCAAAAGCCACGCTAAGCTGTTTGCAAAAAATGGGGGTGGCGGTAAAGCCCGTTTACTTAACGCACTCTCCCCGAGCGTTGATTAGCCAAGGACTTTTGCAAGAGGCGAAAACCGTCTTGAAAGACATTCTCTCTCAAATGCAAACGGTAAAGCCAGAAGAAAAAGTGATTGGCATTGAGCCTGCGGAGTTATTGGTATGGCGTGATGTGCTAGGAGCGTTACTGCCTGATGAATGCAAACAGCGTGCGTGGTTAATGCGTTCTAAGCCCGTATTGTCGTTTGAAGAGTGGCTTTTGATTTTACAAAAACAACACAAATTACCTAAATTTAAAAAAATCCCCCCCCCTTATGCATCGGGCAAGCTGTGGTTGCATGTGCACTGTCATCAAAAAGCCTTGGCGAATGCAGAGGATAGCCAAAAAGCGTTGCAACTCATTCCAGAACTTGAGGTTGAGTTGATTGCAACAGGCTGTTGCGGAATGTCTGGCAGTTTTGGCTATCAGCATTATGACCTGTCTAAAAAAATCGCCGAACAGGGTATTTTACCTGCACTGTCACAAGTGAAAGAGACGGGCTTAATTGTGGCCACAGGCACCAGTTGTCGCCATCAAATTGCCGGTTTTTCCCAGAAAAAATCACGGCATATTGCACAGGTGTTTGATCTGGTTTTGTAACAATGGTGGGGCTTCCCTCGTGGGAGCCCAAATTAAATTTCATTAAAATGATTTGCCAAGGCAACTTTCATTTTTAATAAAGCACCGTCGTTTTGATTTAGTGGTTCTTGACACCAAACAGGCTTAGGCCAAGCTTCATCATTTTCGGTTCTAAAAATAATGTGAATGTGTAAGTGTGGGTTTTGATTGCCGAGTTTGGCAAGATTGTAATGAGGGCCAAAGCCAGCGTGTTGTAAAGTGTGAATGAGTTTATAGATTTGACCGTACAATTTTTCAATGTACGCGGCCTCGGTTAAGGGCTGTTTGGGTATCACCAGCAACCAGGGAACTTCCGTGGATTCGACCATCAGAGAGTAGAGCAGGTGGTCGTAAAGGTAGATGGCATCAAAGGTCTTTTCCAGCAGTTCAGGGCGGTGTTCAGGTAGAATAATGTCCAATGGAATACTCCTTTTTAGAATGATAGCCAAGCGACTTAAAAAGGCCGCTTGAGTATAGAATTATAGCAGGCTTTGAATGACTGAAATGAAACAACCTTTGCAAGTAGAAAATAAGCTTTTTTTAGCGTCCTCCTCACCAAGAAGAAAAGAGCTATTACAGCAGTTAGGCTGTACGTTTGAGGTGGTAAATGCACCAATAGAGGAGGTGGCATTGCCGAATGAATCGCCCAATTCTTATGTGTTACGCATGGCGATTGAAAAGGCGCTTTCGGGGTTTAATAAAGTGGCGGGCAAAGCTATTTGGGTGGTGGGCAGTGACACGGCAGTGGTGTTGAATGGTAAAGTGTTTGGCAAACCTAAAAATGCGGCGGATGCATTTAAAATGTTATTGGCGTTATCAGGTAATACACATCAGGTATTGAGTGCCGTGGCGGTGGTATTTGATGGGGAAGTATTTTCGGCTTTGAATACCACTCACGTTCAGTTTAAGACGCTGAGCAGAGCAGAAATTGAGGCCTATATTGCAACGGAAGAGCCCTTTGGTAAAGCGGGTTCGTATGCCATTCAGGGGTTGGCCGCGCCTTTTATTCCACGAATTGAAGGCAGTTATTCTGCGGTAATGGGGTTGCCGTTGTTTGAGCTGAATCAATTGTTAACCGAAGCGGGCTATCGTTTTAGCTCCCTCCCCTGACAAGGGAAGGGTTGGGGAGGGGTTATTTTTGCGCCATTAAAAATTCAAGTAAGGCTTTTTGGGCATGAAGGCGATTTTCCGCTTCGTCCCAGACCACGCTATCTTTGGCATCAATGACCTCTGCGGTGACTTCTTCACCACGGTGAGCGGGTAGGCAGTGCATAAACAGCGCCTCTTTATCGGCTTGTTGCATCACTTGCTGATTGACTTGATAGCTTGCAAAGGCTTTTTCACGGAGCTTTTGCTCCTCCTCTTGTCCCATGCTGGCCCACACATCGGTGACGATTAAGTCTGAATTTTCGGCCGCTTCCAGTGTATTGCGTACAATTTCAACACGATCTTTATGTGCATTGACTAACTCCATATTAGGATCATAGCCCTCAGGGCAGGCAATACGTAAATTAAAGTCGTATTGTGTGGCGGCATTGATATAGGAGTGGCACATGTTGTTGCCATCGCCCACCCATGTAACGGTTTTTCCTTGAATGCTGCCACGGTGTTCTTGATAGGTTTGCATGTCGGCCAGCAGTTGGCAGGGGTGAAAATCATCGGTTAGGGCGTTGATGATCGGAACGGACGAGTGCTGTGCAAAGGTAGTCACAATCTCATGGCCAAACGTACGAATCATAATGCCGTCTACCATGCTGGAAATCACACGTGCGCTGTCTTCAATGGGTTCGCCACGACCTAACTGAGTGTCACGTGAAGAGAGAAACAGGGCGTGACCGCCTAATTGTGTCATGCCTGTCTCAAATGAGATGCGGGTACGGGTTGAAGACTTTTCGAAAATCATTGCCAGTGTTTGATTTTTAAGTGGTTCAAAAATTTCACCTGCTTTTTGCATGGCTTTGAGCTCAATACCACGGTGCATAATTTGTTTTAATTCTGCTGGCGTGAGGTCTTGTAGGGTTAAAAAGTGTCTAACAGTCATAGTATTGTCTTCTATTTTTCATTTTCTCTGGTGTCGCTTTCCCCCTTTTTAACGCTGTTTTTCTTATAAAAAGAGGGGGGGGGAGAAAAATTATGGATTTAGAAAGTTTTGAATCAGTTGGGTCAGTTTGGTCACCAGCTCTTCGGTTTGTTCTGAACTCATTACAAAGGTTGGCAACAGTCGTATAGTTTCACCACGTGTGACATTAATTAACAGTCCTTGTTCAAGTGCTAACGCCACCAGTTCACCACAAGGGCGATCGAGTTGAATGCCAATCATATACCCAATGCCACGAATATCGATAACCTGTTTTTGCAGACTCAAGGATTGCTTAAATTGGTTCAGTAACTCTTTGCCTTTGGTTGCAACGGAGGGGATGTATTGGTTGGCTTCGAGTACGTTAATGACCGCAAGGCCTGCCGCACAGGCAAGGGGATTACCGCCAAAGGTGGTTCCGTGATTCCCTGGAACCAGTACGTCTGACGCAACCCCTTTTGTTAAACATGCGCCAATCGGCATCCCGTTTCCAAGCGCTTTGGCAAGGGTGAGAACATCTGGCACAATCGCTTCATGTTGGTAGGCAAACCACTCACCGGTGCGCCCCATGCCGGTTTGGATTTCGTCGAGCATTAAAAGCCAATTGTTTTGGGTGCAAATTTCACGAAGTGCTTTTAAATAGCCTTTTTGCGGGATATGAACTCCCCCTTCGCCTTGTATTGGCTCGACTAAAATGGCCACAATATTAGGGTTGTCTGAAAGCGCTTGAACGGCGTTAATATCGTCAAATGGAACACGAATAAATCCTTCAACCAGCGGAGAAAACCCATCGTGTACTTTTGGATTACCAGTGGCAGATAGGGTCGCCATGGTGCGACCATGAAAGCTGTTATCCATCACAATAATTACTGGGTGGCTAATGTCTTGTTGGTGGCCGTATTTTTTAGCGATTTTTAAGGCTGTTTCATTGGCTTCGGCACCTGAGTTGCAGAAGAACGTGCGTTCCATTTTTGACAGTGCACAGAGTTTATCCGCCAGTTGGCTCTGATTTTCAATTTGATACAAATTAGAGGTATGCATTAATTTTTTGCTTTGCAGGCAGATGGCATCCGATATGGCTGGATGAGCGTGCCCTAAGCTGCAAACGGCAATGCCGCTTAATGCGTCTAAGTAGGTTTTTCCGTCGGTATCTTGCAACGTCGCGCCACGGCCTTTTTCAAAGGTAACTGGTAGCCGTGCGTAAGTGTTCATAAGTTGCGTTGACATGTTTTGTCCTTTTGTAACGGCTAAGCTATCTGAGGCGTTACATTTTTTATAAAATACGTGAAGTAAAAACAAAAAAGCAACCCATAGGCGGCTTAGCGAAGAAACGATTTTTAAAAAAGGGCTTAAAAATATTCGTTTTACGGCGCTTATGCCTAGGGCTGCTTTTAGTAGTACTAAAAATCCAAAGGAGTAATTTTAGCGGAATCATTTTATATTTCAAGTAATTTCCCTTATTAACTATGGTTAATTTTGGGTGTTTAGCGCGTAAAGGGCATGAAGTTTTAGGTAAAAAGCCGTGGTTTAGGATAGAATACCGCTCTTAATTATATAAATTTGAATCGAATTTTTTGGAGTGTTTTCAATGCAAACAATGGCGGATAGAGACGGCCTGATCTGGTTAGATGGTGAAATGGTTCCTTGGCGTGATGCAAAAGTACACGTCTTGACGCATACCTTACATTATGGAATGGGCGTTTTTGAAGGCGTTCGTGCCTATGAAGCAGAACAGGGAACCTCTATTTTTCGATTGGACACTCATACAGATCGCCTATTTAATTCGGCCAAAATTATGAATATGGATATTCCGTTCGATAAAGAGACGATCAATGAGGCGCAAAGAGCGTCGGTTAAGTTAAATAATTTAAAGTCGGCTTATTTGCGTCCAATGGCCTTTTATGGTTCGGAAGGCATGGGGTTGCGTGCAGATAATCTTAAAGTGCACGTTATGGTCGCTGCTTGGGAGTGGGGCGCCTATATGGGGGAAGAAAATTTAACCCGTGGTATTAAGGTTGCCACCTCCTCTTATACTCGTCACCATGTTAATGTGACCATGACCAAAGCAAAATCGAACGGTTCATACATGAACTCCATGCTGGCACTGCAAGAAGCGATCAGTCATGGCTGTGACGAAGCGTTGTTGCTGGACACCGAAGGATTTGTGGCAGAAGGATCAGGTGAAAACTTTTTTATGATTCGTGACGGCGTTTTGTATACGCCAGAATTAACGTCTGCCTTGGATGGTATTACGCGTAAAACCATTATGCAAATGGCTAAAGAGCTGGGCATTGAAGTGGTTGAAAAGCGAATTACCCGTGATGAAGTGTACATCGCCGATGAAGCCTTTTTTACAGGAACCGCCGCAGAAGTCACGCCGATTAGAGAGTTGGATAATCGTCCGATTGGCATCGGGTCTCGTGGGCCGATTACTGAAAAATTACAGACGTTGTATTTTGATATTGTTCATGGACGTTCGCCTGAGCATATGAGCTGGTTAACCAAAGTATCTTAAGGGAGTTTGATTATGAGTGAGCATTCAACCAATTCAAAAACACATTATGATATTACGTATAAAGACTTGCCATTGCATTGTCCAACACGAGATATGAGTCTTTGGAATTCGCATCCTAGAGTTTTTTTACCAATTGAGCTAACAGGTAAAGCGAAGTGCCCATACTGTGGAGCGGAATATACGCTAACAGACTGGGATCCAAATCATTCTGGACATTAAATTTGAAAGGGGTATGTCTCACGCCCCTTTTGTACAAAGGTCTCGTGCCTTTAATTTTATTTGAAAAAAGCCCCAATCTTTTGGGGCTTTTTGGTTTTTTAAATCAATTCTATCTCAACGTCTGTTTTTGGAATAGAGCAGCACGTTAAAATTTCTCCTTTACGTGAGTCATAAGCTGGGCTTTGAATCTCTTCAACTTCGCCAGAAACTAAACGTACCGTGCAGGCGCCACAGTTTCCGCCGCGACAGCTGTAAGGAATATCAAATCCACTTTCATCCAGTGCTTCGAGCATTGAGAACTGACCATCAAACTCACATTCTCCTTGTCCTACTAGCGTGATTTTTGCCATATTTTTGGTCTCCTGTTTTTTTAAAAAAATGATACTGAGCATTTTAACAACTAAATTTTACTTCGAATGCAGTAAAATGGCATAAATTTCTTTTATGACCGATTGAGGTCTAATTTATATAATAGGAGTGCAGTAATAAAATGACTTGGAATGACTTTCAAACGAAGTTTCAAAAGGTTCGTGATAATAAAGCCTTTGAGCTGTTTGTGATCGGGGTAATTATTTTTTCATCGTTAATGATTGGTATTCAGACTTATGATCTAGCACCATGGGTAGACGGTGGCATTCGAGTTTTAGACTATGCCGTTACCATATTTTTTGTATTAGAAATTTCGATTCGAATGGCGGCAGAAGACCGTTTACGAGATTTTTTCAAAAAAGGTTGGAACGTTTTCGATTTTATTATTGTAGCCATCAGTCTTATTCCGTTAGATGACTCGGAGTACGCCATGATTGCCAGAATGCTACGTTTGTTTAGGGTCATGCGTTTAATTTCGTTTATTCCTGAACTGCGCGTATTGGTCAGTGCATTGATTTCAGCCTTACCAAGGATGGGGTATGTCGCACTATTAATGTTTATCATTTTCTATCTTTATGCAGTCGTTGGCAACTTGCTCTATGCCAACTTAAACCCCGTGTTGTGGGGAGATTTAGGGGTGTCTCTGTTAACGCTTTTCCGCGTTGCTACCTTTGAAGATTGGACCGATGTTATGTATGAGGCGATGACGCTCTACAGCTTGAGTTGGATCTATTTCATTACCTTTATATTCTTCTCAGCCTTTGTGTTCTTAAATATGATGATTGGAATTGTGGTTGAAGTGCTGGATGAAGAGCATAAAAAAATGGACGCTGAAACGAATGCGGACAAAATAGCCGAAGAGAAAAAGGCAGAAGATGAGTACACTAAACGCGTGGAAGCAGATATGGCTTCGCTGCATCAAAAGCTGGATTTGTTGTTGGCGCAACAACAAGTAGGTAAATAGGCAGTGCTTATTTGTTAGGCTTCACAACGTTTAAAAGAAGGAGAGCAAAGCAATGGTACTGCAATCAAAGATTGAAAAAAAAGTGGCTGAGTGTTTTTCGGTGATTAACTTCAGTATAGAAAATGAGAGTTATCTTCATTCACGTGGTGAGCCAGAGTCACACTTTAAGCTGTTGCTGGTGTCGAATGATTTTGAAGGTGTCTCTAAAGTTAAGCGGCATCAGTCCATTTATAAGGCGTTGTCTGAATTAATTCCTCAGTTTCATGCGCTCGCTTTGCACTTGTATACAGAGAAAGAGTGGCTAGAGAAATCTGGCGTTCCTGTTTCAACTGTATGTGAAGGAGGGCGTTAGGGCTTTTTGTGCATAACTCTGTGGATAACTTTGGCGTAACTCTAACAAGCTACAAAAAATCGTAAAAAAGAGAGGCATAGGGGTTGCGTTGTAGTGGCGATTGGTTAGAATACGCCCCGTTCTTGAGCAAAGTGCTTTAAGCCAGATGCTTTAAGGCCGAGAAGTTATATAGACAGCCGAAATCGAGAAAAAAGTTTTGAAGAAAACGATTGACACGAAATAAAGTTTAACTATATAATAGCTGGCTTACCGAGAGAGAAAGGCAGTATTGCTTTAACTCCCTCGAAGAGACCTAAGCTCTTTAAAAATCAGGTAATTCAGAGATAATTTATGTGGAAACTCCTTAAGTGAGTGACCGAATAAAAAATCTCGAAACGACAAAATTATGTAAATGTTTAATTAATTTTAAATATTAGGTAGAAGAAATTCTTCCATGCAAAATCTTGTCAATTCCGAGTGTACTGTAAAAAGTACCAGAGCAGAAGTGCTCATAAAACATACTTAAAGCAAGATTAAACTGAAGAGTTTGATCCTGGCTCAGAATGAACGCTGGCGGTAGGCTTAACACATGCAAGTCGAACGGAAACGAAAAAGAGCTTGCTCTTTAGGCGTCGAGTGGCGGACGGGTGAGTAACGCGTGGGAATCTACCCTGTAGTTGGGGACAACATATGGAAACGTATGCTAATACCGAATGAACTCTACGGAGTAAAGGTGCCCTCTCCTTGGAAGGTATCGCTATAGGATGAGCCCGCGTTAGATTAGCTAGTTGGTGAGGTAAAGGCTCACCAAGGCCACGATCTATAGCTGGTTTGAGAGGATGATCAGCCACACTGGGACTGAGACACGGCCCAGACTCCTACGGGAGGCAGCAGTGGGGAATATTGCACAATGGACGCAAGTCTGATGCAGCCATACCGCGTGTGTGAAGAAGGCCCGAGGGTTGTAAAGCACTTTCAGTAGGGAGGAATGTAGTAAGTTTAATACACTTATTGCTTGACGTTACCTACAGAAGAAGCACCGGCTAACTCTGTGCCAGCAGCCGCGGTAATACAGAGGGTGCAAGCGTTATTCGGAATTACTGGGCGTAAAGCGCGCGTAGGCGGATGATTAAGTCAGTTGTGAAAGCCCTGGGCTCAACCTAGGAACTGCATCTGATACTGGTCATCTAGAGTTTAAGAGAGGGAAGTGGAATTCCAGGTGTAGCAGTGAAATGCGTAGATATCTGGAGGAACATCAGTGGCGAAGGCGACTTCCTGGCTTAAAACTGACGCTGAGGTGCGAAAGCGTGGGTAGCGAACGGGATTAGATACCCCGGTAGTCCACGCCGTAAACGATGTCAACTAGTTGTTGGTCTTATTAAAAAGATTAGTAACGAAGCTAACGCGATAAGTTGACCGCCTGGGGAGTACGGTCGCAAGATTAAAACTCAAAGGAATTGACGGGGGCCCGCACAAGCGGTGGAGCATGTGGTTTAATTCGATGCAACGCGAAGAACCTTACCATCCCTTGACATGTAGTGAACTTTCCAGAGATGGATCGGTGCCTTCGGGAACACTAACACAGGTGCTGCATGGCTGTCGTCAGCTCGTGTCGTGAGATGTTGGGTTAAGTCCCGCAACGAGCGCAACCCTTATCTTTAGTTGCTAACATTCAGTTGAGAACTCTAAAGAGACTGCCGGTGATAAACCGGAGGAAGGTGGGGACGACGTCAAGTCATCATGGCCCTTATGGGATGGGCTACACACGTGCTACAATGGGGGGTACAAAGAGCAGCCAACTGGCAACAGTGCGCGAATCTCAAAAAGCCTCTCGTAGTCCGGATCGGAGTCTGCAACTCGACTCCGTGAAGTCGGAATCGCTAGTAATCGTGGATCAGAATGCCGCGGTGAATACGTTCCCGGGCCTTGTACACACCGCCCGTCACACCATGGGAGTGGATTGCAAAAGAAGTAGGTAGCCTAACCTTCGGGAGGGCGCTTACCACTTTGTGGTTCATGACTGGGGTGAAGTCGTAACAAGGTAGCCCTAGCGGAAGCTGGGGCTGGATCACCTCCTTTAAGACAAAAGGTCGCGAGCTTAAGTGAGTTTTCACATAAATTGTCTCTGAATTACATGAAATGAACTAAAAATTACCAGCGTAAGCGATTACGCGGGATTTTTTGAGTCAGGTTTGTATGCATTTGAAGAGGAAGTTGGCTTTAGCCAATGACGAAGCAAATCAGACAAAGATGGCCAAAAAAGACAAGTAATTGGGTCTGTAGCTCAGTTGGTTAGAGCGCACCCCTGATAAGGGTGAGGTCGGTGGTTCAAATCCACCCAGACCCACCAATTTTGTTGATCTTGAATCTATTTAATTTCTCATGTGCTAAAGCACACTTCGCATTAAATAAATCCAACCTCAATCAAAATTAGACACCTTATTGGGGCTATAGCTCAGCTGGGAGAGCGCCTGCCTTGCACGCAGGAGGTCTGCGGTTCGATCCCGCATAGCTCCACCAATTTTGACAATCTTTGTCAGAATTGAAAAACAAAAAACCAGTACCCCTATTAATGAATTTTTAATCAAAACGATTAAGAGTTTATTAACAGTTGTATTGTTGCTTCTTGCAAAAGAAGTGATAAAACTGAAGTTCTTTAAAAATTTGGAATAGATCTTAATCTTTTTTTTACTAAAAAGATTGAAGAGCCCAACGCGACGCCGACTTTGTTGCGTTGGGTGTCACACGCTCCCTTCCAAGAGCGTGTGGCCAAAGCGTTTAGTCGAGTGAAAGAGCGTGTTTAAACCGCACCCTTAGACATGATGACACTAAACAGTAAAAGGTAAGAGATCTAACGATCTCAACATATATAATTGAGAACACTCAAGCGTATATCATGACAGCGAAAAACTTTTAGTTGCGTACTCTCAAAAAGAAACAGAATCAAAAGGCCTGTTTCAAACAAGTTTAGTTCAGACAAGCCTAAGATTTAATCTTAAGTTAAGAGAGCTAACAGTTTTGGGTGAGCGTTTTTTCTAAGGTGGTTGCTTTTTACTTCAAACGAAGCGGAGTGGATATTTTATTCATGAGCATCGGCTTGAAGGAAAAAGTTGCCAGATTAGGAAAATAAGCCACCCAAAAAAGGTTATTTTTGAGTTGTATAGTTAAGTGACTAAGCGTACACGGTGGATGCCTAGGCAGAAGAAGGCGATGAAGGACGTAGTAACTTGCGATAAGCCACGGGGAGCCAGTAAACATGCTTCGATCCGTGGATTTCCGAATGGGAAAACCCATCCATTTATGGATATCCCCCACTGTTAAGGTGTGGGGAAGCTAACCCGGGGAACTGAAACATCTAAGTACCCGGAGGAAAAGAAATCAACCGAGATTCCCTAAGTAGCGGCGAGCGAACGGGGACCAGCCCTTAAGCGGGTATAAGAATAGTAGAATGGTCTGGAAAGTCCAACGATACAGGGTGATAGTCCCGTATGCGAAATTCTTTTATCCGTGAAAACGAGTAGGACGGGACACGAGAAATCCTGTTTGAACATGGGGGGACCACCCTCCAAGGCTAAATACTCTCTTCTGACCGATAGTGAACCAGTACCGTGAGGGAAAGGCGAAAAGAACCCCTGAAGGGGAGTGAAATAGAACCTGAAACCGTGTACGTACA
This sequence comes from Thiomicrorhabdus sp., assembly GCA_021648625.1. Lineage (GTDB taxonomy): Bacteria > Pseudomonadota > Gammaproteobacteria > Thiomicrospirales > Thiomicrospiraceae > Thiomicrorhabdus. The sequence goes on along the minus strand of JAKISK010000003.1, from coordinate 1,469 downwards.
AGCAGTAGGAGCATACTTGTTATGTGACTGCGTACCTTTTGTATAATGGGTCAGCGACTTACATTATGTAGCGAGGTTAACCGAATAGGGGAGCCGTAGGGAAACCGAGTCTTAAATGGGCGTATAGTTGCATGGTGTAGACCCGAAACCGGGCGATCTATCCATGGCCAGGTTGAAGGTTGGGTAACACCAACTGGAGGACCGAACCCACGTATGTTGAAAAATGCGGGGATGAGCTGTGGATCGGAGTGAAAGGCTAATCAAGCCCGGAGATAGCTGGTTCTCCTCGAAAACTATTTAGGTAGTGCCTCATGTATCACTGTTGGGGGTAGAGCACTGTTATGGTCTAGCGGTCCGTCAAGGATTAGCAGCCCATTGCAAACTCCGAATACCAACAAGTGCAATCATGGGAGACAGACTGCGGGTGCTAACGTCCGTAGTCAAGAGGGAAACAACCCAGACCGCCATCTAAGGTCCCTAAATATTACTCAGTGGGAAAGGATGTGGGAAGGCTTAGACAGTCAGGAGGTTGGCTTAGAAGCAGCCACCCTTTAAAGAAAGCGTAATAGCTCACTGATCGAGTCGGCCTGCGCCGAAGATTTAACGGGGCTAAGTAATATACCGAAGATGCGGATGCATATTTATATGCATGGTAGAGGAGCGTTCTGTAAGCCTGCGAAGGGGTTCTGTAAGGAATCCTGGAGGTATCAGAAGTGCGAATGCTGACATGAGTAGCGATAAAGGGAGTGAAAAGCTCCCTCGCCGAAAGACCAAGGTTTCCTACGCAACGTTAATCGACGTAGGGTTAGTCGACCCCTAAGACGAGGCCGAGAGGCGTAGTCGATGGGAAGCAGGTTAATATTCCTGCACTATTTATAACTGCGATGGAGGGACGGAGTAGGCTAAATCAGCCTGGCGATGGTTGTCCAGGTTCAAGGTAGTAGGCAGAGAGACTAGGCAAATCCGGTCTCTTATTTAAATGCTGAGAACTGATAACGAATCCTCTTTTGGATGAAGTGATTGATGCCATGCTTCCAAGAAAAGCTTCTAAGCTTCAGGTTATAACTAATCGTACCCCAAACCAACACAGGTGGTCGGGATGAGAATTCTAAGGCGCTTGAGAGAACTCGGGTGAAGGAACTAGGCAAAATAGTACCGTAACTTCGGGAGAAGGTACGCCCTGCTCGGTGATGAGACTTGCTCTCTAAGCTAGGCAGGGTTGCAATAAAATGGTGGCTGCAACTGTTTACTAAAAACATAGCACTGTGCAAAATCGAAAGATGACGTATACGGTGTGACGCCTGCCCGGTGCCGGAAGGTTAATTGATGGGGTTAGCGTAAGCGAAGCTCTTGATCGAAGCCCCGGTAAACGGCGGCCGTAACTATAACGGTCCTAAGGTAGCGAAATTCCTTGTCGGGTAAGTTCCGACCTGCACGAATGGCGTAATGATGGCCACACTGTCTCCACC
>JAKISK010000083.1 GCA_021648625.1 Thiomicrorhabdus sp. | reverse complement strand
TTTAGTCAAGGCGTTTTTTTGCAAAATCGGTTATGATACGTGCAATATTTTCGACCATTTTTTAGGAGTTTCTCTTATGTCAGCCAATATACTCAATGGTAAGCTTATCGCTGCCGAGCTCCGTGAATCCATTAAACAAGAAGTTGATACACAAATTGCCGCGGGTAATATTCGACCTGGATTGGCCGTCATTATGGTGGGCGAAGACCCTGCTTCTCAAGTGTATGTGCGCAATAAAAAAATTGCCTGTGAAAAGGCTGGATTTAATGATGTATCGGAGGTCTTGCCTGCCAATACTTCTCAAGCAGACGTTCTAGCACTCATTGACAAACTCAATGCCGATGACTCCGTACACGGCATTATTGTACAGTTGCCCGTTCCTAAGCATATCGATCCAAAAGCGATTATTGAACGTATTTCGCCTGCCAAAGACGTGGATGGCTTTCACCCTTACAATGTTGGATGTTTAGCAACAGGCGCTCCACAACTCGCGCCTTGCACCCCGCATGGCGTCATGACAATGCTTGAAAAAACGGGCATTCCTTTACGCGGTTTAAACGCGGTTATTGTGGGCGCATCTAATATTGTCGGTGTCCCCATGGCGCTTGAGTTACTGAATGCCCGCGCCACCATTACCGTTTGCCACAGTGCCACGAAAGACCTTGCTAAAAAAGTATCCGAAGCCGATTTAGTCGTCGTTGGTGTTGGTATTCCAAACATGGTCAAAGGCGAATGGATTAAAGAGGGCGCAATCGTAATTGATGTGGGCATTAATCGCTTAGACGATGGAACGCTGTGTGGCGACGTTGAATTTGATTCGGCCAAAGAGAAAGCCAGCTGGATTACGCCCGTTCCAGGTGGTGTTGGCCCAATGACGATTGCAACCCTACTGCATAATACATTGAAAGTGGCTTACCACTTAAAATAACACTCTGCAATGGTTAAGTAAGTACTTATCTTAACAAAGATAAGTACTTAAACTTTTTTACCCCCCCTGCCTAAAAAACAACCCTTTCCACCCCATCAAATAACACCACATCTAACCCCTTCTCTAACAAAACATGCTATATTGTGATGCTTACTTCACCCTAAGAGATAGAACATGACGCTCTTTCAAATAAAAATTATTATTCAGCTTAAAAAACAGCACTTTAATGTCACGAACACCGCCGAGGCGTTAAACGTGGTTCAGTCTGCCATTAGCAGACAAATTAAATTGATTGAAGAAGAGCTTGGCTTGCCGCTGTTTATTAAAAAGGGTAAACGCTATTTAGACTTTACCAAAGAGGGCTATATTATTTACGATCAAGCCCTCAAAATAGAACAAGCCAGCAATAACATTCTTAAATTTTCACAAGAAGCCTTGCAAGAAAAAAAAGGGCGTATTCGTATTGCAACCACCCATACACAAGCCAAGTACTTTTTACCCAAACACTTAACACGATTTAGAGCGCTCTACCCTCAAGTGAGCTTTGAAATTGAACAGTCGACTCCTTCAGAGCTCATTAAGAAGGTCATTGAATCCAAAGCGGACATTGCCATATCCACCGAACAAATAGACCATGATGACAGCCTGGTCACGCAATTTTGTTACCAGTGGCATCACGCGCTCATTTTGCCAAAAGATCACCCTCTAACAAAATTGGATGAAAATTCAATTACCTTAAAAGAGATATCAAAATACCCTCTTTTAAGCTATGTTCATGGTTTTACAGGGGGGGGAATAATTCAGAGTGAATTTAAAAAAAATAAGCTAGACATTAAGATTGGCTTAGCGGCTTCCGATTCAGACACCATTAAAACCTATGTAAAATTAGGATTTGGTATCGGAATCATTGCCGAAATGGCTTATGACTCCGAACTGGATCAACCTCTTTCGGTCATCAGTTTAAAAAACCTTCTGCCCGAATTTGATACCAAAATATCTTATTTAAAAGATGCCTTTCAACCTAAATACTTACAACGTTTTATTGAGCTGGTGACTGAGCAAAACCACTAATTTAACAACGCTAAAATTCGGCTGTAAATGTTATCAGACTAATACCCAGTGCGATTATTACCACAAAATAAATCGCTCGGCTCCAGAGAGTAAAGCCTCTCTCTAACGTGAGAATACTTGCCATGATATTTTGTACGCGTCGTATCATTAAAAACAAATAACGCTGCCATATTTGGCTGCAAAAACAAAGTATATCGAGCCATTTTCTAGCCATACAATAGAGTGGCTTAAAACACCTTTCGATAAGCACGAATATATCGCCCGCAGGCACGGGTCTCAGAGAGTGAAATACATTCATCTTCAACACCATAACCGTTACCAAAAGTGCCAACAAAATAGGCCAAAGACTTTTGATCATCTGCAACTTTCCTGCTTGCTCTGGCAACGAAGATCCTAGCCACCATGGCGCCAATAAGACGGCCAAAAGCAACACCATCCAAGGCCAAACCAACCCTGTTACAGGCACTAAACCAAACGGTTTTGCAGCAGGTCGTGTTAGGTAGAGAAATCGCGCCATCAGCAAAGCGGTCGCAACAGCACTGGCCGATAACAACACAGGCAAAAAAGAACTCCAAGGGGCTGGGGCATAGAGAACAGAGCTATTGACTAAATTTTTGGCAAGCATACCACTGGTCCAAGGCGCCGCCGCTAAGGCCAACGCAGGCAGGCATAAACCAAACCATACCCAACAACGTTGCCGTCGACGCGAATCACCCAAAATACCGACCCCTAAAAAAAGCGCCCCCTTGCTCAATCCATGATGCAGGGCATAAAATGCAATGCTAGGCAAGATAATAGACCAAGCCTGAGGAGCAAGCATTCCTACCCCCACAAACAGCGTTATAATGCCCATCTGACTGATACTGGAATAGGCTAACAGCGTTTTGGGGTTACGCTGTGTCACGCCTATAATCACACCGTAAAAGGCACTGATGCCTCCTAAGACAATCATAAAACTGCCCCATTCAGGCAGCACCACATCCTCTATTGGCAACAGCCGTAGCCAACCCAATACCCCTGCCTTAAGCATTACACCAGACAGTACCGCACTGGCCGGAGCCGGAGCCACGGAATGTGCCAGAGGTAGCCAAACATGCAATCCGATTACCCCCACTTTAATGCCAAACCCTGTGAATGCCAGAAGAATGATCCAATCTCGGTTATCCGCGTCAATCAGGGCAATGCGCACAGCATTAAAGGTTGTAGTATCCGTTGCTTGTACCGCCAGTAGCAGAGCCACAAAAAGCATCAGTTCACCCACAACTACTAGGGCGATATACACCCGTCCAGCCCGTAATGCGGCGACATCACCGTTAAAGACAACCAAACCGTAGGCGGCAAAACTCATTAAAGTGAAACCAAAATAGAAACTTGGCAAATCCTGCGCCACGATTAGGCCAAAATTACCTGCCATAGCCAGCATAAAAAAGAGATAAAAACGTGACCGTTGCTCTGGTAGTGGAAAATAGGCTCGTGCATAAACGCCAGCCACTGTCCACAAGAGCGCGCTCAACAGCAAAAAAACCTGCCCCGTTGCGTCCAGTCCTAGTGCGCTACCAAGCAACAGTCCTGGAAAATCCCAATGAACATCGGACGGTGTTATTAGAAAACAGGCGACCAATGCGGGCAAAGCCGCCCAAGGCGCCAGATGCTGCGCTAAAGAACGCCCTCCCCGAAATGTTAACATCAACGTTAATAACAACGGCCATATTACGCCTAGCAACAATAGTCCAATGGAAAGGCTTGAGTTCATCGTTAAAGACCCTCCCGCTCTGCAATCAGCTTCGCCCATGCTAAGGGGCTGAATGCCGTTGCGGCGATCAAACCGACTCCCAGAGCCAATAACGCGGTCACAATCGGTGGCAACAACAGCATCCAAGCGGTCTCTTGACGACCGAAACAACGCTCCTCAGGCCAATGTTCAGGAGGCTTTCGGAACCAAACTCGATGGAGAATGGGTAAAAAATAGGCCGCGTTGAGTAAGCTACTGCCTACCAGCACCCAAATCACCCAGCTCTGCCCAGCTTCTAACGCACCCATTCCCAGATACCACTTGGTGATAAAGCCAGCCGTGGGTGGCGCACCGATCATACCAAAAACACCGATCGTAAAAGCCGCCATGGTCCAAGGCATGCGCTGCCCAACACCATCCATTTCACTGATTTTATGAATCCCCAAGGTTTCGGCCAAATTACCCGCGCAAAAAAACAGCGTGATTTTCATTAACCCTTGATGCACTAAGTGCACCACACCACCAATTGCCGCCATCGGCCCCGCAATCGCGACGCCCAGCGTAATATAAGAGACCTGACTGATTGTAGAAAAAGCCAATCTGCGCTTTAAATCATCTTGATACAAAGCGCGCATTGAGGCATACAGAATGGTAAACGCGGCCAGCCACGCCAGCGGAGCCGTTACGCCCAAATCGGTGGCAAAGTTGATACCAAACACATCATAAACAACCCTAACAATGCCAAAAGCCCCTGCTTTCACAACAGCCACCGCATGCAACAATGCGCTCACGGGGGCTGGGGCTATCATGGCGAGAGGCAACCAACCATGCAGTGGTATCAATGCCGCTTTTACGCCTAATCCTGCAATTAACAAAATAAATATCATCACCAATGCGGGACGGTGCTCATCCCCTAACGCATGTAAAAACCCCTGCGGAGTAAATTCCAACGTCCCGGTAAGCGTATAGAGCCAGACGGTAGCAAACATAAGCAAACCGCCCCCGATCAAGGTATAACGCAAATAAATTTTTCCTGCGTGCCGAGCGGCTTCCGTGCCTCGGTGTACGATCAGTGGATAGGTTGCAAGCGTCAATAGTTCATAAAACAGCAAAAAGGTAATCAAATTACCTGACATTGCCACGCCGATAGTGGCGCTAACACATAAGCTAAAGAAACCAAAAAAACGACTACGGTGAGGCGATCCTTCCAAATAACCGATGGCGTAAATCGTCGTTAACAGCCATAACACAGCGGATAAGGTGACAAACAATAAAGAGAGCGGACCCGCACGTAGAACCAGATCCAGACCGGGTAACAGTGGTAAGCGTGTTTCAAAATGCTGCCCATGATAGACCCCCCATAGCATCCAACCGACCAACAGCAAGTTAATCACCGAACCGCTCAAATTAAGCGTGGTACGCAAACGCACTCTTTGCTCGGCCAATCCAAAAATAATTAGACCGGGTATCAAAGAGCTGGCAATCAACAGCAGTGGCAACCAATCGTTCCAATTCATGGCATGATCTCTTCATTGCCAGAAAAAGCGTCAAAGGGAGTTCCTATCGCAAGCAAAGGTAAAATCAACGGGGCAAGAAAACCCAATAGAATGGCGCCACTGGCCAACAACAACGCGGCCCACTCCATACGAACCGGTACGGTTTTCACTTTTGAGGGTTTACTTGCTTCAGTAAAGGCGTAACCCAATACCTTAAAAATATACATGGCCGCCAGTATGCCCCCCAGCACCATCACTACAGCAAGATCCCATCGCCCTTGCATTAAGGCGGCTTCCAATAACAACCACTTGCCAATAAAACCTCCACTTGGCGGCAACCCGATGAAGCTCACCCCTGCCAAAGCAAACGCGGCGATCGTCAAGGGTAAACGCTGTGCCAGTTGATCCAAATCCGCAATACGGTCATGGCCTCCAAAACGCAATAAATTGCCTGCGGCCATAAACATCGCCGCCTTGGCTAAGGCATGGGAAATCGCTAAATAAATCACGGCGTTCCAAGCCGTTACCCCCGCCCCCATCGCCAGTGGAAACGCCAAAAAGAGGTAGCCGATTTGCGCTACTGTCGAATAGGCCACCAGCATTTTAACCCGAGTTTGGCGTAATGCTTGTAGCGAGCCCCAAAGAATGGCCATAACGCCTAACACACCAAACAAACCTGCAACACTGCCACTGATTGGCCAGAAAATCTCAAGCCATAAACGCAGTAACAGATAAAAAGAGGCCTTCACCACCAGAGCCGAAAGCAATGCGCTGATTGGCGAAAATGCGCTGGCATGGGCAGGAGGCAACCAGAAATGCAGTGGAAAAAGCGCCGTTTTGAGTAGCAGCCCAGCGCTCATCAATCCCAATGCCATCCACACGGTAGGGGTGGATTCAACTTGTTCGGATAACATGGCTAGATCGAGACTGCCATAAGTATGATAAAGAAGCGCAACACCAAATAGGAAGAGTAATGAACCCAATAGAGAGGCTAACAGGTAACGCATCGCCCCATTTAGAGCGGCCTTTCCGCCGCCCAGCGCGACCAAGGCGACCGCCGATAACCCCAACAATTCAAGCGTGACATAGAGATTAAAAATGTCCGCCGATAGAAACAGTGCGTTCAATGCCGTGAGTAAGAATAACCACAGTGGCCAAAAGCGTTCTGATTGAGATCGGTCAAAATAAGCCGTGGCATAGACGCTAACGGCCACCCCCACCAACGCGGTGATTCCTAGCATCACCAAACTGAGGCCATCCGCATACAACTGGATGCCCAAAGGGGCATTCCAGCCCCCCACGGCGTGATGATAAACACCGTTTTCAAGCAACCAAGCACCTAAGCCAACCACTGACAGAAAGACTCCCCCCAGTGTGATCAACCCCAACTGATTGACTTTTTTTGGCCAGAGAAAACAGGCGATAGCACCCACCAATGGCAACAGAATCAAGACCACTGCCCAAGGAATTGTCAGCAGAAAATCACCCATAGCAATTACTTCTCTTCCGCATCGTTCAGTTCAGCTCGCCCTGTGATGGCATTGATTTTCAACATCAAAGCAAGCGCGAGTGCCGTGGCAGACACCGCCACCACAATCCCGGTAATCACCATCGCCGCAGGTACAGGATCGGGCGTGATCTCCGTTCGACCCGCTAATGCCAATAGCACCATAAAAACGCCACTGCCCATAATATTGAGTGCTAATATTTTACGCAACAGGTGGGCATGGATCATCAAGGCATACACTCCCAAGCAAAACAGCCCAATACCCACTAGAGCGTACAAAATTGCGATACTCATATTTTTTCCGAATGGTCTGGACGCGAACCCAAAAACAGGGCGGCAAGGATCGCTGCAATGGAGAGTGTCGCCGTTATTTCGAGCACAAAAATAATCAAACTTGCCTGTGACGGCGGAAACGCCAGCAGTTGAGCACCACCCAACATCGTCAATACGGCCACGACGATAAAAGTGGACACCCCCGCAACCAAGGTGATTCGCAATGGTAAACCAGCAAGACTAAGAGGCAGACGCCAGCCAGCCAGTATTAACAACACGCCAGCCGCACCCAGAACGGAACCTGCTTGAAACGCGCCGCCAGGTGCATGAGCGCCAACCCACAGTAAATAAGCGGATACCAATAATAATAGCGGTGTTAAAAAACGCGTCAAAAGATCCAGCACGGGATCGGGTGTTGCTTCTCTAACGGATGGCCTTATCCCCAACGACCAGATCCCAATCAATGCCAACAACAGCACCGCTATTTCCAACAGAGTATCGTAAGCACGAAAGTTGAGTAACACGGCTGTAACGGGATTACTGACCCCGCTGGCATCAAGATTTTCAGCAACCACGGCACTTAACCCCGTCGCGTAAGGCGTGAGTTGCAAAACGCCATAACCCAGCCCAACGGCCATTAATAACAATGGGATGGCGTATAACCCATGAAAAAATGGTCGCTTCGTTTTTTGTTCAGCTTGCTCACTGTTTTTTTCACGCGCACCCATCCCTTTATTTGCGTCAAAACCGCGTAATTTCGCCCATGAAGACAACAGCAAAGCCCCCGTTAGACCCGCCCCAATCGCCACTTCGGCCAACGCCACATCAGGCGCTTTCAATCGTACCCAAGCCAGTGTCATCAACAGTCCAAACGCAATAAACAATACGATGGCTTTAAACAACTCTGGACAAAACAGTGCCCGCCAAGCCAACCACAACAACCCGATGCCTATCAGGCCATCAATCAACCATTGCAACAGACTTAACGCCTCCACATGCGCACTCCTTTTTGTAACGCTTTTTTGGCAATAAGATGAGAAATACTCGAACCGGCCAGCAATACCAGTAGCCAGATCAGCAACAGTTTTCCCACAGAGGCGAAGGATTCTGCCTGCATTGCCAAGCCGATTACGATCAATCCCAGCCCCACATTATCGGCCTTAGTCAAGGCATGTAATCGGGTGTAAACATCCGGAAAACGCAACAACCCCACCGTGCCCGCCAAAAAAAACAGGGCGCCCGCAAGTAAAAAGAGCACCGAGAGATAATCACTTAGAGTCATGTTCTTTCTCCGGTTCTGACCACGCTCTACGGACAAACGCCACGGCCGTTACCGCCGCAAGCAATGCAAACACAAGCGCAACATCATGCAATGCGGAATCGCCTTCAACCTGCCCCAATAACAACAATACCGCCACCGATGTCGTACCAAAAAGTTGTGCCGCCATCATACGATCGGCGGCGGTAGGGCCTTGTAAAACACGCCACATGCCTGCGCCCAGATTGAGCAATAAAAAAAACACCAATGCTAGATAAAACGTCTCCATACATACTCACTTTTCAAGTGTCAAAAAGATTTCTCCCCCCCTAGCTTCCTTCCAAACCAAACAGCCGCCTAACGTGTTTTTCAACCACCATCAGTTCTGATTTGACATCACTTCGGCCATCAAGAACGTGCACTTTCAACACACTGTCATTCAATTCAGCGGATAAGGTGCCAGGCAGCAAACTTACCGTATTCACCATCACGACTTGCGCGACTCCTGGTGGAAGCTGCAATGGGTACTCAATTAAATCGGGTTCAATAGGAAGACGAGGATGAAAAGCACGCCAAGCCACATCAATTCCGCCCATTAAAGAGCGAATCATAAAAAAAAGTACAAATTTAACCCCTGCACTCCACACCAAAGACGTTGGTGGAATAAGCAACATACTGACGATCAAGGCCAACACAACAGCAGGCCCACCCATCACCCATGAAGACAGATCACCATTGGTTAACGCCCACCAGATTAGCGAGAATAGAATACCCCGCGTTAAAATTGTTAACCCAAAATATCCTTTCCCTAAAAAAACCGATGGATGTTCTGATAGGGGGGCTTTTTTAATCCGATTCATCATAGGAAACCTCTAACCCTAATTCACATTTCTATCTTCGGATTAGGGTCTAATAAATAAACTTCCATATTACCACCCCTAACAAAACGCATAAGTACTTTTATAGCCTCAGAAAGCTTTCTATTTCCAAGTCATTTGGGTATAGGCAAAAAAAAAGCCCCGATAAACGGGGCTTTTTTAAAGTTTAATGTTAGCAACAAATTACGCTACTTTTAGCTCACTTTGAGGCGTTGCTTCTAATGCAGCAATGCGATCTTCCAACGGAGGGTGAGACGTAAACAACTGTCCAATCTTACTCTTACCAGACGAAATACCTAAAGCGGCCATTTGATCTGGCAATACACCCGGTTGCATGGTTTGTAAGCGACGCAGTGCGGCAATCATATTCTCTTTGCCGGCTAAGTACGCACCACCGTTATCCGCATGAAACTCACGTTTACGCGAGAACCACATTGAGATAATACTGGCCAATATACCAAATAGAACTTGTGCCGCAATATCGACAATAATAAATGTCCAACTGTGCCCAGAAGATTCGTTTTTCAAAATCACACGATCCACCACATAGGCCACAATTTTCGCGAAGAAGATAACAAAGGTATTTAACACCCCTTGCAATAACGCCATGGTTACCATGTCGCCATTGGCAACGTGCGCCACTTCATGCCCTAACACGGCTTCCACTTCATTTTGGCGCATACTGCGCATTAACCCTGTAGAAACAGCGACCAATGAGTTGTTTTTAGTCATTCCCGTTGCAAATGCATTAGGCTCTGGCGAGTCATAAATAGCCACTTCAGGCGTTTTAATGCCCGCTTTTTCAGCTTGACGTTTAACGGTATCGACCAACCACTGCTCATCCGCATTTTTAGGTTCTGTGATAACTTTCGCGCCCGTAGACATTTTTGCCATCCACTTTGACATCGCCAACGAAATAAACGAACCTGCAAAACCAAAAATCAGTGCAAACATAAACAGATTATTTAGGTTAAGGCTGGTGCCTTCCATGTAGCTGCCTACACCTAAAATATTCATCGCCAACATGGCAAC
>JAKISK010000082.1 GCA_021648625.1 Thiomicrorhabdus sp. | reverse complement strand
GTGGGTGAGTAAAGCCCAATCCTCGTTAGAATTGGCACAAAAAAGGCAGTTAAGTGTTCCCAGTCTTGAATATGATATGGCGTTGCCTGTGGCCGCTAAAAAGTCACAATTGGTTGAGTTAATTCGAAACAATCAAGTGGTGGTAATTGCAGGGGAGACAGGATCGGGTAAAACGACTCAAATTCCTAAAATTTGCTTGGAAGCTGGGCAAGGTGTACGTGGAAAAATTGGTTGTACTCAACCGAGACGATTGGCCGCTAAGAGTGTTTCTGAACGCATTGCAGAAGAGTTAGGCTCGCCACTGGGTGAAGTGGTGGGTTATCAAGTGCGCTTTTTGGATCTGGTAAAACCGCAGAGTCTGATTAAAGTAATGACCGATGGCATTTTATTGGCAGAAGTGCAAAATGATCGATTTTTAACGCAGTACGACACCATTATTATTGATGAAGCGCATGAGCGAAGCATTAATATCGATTTTTTATTAGGGATTTTAAAGCAACTTCTATTAAAGCGTTCAGACTTAAAAGTCATTATTACCTCCGCAACCATTGATACCCAAAAATTTGCAGAGCATTTCACCCTCAATGGAAAGCGGCCTCCTGTGGTTGAGGTTTCTGGTCGAACGTTTTCCGTAGAACTTCGTTATCGTCCATTAGCCTCGTATGAAGATGATGCTGGCAATGAGATTGAACAAGACCTGAGTACAGGGATTGCCGATGCGATTGATGAACTCTCCTTAGAAGATCCGTTTGGGGATGTACTGGTGTTTCAGGTAGGCGAACGGGACATTAAAGAGACCGCCGAAATTTTACGCAAACGAAACTTAAAAAATACCGAAATTATTCCGCTTTATGCACGGCTTTCGATGGCAGATCAGCAAAAAATATTTAAAACCTCCCAAAAACGTCGCATTATTTTAAGCACCAATGTAGCCGAAACGTCTTTAACCGTTCCAGGTATTAAGTATGTAATTGACCCTGGACTGGTTCGAATCAGCCGTTATAGCGTGCGCAATAAAGTGCAACGTTTGCCGATTGAAAAAAACTCGCAAGCGTCTGCCAACCAGCGAAAAGGGCGCTGTGGTCGGGTAAGCGATGGGATTTGTATTCGCTTGTATGACGAAGAGAGCTTTCGAGCGCGTCCTGAATTTACCGACCCAGAGATACACAGAACCTCATTATCTTCAGTCATTTTAACCATGGCACAGTTAAATTTAGGTGACGTTTTTCGTTTTCCCTTTATTGAAAAACCAGCGGATAAGTCTATTAATGATGGCTTTCGTCAACTGCATGAGTTGGGGGCGTTAGATAAACAGCGCCAACTCACAGAAGAAGGGCGACAAATTGCCAAACTTCCTATTGATCCTAGCGTAGCTAAGATGGTGATTGAGGCAGAAAAAAATGGGGTTTTGGCAGAGTTGATTGTGATTGCAGCCGCATTAAGTGTTCAAGATCCAAGAGACATTAATCAGTCAACTATGCAAGCCGCCAGAGTGGCACACAAACCTTTTGAAGACGAACGATCGGATTTTTTATTCTTTTTGAATCTTTGGCATTTTTATGAGTACCAGCGCAGACACTTAACGCAAAACAAACTTAGAAAATTGTGTAAAACCAACTTTTTATCTTACATGAGAATGCGCGAATGGCATGAGTTAACGGTACAACTTGAGCAAAGTTTAAAGCGCATTGGAGTGCGTGTGGGCAAACTGCACCTGTTTGAAGAGAAAAATAGAGTGAGTAAGCAGGGCATTGCTACGGATGAGGTGCAGGAGCGTTTAAGTGATTTACACAGTGTTGCGGTGCATAAATCGTTGTTGGCGGGTCTGCTTGGCAATGTGGCAATGCGAGACGATGAAAAGTCATTTTTGGGCGCACGCAATACCAAGTTGTTTATTCACCCCAGTTCGAGCTTGTTTAAACGTAAGCCTAAATGGTTGTTAGCGGGAGAGTTGGTTGAGACCACCAAATTGTATGCCCGTAACAATGCGGCCATTGATATTGGCTGGGTGGAAGGCCTTGCGAAACACTTGATTAAACACAGTTACAGTGACCCGCACTGGCAAAAGAAGCGTGGGCAAGTGGGTGGCTATGAGTCAATTACGCTTTATGGATTGCCCATTGTAAACCGAAGACATTGCAATTACGGCCCAATTAATCCGGTTGAAGCGCATAAAATTTTTATTCGCCATGGATTGGTAGAAGGCGAATTGTTTTCTAAGGTTAATTTTTTTGTCGCCAACCAAGCCTTGGTGCAAAAAATTGAACGACTTGAGCATAAATTGCGTCGTCCTGATTTTTTAGTAGACGATGAGGTGATTTATCAGTTTTATGACGAGCGGTTGCCTAAAGATATTTACAGCAAGCCTGCGTTTGAAAAATGGGTTAAAAAGACTGAAAAAGAGGCACCTGAAAAAATAAAAGCACTTTATTTAACCGAAGCACTTTTAATGAAACAGCAAGCGTGTGCATCGTTGTTGCACGATTTTCCAGATCAAGTGCACTTATCGAATCAACTCTCGTTTGATGTGGACTATCATTTTGAACCAGGTAAACAGCAAGATGGTTTAATTTACCATCTACCATTGTCGAGTTTAAACTTAGTCAAACCAGAGGTGTTTGAATGGTTGACTCCTGGGCTACTGAAAGAGAAAACGGCCTTCTATATAAAGTCGTTACCCAAGAAAATTCGAAAACAATTTGTGCCTGTACCACAGTATGTAGAGTTGGCTTTATCCGAAATGTCTTCAGATAAAGCTGAACCCTATCTTCATCAGTTGGTTTGGGCGTTGAATCGCCGTGGTAACGATAAAGTTTCAGCTTCTGATTTTACCAGTATTGCACTCCCTGAATATTTAGAACCCTTTTTTGTACTGCAAGATGACAACGGCAAGGCGTTGGCAGAAGGGCATGACTTGGAGGCATTAAAGTCTCGCTATCAACATTTGGTGGATGCAAAGATTCAACAGCATCAATCTAAAACGCAACGAGCAGAAAAAGAGATTACCCGTTGGGATTTTGGGGATTTGAATGCCTTTCAAAAAATCAAAAATAAACAGGCCGAAATAGAAGCGTATCCCGCATTACAGCACAAAGAGGGCAAAATTGTTTTAACCTTAATAGGGGACGAATTGAGTGCCTCAATTACTCATGGGCAAGCTGTTTTGGTGTTAATCATGCAGCTATTAGGGGATAAATTAAAGTATTTGCAAAAAAAACTTCCCTTACAAAAGGCGTGCTTATGTTATGCGCCCTATGGGACCTGTCACGACTTGACACAGCAGGTTATTGATCGCGCATTAATGCAATTGGTGCCTAAGCCAGAGAACATTCGAACACAAGTGGCGTTTGAAGTAGCGTTAGAGGAGGTTCGCTTACGATGGATTGACACAGCTCAACACGTTGCAAAACAGGTGAGCGAGCTCCTTATTCAGCATCAAAATGTAGCCAAGCGCATTCGAGGACGAGTCAACCCTCGTAGTTTTGGCTCTATTTCGGACATTAAAGTACAGTTAGAGGGGCTAATTGCTAAGGATTTTGTAAGAAATACACCCGAAACTTGGTTTAAACAAATTGTGCGTTATTTAAAAGGTGTTGAAGTTCGCTTGGAAAAAATAGAGCAAGATCCTAGTAAAGATGCATCAGCGATACGTCAGATTCAGCCCATTCTAGCTGCGTACGAACGATTATCACAAGAGGAGGCCTATCAAAACCGAGCCGATTTGGTTGAGCTACGTTGGTGGATTGAAGAGTTGCGACTTTCACTGTTTGCACAGCCGATGAAAACGTTAAAACCGATTTCAATTAAGCGTATTGAAAAAAATATTAAAGCATTGGGATAAATAACGCATAGGAAAATATAATTATTTCTTTATATCTAAGTACTTTTTAGGATAGAATACCTGCGGAATTTTATTTTTTTACAGAAAGGATCGACACATGGCTATTTTATTAAAAAACAAAGCACCTTATATTTTATCTTGTGCTCTATTAAGTTCAGCAATGTTATTAAGTACGGGTTGCTCAAATGAAGGAGCGGATGACGCAGCTGAACAAAGTGGTGCGGTATCTGGTTTGTTGGAAGAAACAACCTCAGCGGCAACAGCAGTGATTGACGATACAAAAACGGTGGTAGAAGATACTACAGCGGCCGCGTCTTCTGTGGTTGATAGTGCTAAAACGGCAGTAACAGATACCGCAACGTCTGTTGCATCGGATGTTAAAACAACTGAAGCAACAGCGGCAGTGACTGAAACAATTGCAGAAAAGAAAGCGGATGTACCCGCGGTTGACGGCGCTAAAATTTATGCGAATTGCTCAGGTTGTCATGGTGAAAACGGTGGTGGTGGAGTGGGGCCAGCTTTAAATACTCAAGCTTCTTCAGATATCGCGGATAAGTTACAGCGTTATAAAGCAGGTGAGCAAATTGGACCGATGTCAGGAATGATGCAACCCATTGCTAAAAACCTAAGTGATGCTGAAATTGATGCGGTTTCAGCGTACTCTTCGTCACTTAAGTAATTTAAAAAGCTACTACTCAGCTAGCCTCTAAAAATGGTCAACTAGATGTTGAAAAATGAGCGTTTATACTCTAAAAAAAGGGTATTGCATTCACTCTTTATCATCTTGATTTGACTGTTTTCAGAGCCAGCTGGGCAGTTAACTTTCTTGCTACATGCTTTTCAATGCCTGTACAACGTCACTAAACGTAATGGTAAAAATACCTGAGTCTAGTTTCTATTAAGTTCTGAAAAATATTCTTTTTTACAGAAATTTCTGCGAATGATTTATATCCATGCAATAGCTTTGCCTGAAAAGCTACACGGTTAATACCGCTTAATTTTACTTTTTTCAGGAGTTTCAACTGAGTAGTTGCTTCAGTGTTGATGCCCACCAGCACCATGCGCATGTCCGTGTTCAATTTCTTCTTCTGTGGCTTTTCTAACGTCAATAACTTCAACATCAAACGTTAACTCAAGTCCTGCCATTGGGTGGTTGCCATCAACCGTGACTTGATCGCCTTCAATAGCTGTGATTTCTACGGAGTGCATGCCTTGTTCTGATTGTGCCTCAAAGCGCATACCCACGTCTAAGTTATCAACCCCTTGAAACATATTATTTGGAACGGTTTGAATCAACGCATCAACGCGCTCCCCATAAGCTTCTGCAGCAGGGATGGTGATCTTAAATTTATCGCCTTTTGTTTTGCCTTTGAGTTCATTTTCGAGCCCTGGGATTAAGTTGCTGTGTCCATGCAAATAAGCAAGCGGGTTGCCATCAGAGGCATCCATTACTTCACCTTCTGCATTGGTTAATGTGTATTCAATTTGTGCGACGTTATTCTTTTCAATGTTCATTATAAAGCTCCTTCTATCGATGATTAAAAACAACAAAAAACGGGTAAACAGAGAGTCACCTTGAGGTCATAACCCAAATAGTCATTAAGGGGGGGCAAAACCCGTGCAGTAAGTCGAAGCCCATTTTATCATGAAAATACTAGTAATTAATCCGCTCAGGGCCCGATTTTGAAATTTTGATTATCTGAGCGTAAGGCGTTTGAGGCGCTTGCCAGTCTCCCAATACCCAGCGGTGCAACGTGCTGTGTTCTGCTTGCAGAGTATGGTGGTCGGGACGGTGAGTGTGTCCGTGAATCATGTGCTGTATGGTTGGGTACTGTTTAAACAGTGTGAATACGGCTTGTGGGTTGACATCCATAATGGCGGGAGGCTTTTTTTGACTGTACGTCTTAGAGTTTTGACGCATTTTATTTCCAATGGCTAAACGGCGCGCTTGAGGCAGATGTAAAAAGAGCCATGTTATTATTTTATTTCTTAAAAAACGGCGCATTTTTTGGTAAGCCTTATCATCAGTACAGAGTGTATCGCCATGTAAAACTAGGTACTCGTTGTTATAGAGCGTAATGGTTTGAATGTCTTTTAAAGGCTGAATACCTGTGGCTTGCCAAAAGGCATTGCGCATTAAAAAGTCTCGATTGCCGTAGAGCAAATAAACGGGCACCCCTTGTTGTGTTAACGCTTTAAATTGTTGAATAATGTTGGCGTATTGCGTTAAGCCAATATCATCGCCTACCCACATTTCAAATAGATCACCAAGAATATAGAGTGCATCCGCTTTGGGAGCTTCTTTATGTAAGAACTGCACAAATTCTTGATTGATTGGATGGCTTGCTTGAGGCTGTAAGTGAATGTCTGCAATGAGTAAAGAGTAAGGTTTCATGCCGTGATTTTAGCAGTGTTTTGGAAACAGGGGGGGGAGAAGTTTTGAATTTTATTTTGAATAATGATTAAAAAGAGGCATTGAGAATAAAAAAAGAACAATCACCTGTTTTAGCGTTGGGTTTTTGTTCTTTTGAACTGGTAACTACCCATAGCGAGTAGTCAATATGTATAGTAACTGCTCAGTTTACTCTTCGACTAAGGTGGCCTTGTTGATGATAATATCTTCAACAGGAACGTCTTGATGACCACGTCGAGTTGTCGTTTCTACACCTGCCATAGCATCTACAATATCCATACCTTCAACCACTTTACCAAATACCGCATAACCCCAGCCTTGTGAATCTTTGCCCGTATGGTCTAAAAAACTGTTGTCTTTTAAGTTAATAAAAAACTGAGTAGTCGCAGAATGTGGGTCTCCCGTACGCGCATAAGCTAAGGTACCTCGTTCATTTTTGAGTCCATTGTCGGCTTCATTTTCAATGGGAGCACCAGACTCTTTCTCTTCCATGCCGGGAAGCATTCCGCCACCTTGCGCCATAAAGTTAGGGATAATGCGGTGAAACAGTGTGCCATTAAAAAAACCTTCCATGACATAGTGAATGAAATTTTCAGCTCCAATTGGGGCTTTATTATCATCCAATTCAACCGTGATGTCTCCCATGTTGGTGCTAATGATAACGTTTGACATGTATCTTCTTCCTTTTGAATAGTTAAAACGTGTGGTAGCTAGTTTACCCCCCCCTTGAACTAACAAGTTATTGGGGAAAGCCAATGATATTACGATTATTTAATTTGACGCGCTTTGATAATGGTTACGGTCTCTCTTGGAACATCAATCATCCCTTTGCTTTTTTCTGTAGGGCTGGTGCGAATTTTATTCACGGTTTTCATGCCTGTAATTACGCGACCAAATACAGCGTAACCCCAAGCACGATTCGTTTTTTCACGGTAGTCTAAAAACCCATTTTTGGAAACATTAATAAAAAATTGTGCCGTGGCAGAGTGTGGGTCACCCGTACGTGCCATGGCAACGGTTCCTACCGTATTTCGTAGCCCGTTATCGGCTTCGTTAGCAATGGGGTCACGCGTTGATTTCTTTTCCATATCTGCCGTAAATCCACCCCCTTGAACCATAAACGTTGGAATTACTCGGTGAAAGATGGTGCTATCATAAAAGCCATCGTTTACATAAGTTAAAAAGTTTTTAACGGTATTAGGGGCTTTGTCTGGATAAAGTTCGATAACAAACGTACCAAGATTGGTTTCCATCAATACTTGAGGGTTGGTTTTCGGCTCAGATTCTGCAAAAACAGAACTTGAGAGAAAGAGGGCTACGAGTGCCAGCTTGAAGGTTAAAAATAGGCGTCTTGTCATTATTTGATCCTTTATTTTAAGTTACAATGGTCGCATTTTAACATTTAGAAAAATTCTTTTACCACTCTTTTTAAGTTGAGAGCAGGGTAGAGTGCTTTTTCAATTTTGCATCATCTGCATTATTTTAGAAAAATATAATGCACCATACAATAACTAAAATAGGACGTTACATGAGTTTGCAAATTTTTAATACGGAAAGCCGTCAAAAAGAGACTTTTATCCCCATTAATCCAAATAAAGTGGGCATGTATGTGTGCGGTATAACGGTGTATGACCTATGCCATATTGGTCATGCTCGAGTAATGGTGGTGTTTGATACGGTGGTTCGTCATTTGCGAACATTGGGCTACTCCGTTAATTATGTGCGAAATATTACCGACATTGATGACAAAATCATTAAACGCGCCTTAGAAAATGGCGAGTCTATTCAAGCGTTAACGGGCAGAATGATTGCTGAAATGCACGATGATGAAGCCGCTATGAATGTATTGCGCCCAGATGAAGAGCCAAAAGCCACCGAGTACATGGAAGAGATTAAGCAGATGATTGAAACCTTGGTTCAAAAAGGTTTTGCATACCCCGCAAAAAATGGAGACGTGTACTTTAAGGTAAAGTCATTTGAACAATACGGTCGTTTATCGGGTAAAAATATAGACGACCTTGAGGCGGGCGCACGGGTTGAGGTTAATAATATCAAGCAAGACCCAATGGATTTTGTTTTATGGAAAGCGTCTAAAGAGAACGAACCTTCTTGGCGTTCTGAGTGGGGAGCAGGTCGCCCCGGTTGGCATATTGAGTGTTCGGCAATGGCAACTAAATGCCTAGGCAACCACTTTGATATTCATGGAGGGGGGATGGACTTGTCATTTCCACACCATGAAAATGAAATTGCGCAATCGGAGTGTGCCACGGGTGAGCACTATGTAAATACTTGGATGCACTGTGGTTTTGTTCGAATTGATGATGAAAAAATGTCTAAATCATTGAACAATTTTTTTACGATTAAAGAGGTGTTAAAAGTCTTTCACCCTGAGGTGATTCGATACTTTTTACTGGCAAGCCACTACCGCAGCCCAGTTAATTATTCGCAAGAAAATTTAGAGTCGGCTCGTGCCAGTGTTGGGCGGTTATATTCTGCTTTAGAACTGGTTACTCCCGCTGAGGCAACAAAGGATACCGCGTTTGAGGCGACGTTTATGGTGGTAATGAATGATGATTTTAATACCCCTAAAGCCATGGCCGTCCTGTTTGATCTGGCAAAAGAGATCAATAAATCAAAAGATACAGGTTTGGCAGGGTTACTGGTAAAATTGGGTAATCAAATCGGTTTATTAGAGCAAAATGCGACCACATTTTTTAAATCACAACCCAGCCAGTCAGAGCTAACAGACGAAGCCATTGAGCAACTGATTGTGGCGCGTAAAGAGGCCAGAATCAACAAAGATTTTTCGCGTTCAGATGAAATTAGAGACTTACTAAGCGAACAAGGTATTGAGCTACTAGACTCTTCAGAAGGCACCACTTGGCGTAAAGGATGACAGCCTCCTAAGTTTGGTTTGCCTTACGACTAAAAAATTATTCCATAGGAGATTCTACTGGCGCAAGTCGTGTACGATTCTCTTCTTGAATATCAATGTCGTAATAAGCACGGCAAGCTTCTAATAAATTTGATCGACACGCCGAGCTAAATAAATTTTTGGCCGTAATGAGGCTTTTTTCAACTTCAATGCCATGCAAATAAAAGTTTCCAAGTGCAAAGTTAGCACTGGCCGAGTTTTCTTCAATCGCTTCTCTCAGCAATTTAATCGCAATCGTATTATTTTGAGGAACTAACGTACCTTCTGAGTAAATCTGGGCTAATAATACTTTGGCATCTAAATTACCTGCAACGACGGCTCTTTTGAGCCAGTTTAAGCTTTCTTCTAAATCTTTAGTTACGCCATCGCCATTTGAATAGATAACGGCCAGTCGAAACATTGCGATGTCATCGCCACGATCGGCAGATTTTTTAAACCAATAAAGGGCTTTTTTATGATCTTGTTCTACGTCTAATCCATCGGCATAAAACACCCCTGTGTTGTACATGGTTTCGCTGTAAACAGGGTCTTCTAGTTTTAAATGCACCGCTAAACGCGCCAAGCGTCTATGCCAATAAAAGGCTTGTGGATAATTTATTACATTTGGGTCTATTTGACCAGCATAATAACGAGCCATTTGCAGTTGCGCTTCTGGGTCATTTTTAATGGCCTTAATACAAATTTCTTTTAATTCACCAGTAAGGTCTTTTTTACATTGTGCGGCAGAGAGGTGAGTACTAAAAAAAACGATATTGATTAAACATAAAAGATAAAGACGATATTTCATGGGCATGATTTAAAAACTCTAAAAAGGTGAAATTGGTTTCAATATAACGTCAGTGACTATAAAAAACAATGACTAATCTTGTAAATGGTTCTATAATCATCACAGTTTTTGTCGGAGTGCCTTTAGGCTGAGATCGCGTAAGCGGGATCCGTAGAACCTGAACTGGTTAATACCAGCGGAGGGAACAATCAGATATTTCTTTTGATTCACCTTGAATCGCGTCTGTTTTCTACACAAGTCTTTAGAGCTTCGCCTGTTTTATTAATTGTAAAAAGGCCAAGCCATGAATAATACCAATACCCCTGATCGTAAAACCACAGACCGTCGTGAAAGACGCGCCTCTGCCGAAGCATTTATTAAAAATGTATCGGGTCAATCGTTTCCCAATTCTAAAAA
>JAKISK010000081.1 GCA_021648625.1 Thiomicrorhabdus sp. | reverse complement strand
AATTCGTGGGTCTTTTATGATTGAAAAACTGTCTTGAATGCTGCTCATGAGATATTCCCTTGTTTTTAAAGGAATAAATACTCCATAAGCGCGATTTTTGCAACTGTTTTTTAATGCGTTGGCCCTGCCCCCCCCCCCTATTCAAACCTCTGCTCGTACCGAGTACGTTCTTTCGCCTCACTCGCTCTGTTATTCCTAATTGATTCTTCGATTATAGGGATTTTGATACGGGCTAATTTTTGAACCTCAGGAGAGTCATGTTCCAATAACTCTTTAAATGCTTGTAACCGAATATCATGAATGTCCGCAAACGTTCCTACGAATCCACCTGTAGGCGCCATCCCGAAAACAATTGATTCAATTATGTCAGCCTTATTTTTCGCAATGTCTAAAAACGATTTAATATGACTGCTGAGCCGAACCTGCTTTGGATGTTCCATAGGTTGAGCGATAGTCACTGGGGAATAGACAGAAATGGCCATCGCTACTTTTTGAATTCTATTTTCATCTCCGTTACACCAATTTACCAAGCGTTCTACAGGAACAAGATTTAACGAAGAGCTGCTTGGATCAAATGAATCATTGAAAAAGATATGCTTAAAACAATCTTCATTATTCTCAAGAATATAACTCAAAATAATTTCTGGAAAAATCTTTATGAGGTCATCCATAATTTTTTCAAACCCACAACAATAAAGACAGTAAGACTCAATGTTTTTACAAAGCAATCCAATAATTTCAACAACTTCATTTTTTGGTGCCGTACCAGATAAACACTCCTTTACTACACGATTAATGTCATGCCATTGGTGCTGGCTAATTTCATCTATTGGCATCGCAAGAATTTTCAAAATGGCCTGTCGTCCAACGGATCGTAATTTTTCGTTAGGAATGTAATCATCGAGCAAAAAAATCATTTGAAGTATCGTAATGGTAGAAAACAGGCCTCCCTTCAAGTCGTTAAGCGCTAAAAAAAGCTCAAACAAATCATCGTCCGAAATAGACCGATGTAACTCACCAAAGCGTATCTCTTCAAACCTCCAAGCTTCAAACTCTCCCGCTCGAGCCAGTTCAATTATTTTTTTTACCCCCCAAGGCGCTATCGGAGTCGCCCCTAAAAAACAAATAAAATACTCTTTCAACTCAGGTATTTCCAACACCTGCTCTTGAAATTGTTGAGCCAACTCTGGTTTATCATCATAAACTCCTCCAATAAAACCACTAAATAAGACGGGGGGAACGCTTTCTAATGTTTGTTTTTGCATCAATTCAACAAGAAGCACAAATGTTGAACATGGATCAGTACTGCCTTTAGCAAACCCTTTACCAAAGAACCAAAGTGAGTCAATTTCTTTATTCCAAAGGCGCGGAGCCAACTTTTTAAGGCATTCAAGCTCGATAGCCGCACGCTCGCCCAGCTTTATTATTTTCTCTTTAACGTCACTCGTCTCAATCCCCCTATGGTCCCAAGTATTTGTAAATACGTAAGCTTCAATTTCTGAATAGAGGTCTGACGGAGCAGCCAAATTCTCAAGCGCGTCGAGTCTGGTGCGTAGCTCAGGAGCGCATTTATTTCCATCAAAAAAGATCGTTTTTTTAATAGACCGCCACATTTCAGGCCAACGTCCACTACTGGCGTATTCATTTACAATTTGTTCAAGAATATCAAAACAGCCCGCACAACTCCACAGCCCTCTAAAATTATTGGCCAGCAGTTCTTTAGCCCCTTTTTTGGACTTTTCATCTTCTGAAGCCAAAAAAGGGATTAAAAGCCGAATAAAACCGACATACCAATCTAGTTTTTCATCATTAGTTTTTGGCTCCCAACCATGATTCCTGCTACGTGCACCAAAACTGAATCCTCCAAAAGATGACCAGTGAGAGGTCTTAAATGCAGATTGAAACAGATCAGAGGCAATTTCCAAATCCCTTGGTTTTTTAGAATTTAATAGACGATTCAAGAATCTTTGTCGTTGCTCTGGAGTTGCTTGTGTGCCCGATAGATACAACTTAAAAAGACTCTGTAATTGACTCACTATACTGTCTCTATTTTCACCAAATCGTTCTGATTCCGCAAACTTCAACATTAACGAGACGGCACGATCAAAGCTCTCACTCTCATATGCAATCTGGCTCAATAGATCTACAAACACTGAAAAATTCTTATTTTCTCTTGATGAAAATACGGGGTCTATCGATGCGGCTTCTATTGCCTTCAATACGGTATTAGGCAGAACTGGCGCGATATAGGTAAGAATGGTTAGTGATCTTGCATCGCAAGAAGCAATATCATGCAGTGGCCCACCCGATTGCATCCATGTTTTAGCTAACTGGCGAGCAGGGGCGCAATCATGTAAATAGCCTAAGCGATGTGCACACGACTGAAACAGTCGAAAATTTTCTGGCTTAAAAAGCTCAATATTAATTTCCTCAGGTGGAATATTTTCAAGCGCTCTTCGCGCAAGACGGTTTGCCAACGCATGCGGCAGAATGGCGCGCCAATCTCCCCTCTTTTGCGATAACTGACGCCTCAATAACTCGGAGTGGTCGCGATATAAATTACGGCGTGTCAGCCCACTCACGTTTGCCAACACATTCAATTCATTGTTAAATTCTGTTGCAGAAACATTAAAGGAATAAACAAGCGATAAAACTTCCGCACTTGCAAGCAAGCTCTCAGCACCTCCTTCCTTTCTCTGGTGAAACAGTCTCTTAAAAAGGGCTTCGTCAGAAAAATTCGTTAATGTCTCATCAGCTTCCACACGACTTGCCAAAGCGATCGCAAGGCGTGCATTGCCACCTGAAAAATCAGCCACTTTGTCTGCATTGATACGCTCCAAGGCTGGAAACCTTTTTTGTATCAGCTTAGAAACCGTCGCTTCGCTTGAAGGCTCGATGAGAATAACTTCGGTCTCTTCTGGTCGATCATCTGAAATATCGTATTCAATGGTCAGAAGACTGAACGTTGCTGATTCTAATGCCATTTGTTTTTGCAAGCGACGATGGACATCGGGTGGGCAATTGTCCAAAACCACGTAGGCTGAAAGTTTATTTGCAATTAAATAGGTGACTAACTCTGATGCAGAAGGGGTTAAATCCTCCCCTAAATCGGCATAAATTACATTCGCTGTGGGCAAAGCCTCTTTACAAACCTTATCTTCAAAAAGTGCTTGCGCAAAACGTGTCTTACCTACACCTGACAACCCTATGAGTCGAACACAGCCATTATTTCGCAATTTATTACGAGTCAGCTTAATGCCATCCTCAATTGATACGGGGTCTTTTTGTGATGCATTTGCATCCATCACACAAGGGTGATCGTCCAGCAAAAATGTATCGTCTTGATTATCTGGGGTCGCCCATTGTCCAAATGGCTTCCATCCTGATAAGGGCTTCCCTAACTTTGAGCGCACCCACAAAGCAACACCAGGAAACTCTCTCAACCATGTGGATAGCCTGTCTCTTCCATAAAAATCGAGTAAAAGATCGTTTTTTTCAGGCAAATCATCAACCGCTTCTGTCATTCCATTAATACGGTTATTTAGCATTTTATCGGCGCAATCATCTTTTCCGCTGATAATAATGTATGCCCCTTGTTGTTGAGCCAACTTCTTTATAACGGGCTTTACATCTCCACCTCTATAGAGCATTTCGTTTTTACAAGCGGTTTTGCTCATGCTATGTTTCTTTACTTGAAATACCGTATTTTCGCGCGGAATAAAACAATTAGAAGGAACACCACTGGCATTCTTTACACGTACATCCACTCCTCCGTCTGGTGCCTGTGATGCCCCACCCGATAACACGCAAGCAACCGAAATATTCTGACGAATCAGTTCTGCTTCGCACAACCGTGCCACCATTTCCTCTAAATCGTCAAACTTAAGGTCTGATATATCACTGGGTTCAAGTTCAAAAAATCTCATTAAGCGCTCTCTTTTTTTCTAGTATTGTGTATGAAAATGGTCTCAAAATACCAAATAATATTTTTCTCCCCCCCCCATCACGCCATTCGCTTAAACAACCCAAACCGAACTTGTGAGGTGCTTTTTTCTCGATAGCACGTCCAGCCTTCGGGTAAATTTGGCCAAGGTTGTTCCTTCTCTTGTTCTAGGTATAACCAAGACGGTAACTCAGTGCTTTCATTTGAAAGTACTTCACTTGCAAACAATTTATCCACTGTTTTTTGCATTAACGCTTGATGAAAAGGCGGATCTACAAAGACAATATCAAAATTTTCTCCCCCCCCCTGTTTTAGCGTTGAGTCCAGCCACAATAAGCTGTCTCCTTGTATCACTTGAGCATTCGTTGCATTGAGCAAGTCTAAGTTATTTTGCAATTGCTTGGCAACGGGAACCGAAAGCTCTAAAAAAGTGGTTGTTTTTGCCCCACGAGAAAGTGCTTCTAAGCCTAAAGCACCACTGCCTGCAAAAACATCCAAGCACTTTGCGCCAGCCACTTCAAACTGTAACCAGTTAAACAGGGTTTCTCGTACTCGGTCAGACGTTGGGCGCAAGCCATCTGATTGCAAAACAGGGAGTTTTCGGCCTCGCCAATCGCCTCCAATCATTCGCACACTTCCTTGTTTTTCGGCCCGTTTTTTTGATTCAGAGGTTTTCCCCCCCTTTGTTTTACTCACATTTTTCTCCACAAACCTTCTTGACTTATCTTCTTAGAATAAAATAGACTTAAACCTATACCCAAATCCCCAGATAGAAAATACGTAGTTTCACTTTCAATAGGCATTCTTATATGGCGTCACCCAACAAAAAACTATGGCACCATTGTTCAGAAGACAGCATTCTTAATAAATTAAACCCACACCCTTCACATGGACTAAATAAAACAGAGGTTAGCCAAAAGCAAAAACAGCATGGCCTAAATACCCTCACGCTACAAAAACAACAAGGGCCTATTTTACGGTTTTTAAAGCAGTTTCACCAAGTCCTTGTTTATATTTTGCTTGCTGCGATTGCCGTCAAACTTTTTTTAGGCAGTTGGGTGGATGCTGGGGTTATTTTTGGTGTGGTACTGCTCAATGCCATCATCGGTTTTATTCAAGAGAACAAAGCCCTTAGTGCGCTGGATGCACTCTCTAAAGCACTGGTCACCCAAGCCAATGTCATACGCGACGGCGAAAAACAGCGTATTAATGCGCAACAACTTGTGCCTGGCGATATTGTTCTGCTACAGTCTGGCGATAAAGTTCCCGCAGATATCCGCTTGCTTCAAAGTCGAGAGCTTCAAATTGATGAATCTTCTCTTACGGGTGAATCGGTTCCTGTCCAAAAAGAAGTGGGCAAACTCGATGCAAAAACGCCGCTGGCAGACCGCACTAACATGCTCTATTCTTCCTCTTTGGTTACTTACGGCACCGCAAAAGGCATTGTGATTACCACGGGAGACGATACCCAAATTGGTCACATTTCTCAACTTATTAACAGTGCCGAACTGCTGGCCACCCCGCTCACCCGTAAAATCAAAACCTTTAGCCATATTCTGTTATTCGTTATTTTAACGCTCGCCATCATCACCTTTGGCGTAGGGCTTTGGCATGGCGAAACATGGGAGTACCTTTTTATGGCCTCTGTGGTCATTGCGGTGGCAATGATTCCTGAAGGGTTGCCCGCCGTCATGACTATTACGCTTGCTATTGGCGTGGCTCGAATGGCCAAAAGTCACGCGATTATTCGTCATCTACCTGCGGTGGAAACCCTTGGTAGCACCACGATTATTTGTTCTGATAAAACGGGAACCCTTACCCGTAATGAGATGACGGTGCAGCAACTTTGGTGCGCTCGTCATCACTATCATGTGACAGGCACTGGTTACACGCCTGAGGGAGAATTTTTACACAACCAACACCCTATTAATGTCTCTCAAGACCCTGTGCTCTCCGAACTACTGCTCGCGGGCTTGCTCTGCAACGATGCGCAACTGAAATACAAAGAGGATCAATGGAAAATTATTGGAGACCCTACCGAAGCGGCATTATTGGTCTCTGCGGTGAAAGCCGAACTAAACAACCATTCTCATCCAAATCAACACCCAAGATTGGACACCCTTGCCTTTGAATCGCAACACCAATACATGGCCACTCTGCACAGTGTAGAAAATCAACCTCAGCGTATTGTCTACCTCAAAGGTTCCGTTGAAAGCCTATTGCAACGCAGTCACTCTCTGCTTGATCAAAATGAACAAGTCGCCCTGCTTGATTCAAGCGCTGTTTTAAATCAAGTCGCGCAAATGGCAAAACAAGGATTACGCGTCTTAGCCTTTGCTAAAAAAGTATTGCCCGACAATACGCAACACATTAATCACTCAGACATTCAAACTGGGCTGATTTTTTTAGGACTGCAAGGCATGATGGACCCGCCCAGAGCCGAGGCCATTACCGCCATTAAAGAGTGTCAAAGTGCGGGCATTCAAGTCAAAATGATTACGGGCGATCACGCCGAAACCGCCAAAGCCATCGCCTTACAAATGGGGCTAATTTTGCCGCAAACCGCTCCAGATCAAGCCGTTAAAAATGGAACTCAAATTGAACAACTGCGCGGACAACAATTGGTTGATGCCGCACGTAATACCGCCGTATTTGCCCGTGTTACCCCCGAACAAAAACTGCGACTGGTTGAAGCGCTGCAAAAAAATGGCGATATTGTGGCGATGACAGGCGATGGCGTAAACGATGCGCCCGCCCTAAGACAAGCGGACATTGGGGTTGCTATGGGAATGACGGGAACCGATGTGGCTAAAGATGCCGCCGATATGGTGCTCACCGACGATAACTTTGCCACCATTAAAAAAGCCGTTGAAGAGGGGCGTGGCGTACTGGATAACCTTATCAAATTTTTAAGCTTTATTCTTGCCACTAATTTTGGTGAAGGGCTTATTATTATGGTCGCGGTGTTAATGGGCATGGTCTTGCC
Organism: Thiomicrorhabdus sp.; assembly: GCA_021648625.1. Lineage (GTDB taxonomy): Bacteria > Pseudomonadota > Gammaproteobacteria > Thiomicrospirales > Thiomicrospiraceae > Thiomicrorhabdus. The sequence goes on along the minus strand of JAKISK010000081.1, from coordinate 3,669 downwards.
CGTACTGCCCGTGCAAGCGCTGTGGATTAACATGACCGCCGCCGTGTTTTTAGGACTGACCCTCGCCTTTGAACCCCGCGAACCGGGTATTATGACCAAACCGCCCCGCGCACCCGATACCCCCATATTACAAGGGCGGCTTATCTTTCGGATTTTTTTAGTGGGAGGGTTACTCTTTGCAGGTGCTTTTGGACTGTTTAAATGGGCGCTCATTCAAGGCGCAAGCATTGAAGAAGCTCGAACCATTGCCGTCAATGTCTTTGCAGTGGGCGAGGCCTTTTATTTACTCACCTGCCGTTCACTGAAACACTCCATGTTCAAACTGGGTCTGTTTAGCAACCCGTGGATATGGGGGGGAATTTTTGCCATGGCCTGCGCCCAACTCAGCCTAACCTACATTCCCATCATGAACCAACTGTTTCACACTGCACCCATTGGATTAAATGATTGGATGCATATATTTGCAGTGGGTCTGGTTATTTACTTGGTAATTAGTGTCGATAAAATGATTCGTAATCAGTTAGAACGATAAACAACAGGGGGGGGGAATTTCTCCCCCCTACTCAACAATGGCTAGAAATAAAATTTTGAAAAGGGTCTAGAGGCAGAGGCTCTTGGCATTTTGGTAAAACCCTATCTGGGGATAAGGCTGATACTTTACATTATTAAGTTGGAATAGCTATTATGGCTCTTTGAACATGCATCACGTTTTGTAACTATTCCGCGAGATTTTTTTTCGATCTAGAGCCTTTTTGTAAGTTTCGGTCATTTTAATCGTTCTGCTTCATCCTCATAAATTCTATAGTGCGTAGGATAGGTATAGACAAGAAAAGTCGTTGTGTCAGGCCAGCCACGAGAAACCGTTAATTCAATGCCGTCACTTAGATACCATTTATAAATCACCTCGCCAAGACTAAGGTTTCCAGTTGCGTTATCAGGTACGCCGTATTGACTGACGACCATCTCTTTCACTTCAACCACTTGATGCGCATCCAAATGGCTATTAAAGGTGTACTTAGCTTGAGCAAATCTATTGGGACTTTCATCCGTATACAAAAGGATTAAACTATCCGAGTTTTTAAGTAGCTTTTCTGAGTGATAGGTGTCTGCAAAATAGCCAGAATCTTTGTGCTTGATGATTGCTCCAGCTTGCTTAACAGCAATTCTTAACACATCTCTGGTTGCACATTTAATCTCAACACCAAACAGCTTAGTCGTTGCTCTTTTATGACAAGAAAAGCGCTCACTGAGTTTGTCCATACTGGCCTGAGCATTTGCAACCTGCTGTTTAGAAGATTTGTGATACCAAATGCTGGCTTGTTGGTGATCTTTTGCAACCCCACGTCCATTTGAATACATAAAACCAAGATTTTCCTGTGCTTCTGGGTTTTTCTGTTCAGCGGCTTTTCGATACCAAATAACGGCTTGCTTATCATCTTGTGCTATGCCAGTTCCATTTGCATACATCCAGCCAAAATTATTTTGTGCATCGTCATTTCCTTGTTCAGCAGATTTTCGATACCAAATAACCGCTTGCTTATCATCTTGTGCTACGCCAGTTCCATTTTTATACATAATACCAAGATTATTTTGTGCAATGTCATTTCCTTGTTCAGCGGATTTTCGATACCAAATAACCGCTTGCTTATCATCTTGTGCTACGCCAGTTCCATTTTCATACATAATACCAAGATTATTTTGTGCTTTGGCATATCCCTGTTCTGCCGCCTTGCGATACCAAATAACGGCTTGTGTATCATCTTTTGCTACGCCACGTCCTTCTTCATACATAAAGGCAAGATTGTACTGTGCATTAGCATGCCCCTGTTCCGCGGCTTTGCGATACCAAATAACGACTTGTGTATCATCTTTTGCTACGCCACGTCCTGCATCATGCATGAGAGCAAGATTGTACTGTGCATTAGCATATCCCTGTTCCGCCGCCTTGCGATACCAAATAACGGCTTGTTGATCGTCTTTTGCAACCCCTCGGCCACTTGCATACATAAAACCAAGGCTAAACTGTGCATTAGCATGTCCCTGTTCCGCCGCCTTGCGATACCAAATAACCGCTTGCTTATCATCTTGTGCTACGCCAAATCCATTTTGATATATAAAGCCAATATTATTTTGTGCTTTGGCATGTCCCTGTTCCGCCGCCTTGCGATACCAAATAACGGCTTGCTTATCATCTTGTGCTACGCCAAATCCATTTTGATACATAAAGCCAATATTATTTTGTGCTTTGGCATTTCCCTGTTCCGCCGCCTTGCGATACCAAATAACGGCTTGTTGATCATCTTTTGCTACGCCACGTCCTGCATCATGCATGAGAGCAAGATTGTACTGTGCATTTACATGCTCCTGTTCCGCGGCTTTAAGATACCAAATAACGGCTTGTTGATCGTCTTTTGCAACCCCACGGCCATTTTCATACATAGAACCAAGGCTAAACTGTGCCTTCGCAACATCCTGTACAGCTGCTTTACGAAGCCACGCAACGGCTTGTTTTGCATCTTGTTTTACGCCAAGCCCATTTAAATACATGAAACCAAGATTATACTGTGCAAACGCAAACCCCTGTTCCGCTGCTTTACGATACCAAATAACGGCTTGTTGATCGTCTTTTGCAACCCCACGGCCACTTGCATACATAAAACCAAGGCTAAACTGTGCACTAGCATATCCCTGCTCCGCTGCTTTACGATACCAAATAACGACTTGTTGATCATCTTTTGCAACCCCGCGGCCACTTGCATACATAAGACCAAGGCTAAACTGTGCATTAGCATATCCCTGCTCCGCTGCTTTACGATACCAAATAACGGCTTGTTGATCGTCTTTTGCAACCCCTCGGCCACTTGCATACATAGAACCAAGGCCAAACTGTGCGCTCGCAACATCCTGTACAGCTGCTTTACGAAGCCACGAAGCTGCTTGCTTATCATCTTTTAAACCACCAAGTCTAGATACGAACATGAGACCCAGGCTACCCTGAGCGTCTGCTTCTCCTTGCTCTGCGGCTTTTCTATACCAAATAATGGCTTGTTTTGCATCTTGTTTTACGCCAAACCCATTTAAATACATGAAACCAAGGTTATACTGTGCGATCGCAATCCCCTGTTCCGCGGCTTTGCGATACCAAAAAACGGCCTGTTTTTCATCTTTTGCAACCCCACTGCCATTTACATACATGACACCAAGATTGTTTTGTGCCGCAGCCTTTCCCTGTTCCGCGGCTTTGCGATACCAAGCAACGGCTTGTTTTTCATCTTTTGCTACGCCACGCCCTTTTTCATACATAACACCAAGACTATACTGTGCATCAGCATCCCTCTGTTCCGCAGCTTTGCGATACCAAACAACGGCTTGTTTTTCATCTTTTGCTACGCCACGCCCTTCTTCATACATAAGGGCAAGATTGTACTGTGCACTCACATGCTCCTGCTTCGCGGCTTTGCGATACCAAGCAACGGCTTGCTTATCGTCTTTTACAATCCCACGTCCATTTGCATACATAACACCAAGATTATACTGTGCATCAGCATCCCCCTGTTCCGCGGCTTTGCGATACCAAGTAACGGCTTGTTTTTCATCTTTTGCAACCCCACGCCCTTCTTCATACATAAAGGCAAGATTATACTGTGCATCAACATTCCCCTGTTCCGC
>JAKISK010000080.1 GCA_021648625.1 Thiomicrorhabdus sp. | reverse complement strand
TTGAATCTATCTTGGTGTGGCAAGGCGTAAAGGTGGATTTAGCGGTGCCAGTAGGGCGAGAAATCCCCAAAAAAACCTTAACACAGTTAATGCAGTTGGCCGAAAAAAATGGGCGTCCTTTAATTTATCAACAGCAAGACCCAAAAAGTAAGGTGCTGGAAAAAAATCCATTCACCTTGGCGTACGGTCCGCCCGCGTTTCAACAATGGGTGCTGGACGAACAAGCAAAAGGACGCGCTTTATGGTAATGCGTTAATGGTGGCGTTAATGCTGTTTTATTATGTTTAAAGCGGTTTGTAGAACCCTTGTTTGTAGTTTTGCGGATTCACAGAAGAGGAGATTGTTTTATAATGAAAGCGAAGTTGATTTATGGGCTGTTGTGAAGTGGTTAAGAGTTTGCTCATTAAGTATTGTAAGTAGGGGCGTATTATGAAAATCGTATATAAAAACAAAAGCATTAAAAGAAGCAAAGTACACTCAAAAGAGTCTGGTTTTGCAATTTTGATGGGGTTGCTTATCCTAGTTTTGGGTGCCGCTGCGTGGTTTGGTACTCAGGGAAATATTCGTTCTGAAGGTATGAAGCAAGATGTGCAGGGTGGTTATGTTTCGACATTACAGCTGGTGAAAGAACGTATGTTAACTTATGCAATATTGCATCCAGAGTTGTTTGATTCAACCCCCCTGGAAACCCCGCCAGAAAGCCCTCTTGTTGATTTAGGCCTTCCTGGGATAGGGTATTTTCCTTGTCCAGACCTTACAGGAAATCAACAGTCTGAGACAGGTAAAAAATGTTCCCGTTCAGGCTCTTTATATGCAATGGGATGGGTGCCTCAAAAAGTGAGTAATAGAAACTTTTCTTTTTTACCTTCAAATCTACGGCGTGAGAATAGACGATATTGGTTTGCGGTAGATGCACGTTTTTTAGTGGATGGTGAGGCTTATCGATATAACAATGTATCAAATCGTTTTGCGCCTTTAAATATAGACACGCCTTCTAAGGTGGATATGAATGATTTTCGTAATAATTGTGATATAAATCCAACCCCTACGTGTCAATTTCCCTTAACATTGGATGGAAGGGGGGACATTGTAATGGTGTTGTTTTATTCGGGAGAAGTGGTTGAAAATGATACGCGCTGGGTTCAAATTGTAAATGCAAACTCGTCTATAAACAGATATTTAGAGCAACCTAGCCTATTGGTGCCTGCTGAATATAATTTTCCTGCTGAACAGGGGGCTTTTATCTCTCACGGCAATGGTGACTTCTTTAATGATGAAACGATTCACATGAGTCGTTCTGAATGGGATGCTGCTCTATTGAGAAATGGCGTCGCTTCGTTTAATGATGAGGTGATTGCAATTACGCGAGAGGAGTGGAATGCCGCCATGTTGAGCCGTGTAGCAAAGGATGTCACCAGCGGGGTTTCGGCTACGCCAGGGGGGAATGGAATTCCCGATTTATGCGAATCAGTGAGTTCAGATAATGCAGTCGCTGGACAAAACAGTTGGTTTAATAAGTGCCTTTATAGGGGGGGGGCTCCTAAGTATTCTTATGGTGGCGCGGGTTGTGAACTGGGTGATAATCACTTGGATAGGAATGCAGAAGGGCAAAATTGGCGTGATGCATTAGGGTGTCCTTTATGACTTCTTTAAACAATAAAGCAAACAATAAAGGGTTTTCATTGCTAGAGCTTTCGGTTGCATTAGTGGTATTGGTTATCTTAATGGTAACAACGGTTAATATCGTTAAAAGCACGCGTGAATACGACCATTTGCTCAATAATGATGTTTATATGAACGAAGTACGTAGTGCGTTAATGATGTTTGTACGAGTTAATAGTTTTCTACCTTGCCCTGATTCAAATGGTGATGGAAAAGAAGATCGGCAGGGAGGTTCTAATTTTGAGTGCACAACGGCTCAAGGTAAAATTCCTTACCTTGATTTAGGCGTAGCCGCAACAGACGTTTGGGGGCAGCCTTTATTGTATGCGGTGAATGCAGAGGCGGATAGTAGTGGCCACCTTGGTTTTGCCGACGATAAAGCGTCTGCTCGTTATTTTGATCGCCGAAACCCGCCAGCATTTAGTTTGGATACCTATCCACTTGAAAAGGACGGTAGGAAAAATTATAGAGTATGCGGTGAAATTACTTCGTTGAATACTGGATGTTCTTCAACTGGAACAGAGAGTGATGAAGTGCTTGAGTTCGCTGCCATTGCGGTAGTGGTTAGCTTTGGAGAGAATGGTGCAGCGGCATGGCATGCCTTTGATTCGAAAAATCGTGGTGGGCTGGATGACGCTGAATTTGAAAACGTAGATGGCGATCAACAGTTTTGGAAGGGTTCTGGTAGTAGACGAGAGGGGCAAACATTTGATGATCAGTTATTTTGGATTTTGGGCGGAGACGTTAAGTACGCCATTATTTCATCGGGTGGTCAATTATAAGATGAGAGTTTTTAAGGGAGCGAATCATGATTAATTTAAAAAAACAACAAGGTTTTACCTTGGTTGAACTGGCAGTTGTGCTGGCAGTTGTGGCCGCCTTGGTGGTTGGTTCGGCGACGCTTTTTAGTGAGCAAAAAGTGAATGTAGATCGGGATGTTAGTCAGGTTAAATTAGCAACGGTTAAAGTGGCTTTGCTTCGATTTATGGAAAAAAATGATTACTTACCTTGTCCTGATACCAATGATGAGGGTGAGCCAGGGTTTGGAACTGAAAATCGTTTTAATGCCCTCGCAACCCTTACCGTCACTTCTGTAAGCGTGGCGACCTGCTCAAAAAATTCTGGAACGGTTCCTTTTGAAATGCTTGATTTATCCTTAATGGACGTAAAGGATACTAATAAAACTTTATTTCATTATGCCGTTACTCAAGGAGTTTCTGTTGCCAATGATATTGCGAACTGCCCTCAAGATTCGGCTTGCTTTTTTAACCGTAATATTGCACCCGCCTTTAATTTTAGCACCGAACCTATTGTTGGTAATTTAGGTGCTAAGAACTTGGAGTTGTGCGCAGGCACAAACTGCTCTGGGTCAAACTTATTGGGTAGGGGAATTGTTGCGCTTGTTGTCGCTTATAATGATCGAGCAACGGCCAGTACTTTAAGTAGCGAAGAGCGAGAAAATCAAGATGGTGATGCAACCTTTATACAGCTTCGAGCCCCCACCGAATCGTTTGATGACTTATTAATTTCTATTTCTGGACATGAACTTAAACGTAATGAAGCACGTGAGTTTAGAGAGAGTGAGGCTAATGTAAACGTAAACCAAAATTTTGATGGTAATGATATGCTCAAAATGGGTGATAACTCTTTAGGTGACTCGGGGACCAATGTGGGTACGGATAATGTAACTTGGGATAGGGTTAATCAAGTTTTTGATTTTGGTGAAGCCGCTGCAAACCAAGAAATTCTCTTAACGTATAAAACGCGTGCCGTTGGTACATGGGATCAGCCTAGTTCACCTAGCTCGAATGTAACGAGTGATACCGCGACGGTAGCAAGTAATGGTACAACTATTGAAGAGTATAAATATGATTTTACAGATAATACACAAGATGGCGTTCAAGCCGTTAGTTTTGTTGCAGGTTTTACGGGTAATTTAGTGACGAGAGACGTAAATGGAAATGCCATTACAATTAGTATTGTAAAAGGACAAACGTATAACTCTTATGCAGATTATTGGGTTGAAGAGCGTGAGTTTATTTTGCAAACCGATGCAACAGGAAAAATTGATTTGGAGTTTGCAGTGGGGACAACTGCAACGTATGAAACCATTGATTTTACCGATATTGAGTTGATGTATTACAATGCGCCGCCACCTGTACCAGATTTTCCAGGGGTATCGCCTATTTTTGGAATTATTCAAACAGACGGATTGGAGTAATGGCCATGTTTATCTCTTCGGTGAAACCCTCTTTTAAGTTTCAACAAGGTTTTTCATTAGTTGAAATGCTTATTGTGCTATTGATTGTTGGCGTGCTTGCAATCGGTTCGATATTTGGCGTGGCTGAGTTTCGGTCTGTTGAACATGTAAAGGAGGGGGAGAAAAAAATTTACAATTTGAAAGCGCAGCTGCTTTCTTTTGCGCAAGTCAATAAGTTTCTACCATGCCCTGATACGGACTATGATGGATATGAAAATCGGATTGGCAGTGTTGTATGCAAAAGCAGTGTCGGAACAGCGCCTTATATTGATTTAGGGTTGCCTAGAGACGGTGTTCAAGATGCGTGGAGCAACTTTATTCGATATGCCGTTAATCGCCAAGTAAATGATCCTAATTTTATTTGCGATCAAGCGGCATCGGCCAGTTATTTTTGTCGTTCAGGTTTTAATGTTAACTGGTTTTCTGTTAACTTAACGCCCCCTTTAAGCGGTGTAGGGGGGGTTGGAAACTACTATGTGTGTAATAGAAACCCTTCTTATTGCAATGCTTCATCGGTTGCAACGGCTTCTAATTTAGAGGTTGAATCGGCCAGTGTTGTATTAGTGGCTTATAATGAAGATGGGCAAAGAACACTGGATAACTGTTCCGCTTCACAAGGAGTAAGTAGGGAAAATTGTGATAAAAATGAGTTCTATCATAATGGCATAAAGTCATTGGAAGGTGCAAATTTTTATGATGACGTTGTATTGTCAATTAGTGGCTACGAAATTAAAAAAGCGTTGTTAGGAGAGGTTATCGTTTGGGATAGTTACCCTAAAGGCAGGGGAGAATTAGTTCCAACGTATGAAGACTATGATATTACGAGTGGCGCAGTCGACGGCGGCGGTGGTGGTGGTGTAGGAGATGATTTAACGGAGATAGAAACATCAGGCGATGATGTTATTTTGGTAAGGCGTAATGTCGATACGGCCTTAAGCTTGGGAGCAGGGAATGATCATATTGTGATAGGAAATGATTTGAATGCTAACGCAACTTTAACAACAGGCAAGGGGTCTGATACCGTCTATATTGTGGGTGTAGCTTATTCAGACGTATTGCTGGGCGATGGAAATGATACTTTTGTGTTGTCAACCAACTTAACCGAAACGCTGGATGCAGGTTTAGGCAATGATAAAGCTTGGATTCAAGGGGATGTTGAATTAGGTGCTATATTTCTGTTGGGCGACGGAGATGATGTGGTTTGGCTGGGTAAAAATGAAAAACAAGAAAATGGAACATTTATTGCAAGTGGCGGTGGTTTAGGTGCGAATGTGAATGGTGGTGATGGTTATGATATTTTGGTGTTGGAGAGCATGACGCAAGCAGATTGGAATGCGGCGAATGGCCTTTCATATATTACTGATTTTGAACTGATATTTTTTAAGCAGGATGAATATACAGGCGCAAGAGAGCATATTGTGTTGCAGTGAATGCTGTTTTACACTAAATGAGACCTTTGCATGAAAGGATGCACGGATAAAAAAAGGCTAAAATATACCTGATTTTCGTTGAAAACCTTGCGAATAGCTGGCTATTCCCTGCGATTTTTGCCTCAATCAGGCAAGTTTTATCACTTTTTTCTCTCGCGCCTCTCGTGCAAAGGTCTCTAAATGTATATTAATATGGAAATTTATTTTTGAAAAACACCAACCTTCTTCTTGTCGATGATAACCACGCTTTGCGCAGTATGTTAGGGTTTTCGTTAGAGCTTGCGGGCTATCCCGTGTTTGAGGCAGAATCCAGATTAGAAGCCTTGGAGGTTTTGCAGTCGCAAAAAATTCGTATTGTGCTATTAGACATGGGAATGCCGCCCAATCAGTACACCCCCGAAGAGGGGTTGGCGGTATTGGATTGGCTCAATGAGCATCAGCCAAAGGTGAAGGTTTTAGTGCTAACAGGGCAAGAAGAAGAAAATATTTCTTATTTAGCGCTTAAAAAAGGCGCGTTTGATTTTTTAGAAAAGCCCGTGTCTGTGGATACACTTTTAACCGCGCTCAAACGCGCTCGACTGTTTTCTCACCAAAGCGAAAAGCTGAAAGAACAAGAGGGAATTCAAACCGTTCAAGTCGAGATGAGCTTAGGCAAAGGCGTTAAAGAAATTCGTAATCAGGCCGAGCAAAAACTGATAAAACAAGTTTTAGAAGATACCGAGTTTAATGTGCATGAAACCGCGCGTCGCTTAGGGCTTAAAAGAGAAAACGTGTACTACTTAATTAAAAAGTACGGGCTTCAACGTTCAAAATTATCCCCCCCCTCTCTGAACACCGAACAAGGTTAAATGTGGCGGATTTTTTTGACCCTTTTTTGACGCACTGGTTATGGCTAGGGTTGGTGCTTATTGGTTCGGCTCTTTTTTTTACGGCGTATTATTTTAGACGTCAATCTAAGCGTTTAAGCAAGGCGCTTTCAGATTTATATACCCTTAATCAAGCTGTAAACCAAGATGCGTTGGATTTTTTGGAACAAGCATGGCCTATTTTAGCGTCATTAGGCTGTTTAAAAATGGAGGCACAAATTCAGTGGTTTGGTGAAAAAAAGCAGACTTTCTTTGGCGGAAAATCGCTTGTTCTTGGTAAACGACATGTTTTTAATGTGGCTCGTGATGATATGACATTTTTATTAAATGTGGTGTTGGACAGAAAAGCCGCAGAGCCTGAAAGCTTGTCTTTTTTAGTGATTAAAACGTTTGCCTCTATTTTAGAGCAAAACTTAGCTTTAAAGCAGGCCGAAATATTAACCTCTCAAAAACGATTGGAGCGTTATCAATTATTTGTACAACATGAAATTAAAAACATTGCACAATTTATTCAACTGCTTTGTGAGCAGGTAAATACTCTACAGAAAGATGCCGATAAAATTCGGCTGGTAGAGCGATTGCATCAGACGTTGCCAGCGATGGCAGAAAGAGCTAAAAAAACCGTATTGCACATGAAGCGTCCTTTAAAACAAAGTTATGAGTGTTCTCAGTTGCAACTGCAAGACGTGTTGCAAAATGTTGTAAATATGTACCACTTAGAAGCGAAAATTTTAGGTGAGGCAACGGTTTGCTTACCGAGCGTTCTCTTAACGGAAGTGTTTAAAAATATTTTAGGAAACTTTAAAGATCATGCCCTAACGGAGCAACGTTTAGAGATCAGAGTGAGTCAAAGCGCTCAAACAGTCGTTATTAAGATTGAATGCAAGCAAGACAAGCAACATAATAAAATGCTAGCAGAGCGGCTGTTTGAACCCTTTTGGACCACCAGTGAAAGTGGAATGGGGTTAGGGTTGTTTTTAGCGCGAGAACTCTTAAAGCAAATGAATGGACAAGTATCGTTTGAACAAGACGATGAAAACTTTGGTTTTTTAATTACATTTTTCTTCGTAGAGCAAGCTTGAATCATTTTTGACATGTTATCTAAGCTTACACTATGAATTTAGGGAATGAAAAAAAGGGGGGGGGTAAAAAACTTTTACTCTTTTTTTAATTTGTAAGCACCGTTACTATAGAACCAAGTTTGAAAGAAACTTTAATTTTTTTTATATAAAGAGGGCGTTACCATGAATACAGTTACTGCACAAAATCAAAAAGGGTTTACACTGGTTGAGATTGCCATTGTATTGGTTATTATTGGATTATTACTTGGAGGTGTATTAAAAGGGCAAGAGTTGATTACTAACTCTAAAATTAAAGCGGTAACGGGTGATTTAGAAGGGATTACAGCTGCTTACTATGCGTATCAAGATCGTACGGGAAGAATTCCAGGATGGAATGATACTAACGATGGGCAAATTAATGATCTGCAAGCATTTTGGGATGATTTAAGAAGAGAAGGTTTTATTGCGGGTGCTTCTGGCGCAGCATCGCCACGCCATGATTTAGATGGAATTTTTATTCCGAGTGGTTTTACAGCAGATGTTTTTGGCGGTGGTAAAAACTTTCTTTGTGCAACAAATCTTGAAAATGCCGTTGCGCAGGGTTTAGACACTAAAATAGATGATGGTATTTCGACTACGGGAAGTATGCTTGCAGAGAAGGGGACTGACGCATTAACAGCAGCAGCTACTGGTACTTATGACGGATCAGAGGATGCAACGGTTCTTTGTAAAGAGTTATAAATAATAGTGAAATAAACATGTTATTTATGTTTCAAAAAGCCCGCATTATTGCGGGTTTTTTTTGTTTTTAGAGAAGGGGGGGGAGAAAAATGTTAAGTTTGTTTTCTAAGCACGCATTACTGCTTTGGTTAGGGGTTATATTTACTGCTTCTTTATTTTCAGTCTCTAATATTAGCGGAGAAGGGTTAGATTTACCCTTTAACGTTATGGTTTGGGCATTCGTTTGTTTGTTTATCGTTAGCACTTTCATAAAAGGGGTTATGGATAAGCAAATAAAATGGGCTGGGTTGGTGGTGGCACTGCTGGTGTTATTGTTTGGGGTATTAGGCGTTGGGGCGATTAATGCGAATTTTTCGAACGATGCCTTTATGCAAACGGCCTTTAATTTTAGCGTGATTATTCTGTTTTTTTTGGCACTTTTTCAATACAGATTCACCCAGGTGCAGTTTATTCAACTCTTGATTGGGTTTTGTGTATTGGGAATGCTGCAATCTTTGATTGCTATTGTGCAAACGCATGATGTGTATCGAGTGATGTTTACACTGGTTGGGTATGAGCCATTACGGTTTAATGGCGCAGGGCCGTTGGGTAATTTTCAGCAAGTGAATATGTTGGCCACTTTTTTAGCATTTAGCTTGGTGTCAAGCCTTTATGTTGTTTCAACCCCGTTCTTTTTACGGAGCCGTCGTTTAGCCAAAATAGGGCTGTTTTTGTGCATATTGTTGTGCGCTTATGTACTGTTTTTGACCGGCTCTCGGGCGGGCACACTCGCTTGGATGATTGCCAGCAGTTTAATGTTGATGGCGCGTTATAAAGCCTTATGGCAGTCTCGCACAATTTTTTTGATTTGGGGGCTAATGCTCTCGTTAGGCTTTTTTCTGTCGGTTACTTTTTTTGGTAATGCATCGGGATTAGCGCAAGTGGTGCAAAAAACCGCAGGGATGTCTGAAGGGCTTAGGCTGGTCGTTTATCAGCAGAGTATTCTCTTATTTATGCAGTCGCCTTTAACGGGGTTAGGCATAGGCAATTTTATAGAACCGTTTGCAGCGCACATTAAAGAGCATGATGTGACGGCTTTGCAAAGTCTCTATTGGACGCATCCGCATAATGAGTTGTTGTACTGGATGCTGCAAAGCGGGCTTATTGTTTTGGTGCTGGCATTGGGGTTTGTAGGGTATTTTTTGTATGTGCTGTTTCAGTCACGAACCGCCTTTTCACTGGCTATTTTGGCGTTAATCATGCCGTTTGCCATTCAGTCGCAACTCTCTTACCCGTTTTCGCTCTCCAGCGTACACCTGTTTATTCCGCTGGTGTTGATGTATGCAGGAACTCGTCAATATGCAAGGGCGTATCATTTTTCGATGCCTGCTTGGGGGCAAGCAGGTGCCATTATTGCTTTGGTTGGCTTAACGGTTGTGATTGTGTTTGCAACATGGCACAGCTTAAAAAGTATTAAAGAGCTGTATATATTTGAAAACAGTCTGTTTTACACGCAGTTTCAAACCAAAGAAGAAATTGCTAATCAACGTTACTTACAACACGCAACGTACAATTTATTGTATCGCGAAAAAGTCATTCAAGCCATGAATGCCATGGTCAATAAATCTATAAAAACCAACAATCAGTACGATTTACAGCAGTTTATCTGGTGGGCGCAAGATAGGGGGGGGGTAATTTCTCAGCAAAGTTTAAAAAACTTGGCTAAGGTTTATTTAGTGCAAAAAAAAATAAAGAAAATAGATGAGGTTGCTGTGCAACTTTTGAACGCTTATGGTGTGGTATTAAATAGGGTTGATTTACAAAAAGAGATTGAGCGAATTAAGGCTGGAGATTTTTAATTAATTTTTTAATATAGAGTATGATATACACGTATAGCAAAGGAAGGATTAAATAAAATGTTAGCCATTCGACTTCCACAAGAGATTGAAGAGCGTCTTAGTGCGCTTGCCTCACAAACAGGGCGAACAAAGACTTATTATGCGAGAGAAGCAATTTTAAAGCACTTGGAGGATATGGAGGATGCTTATTTGGCTGATGAGGCGATGAGTAGAATAAAATCGGGTAACAGTGTTTTATTAGATCATAAGGATGTTTGGGAGTGACTTGGGAAGTCAAGTACGAAGAACACGTTGCTAAAAGCCTAAAAAAGATTGATCCAGTGATTCGAAAGCGAATTAAGAACTTTATAGAAGAGAGATTAATTCATGCTGAAAACCCTAAAGAGATCGGAGAGCCTTTAAAAGGAATTTTAAATGAATACTGGCGTTGGAGGGTAGGGGACTACAGAATTATTGGTGAGATTCATGAAAATGACATTATTATTGTTATCTTAAAAGTAGGCCACAGAAGAAAGGTTTATTCTTAATCAGTCAATTTGGCTCTTTTTTCTCGCGCGCCTTTCGTGCAAAGGTCTCTATGGTAAAATACCTTCCTTTAAATTTGTATGCAGAAAAACGGAAATACTATGTCTCAAACATCACTTCAATCTTCGTCCCAATCTTCGCCCTTTACGGGGGGGCTGTATGTGATTACTTATGGCTGTCAGATGAATGAATACGATTCGGATAAAATGGCGAGCTTGTTAGAAAAAACCCATGGTTTAACGTTGGTAACGGAGCCAGAAGAGGCGGATGTGGTGTTGATGAA
>JAKISK010000002.1 GCA_021648625.1 Thiomicrorhabdus sp. | reverse complement strand
TTGTATGTAAGGGGTTTGCCAAAAATGGGCTAAATCGCTGGTGATTTGAATGGGTTGCCGTGCAGGGGACAGCAGTTCAAAGGTTAAGGGTATTTTACCATTGGCTAAGCAGGGAGAGCGGGTTTCACCAAACAGCTCTTGCAGTTGAATGGCTACATAAGGCGGTTTTCCCATTTGGTATTGTATGGCTACCCGTTTTGTTGAGGGCGCAGTGTAAACACTCGGTGCTTCTCGTTCAAGGGTGTTGAGTTGCTCAAAGTTCAGACGGGCTTTTAATAAACTCAATACATCCAGCTTAGCCAAGTCATGCCACGCTTTAATGTGGGTTAAATAAGGCGCACACCAGTGGTCAAAATCGTCAATTAACGCTTGTTCTGAAAACCCTTGAAATTCAGGCATATGTTGAGCCAACCAACGTACCCGATTGAGCCAACCGAGCGACTTTTCCGACCATGGCAATTGCTTTAGCCCCGATGTTTTAAGGGTGTTGATGAGGCACGATTGAACCTGTCGTGGGCTGAGCGTTTTAATGACCGATTCTTGCAGGGTAATTGCACCCAGTTTTTGGGTTTTGGTGCCTTGAATACGCTGTTTTTTAGCGTCAAACTTAATGCTTGAGTCTTCTGTTATCTGAGGTGAAAAAAGCGCTTTAATATCAGACAAGGTAATGGCGCACGCCATATAGGCTTGTCCTTCACGGCGCTGTCCATCTAAGTGTGCCACGACCAACCAAGGTTCTTGAACGAGAGGGTCATGAGGCCTTAATACCGTACCTTTTCCATTGCTCAGTTGATAGCGACTCTCTTGATTGGAACGACGTTTTGCAATGCGATCAGGATACGCCAAGGCGACCAATTGTCCTATAGAAGGGGTATCGGATAGGGGGGGAGAAAATTTTAACACCGATGTGTCGAGCTTCATTTTAACTAAGGTATTATGCCATTTGGCACTGTTTTTAAGGGCTTCTTTCGCAACCGAAGGGATAATAGGCGTGGTTTTAATGGCCTGTTTCGGTGTGTTTCGATACAACTGTAACGCTTGAAGACGGTCTTCAATATTAATGCCGTGACTGGCTTCACGACTGTGTTTAAAGAGGTCGCGTTCGCTCAATATCGCCGCTAAGTCACACGCCATTTGTTGTGCCTTGAGCGGGGCGCTTAACAGCATATTCGCCAAGCGAGAAGAGAGCCCAAGTTGAGCTGCCAATGCGCCTTTAGATGTGATGTTGCCAGGGGGGGTTAAAAACCCGAGTTGGATCAGCAACTGTTTGGCAATCTCATAGTGTGCTTTGGGCGGCGGGGTGAGCCAGCGTAAATGATAAGGTGAGCTTTCGCCCCACATCGCCACTTCTAAGGTTAAATCGCTTAAATCCGACATCAACATCGCTTCGGCTTCAAAGTCGGCTTTTTGCTGTTGCTCCGATTCCGTCCATAAACAGTACGCATGGCCAACTGATAAACGTCCCGCTCTTCCCGAGCGTTGTTTGGCTGACGCTTTAGAAATTTTTTGCGTCACCATTCGAGTCATGCCACTGCTGGAATCGTAAATGGCTTTACGCACCAAGCCGCTGTCAATCACCGAATCAATGCCTTCAATGGTCAGACTGGTTTCGGCAATGTTGGTGGCAAAAATGATTTTTCGACGGTGTTGAGTGTCTTTTTGGAGCACTGCACTTTGCGCTTCAGCGGATAACCCGCCATAAAGTGGCAGAAGGGAAAATTTCTGTTCATCCAGTATTTCTTGGGCATGACGAATGGCGGTCATAATCTCTTTTTGACCGGGTAAAAAAATTAAGCAATCTTGAGCGTGGTTTTGAACCACGTTATTCAAGAGGCACATCAATGTTTTATAAGGTTCGCCATAGGTGTTGTGGTCAACAGGTTTGGGCAAATAGTGGCGATGTACTGGAAAGCTCCGACCCGGACACTGTATGACAGGTGCGGGTGATAAAAATGTGCTCAGTGCATCACTTTCTAACGTGGCGGACATCAGAAGAATTTTTAGTTCTTCTCGTAATTCGGTTTGGCACTCTAACGTCAGTGCCAGAGCCAAATCCGCCTCTAATGCACGTTCGTGAAATTCATCAAAAATAATAAGCCCAACGCCAGTAAGCTCGGGGTCTTGCTGAATACGCCGAACCAGTACCCCTTCGGTCATAATCTCCAACTGCGTTTGCGACGATAGTTTGCGATCATTACGCACTTGATACCCCACACGTTGCCCTATTTTTTCACCTAATTGAGCAGATAAAAACCCCGCTAAGGCTCTTACCGCAAGGCGACGTGGTTCTAATAAAATGATTTTTTGCCCTTTTAACCAAGGCGCATTCATTAAATGCAGCGGTACTTGAGTGGATTTTCCAGCGCCTGGTTCGGCTTGTAAAATCACACGATTATGTTGTGCTAGGCTCGCTTGAATATTGGGTAGTAGTGCTTGAATGGGTAGGGTTGGTGTTGGCATGTTGGTTATTATAAAGGTCTTATGAATGCTTAATGAGGTAAATAAGGGGGGGGGGAGAATTTTATAAACTGAGATTTGAAACCGATCTTCTTCTGTTTCCTGTTAATATATTAGGGATTCGCAATGAATGAGAATAGGAGTGTTAAACATGGCATTAGATCAACTTGAAGAATTTTTAAAAAAAATGCAGTCTGAACCTGAACTTAAAGAGGAGGTGTTGGCAAAAACAACGGCAGATGATGTGGCGCGAGTTGCATTAAAGCTTGGCTTTGAGTTTTCAGGTGATGAATTATTAAGAATGTCAGGCAAAAAATTTGGCAGGGTTACAGTTCAAAAAACTCAGCTTCCTGGTGAGTATCATTAAACGTATGTTTGAGTATGAATGTGTGAATGGGGGGGGAATTATCCCCCTCTCTATCCAAAACGATTCAACGGTATCATTAAAATTTGGGGTAGTTCATGTGAAAGGAGAGTTAGGTGAGTTTTCAGGGCTTGCAGGCTAAATATCGACGTTTGTTTCAGGAGAGTGCTGCTTGGAAGTTGCTTAGAGCGGACAATGCGCCTATTATTTTGGCGTTTATTGCCGATATGTTTTCGGATGAGAGTGAGGTGCCTTTTGGACGTGCTCGCATTGTGTTGGATGCGGAGTTAGAGCAGTGTCGTGAGCAGGGGCTTTGGGAGAGCGAAACAACGGCGGGTAGTTATTTGAATCAATGGATTCGTTCGGGCTGGCTACGTGAGATGAACGATCAATTGATGAAAACCGATGCGTGTGAGGTGGCGTTGCGTTTTTCTCAAGGATTGGATCAAAGAGGGGTTGGCACAACGGCATCGCACCTTAGAATTGTTCAGGAAGCCGTGCGAGATTTTTCGATGGCAATGAGCTCCAATTCTGATGAGCGGATTGCACTGCTTACCTCTCGGAAAACAGAGATACAGCGAGAAATTGATGCCTTGAATGCGGGGGTTGTGACAACGCTTTCTGAGGCGCAACAGCGTGAACGAATTCGAGAAATTTATCAATTGGCTTCGGTGTTAACGGGGGATTTTCGTCGAGTTGAGGATGAGATTCGAGCGTTGGATCAAGGCATTCGTGTGCAAATGATTGAAAGTGGTCAAACACGGGGGGATATTTTACTCTCGGTGATGGAAAAAGAAGCGTTGTTGGCCAGCACCGATGCTGGCAGTGCGTTTGAAGGTTTTTTTCAACTTTTGTGTGATGAGAATCGATCCATTGAATTTAGAGATCAATTGCGTAGTATTTTGAGCCAATCAGTTTCAGAGCAACTTACGCATCAACAGCAGCAATTCTTGAGTCAGTTGATGCGTGAGCTAACACGAGAGAGTGATCGGGTATTCAAAATCAGGCGAAGAACAGAGGAGAGTCTAAGGGCTTATATTGAAAGTGGCGCGGCTTTTGAGAGCCGTGCGGTGGATAAGCTGCTTAATCAGCTGGAACAATCGGCGGTTGAATTAAAGGAGACATTACCTGATTTTTCAAGTGTGCTTAAAAAAACGTTGTCTTTGCGATTGCCCGTGGGCAATATTCAGATTTCTTCGCCAGAAACCATGCGATTAAAAAGTCCTGATGAAACGTTGGATACTTCTGGCGTGGAAGAGGCCATTAACGCGAAGATTCCGAGTACGGATATGCTTGCTTGCCTTGATGCTGTTCAGGTAAAAGAAGTGGCTTACCGAATACGAGATACGTTGCGACGAGAGGGGGCGTTGACCATCGCTTCGGTTGTGTCAATACATCCAATGACCTCTGGACTGGAGGAGCTGGTGGCTTATTTGCGTGTGGCAAAATCAGTGGGGGCAACCACGTTGCTGGATAAAGAGGACGTTGATGTGTTGGATAAACAAGGCATTTATTTTAAGGCATCCATTCCAAAATATTTATTAAGTGCGGATTTATTTCCTGAAAATATAGACGATATGGTGATATGAGTAAGAAAGAGGTAGAAAAAACCGACTCTGCGATGGGTGGAACGGGCTTACAAGAGCGGTTACGTCAGATACAGTTGAACCAAGAGCAAGTGAATCAAAAGAGAGCGAGCCAAGATGTACCTGTGGAAAATAAGCCTATTCAAGAGCCATCACTCAAGACAGAAGAAGAACAAAAAAACGAATTTTTAGGTTCGCCTGAATCCACTGAACAAGAGATAGATTCTGAAAGTGAGTTAGGGTTTGAGCGTGGAAAAATGCCGCCAGAGGCAAGGCGTGTTTTAGTGTATTTGCTGAAGCATGGCGTGATTTTAGCGGCACAAAAAAAGACACTTTTTGAGATTGTTTGTCGATACCAACCTTCGATTCAAAACCATCTTTCGGATGTGTATTTAAAGCTTGTTCTGGATGAAAAATCTGGGGTCGCATTTGTGGCTCAAATGGATGAAAGTGAAATGGAAGAGACGGATATGGTGTCGTTAATGACGCGCAGAACGCTCTCTCTTTACGATACGTTGGTGTTGTTGGTTTTGCGTAAGCATTATCAAGAAAGGGAGAGCGCTGGAGAGCTGCGAATTATTATTGATATTGAACGAATAGAGGCATATCTTACCCCCTTCCTCCCACTTACAAACAGTATGAAATCGGATCAGCGAAAAATAAGTGCTTCACTGAATAAAATGGTTGAAAAACATTTGCTGTCAAAAGTGAGAGGCAGTGAGGATCGTTTTGAAATCACGCCCATTATTCGTTACGTTGTGAATGCGGAGTTTTTAGAGAAGATGTTGGAAACGTATCAAAATCTTGCTCATAAAGAGGGAGGTAAAGAGGCTGATGATGTGGCATTACAGAGTAACGATTCGGTTAACTTAACCGAATCGGGGAGTGATCGTGCGCCAAATTAATAACACGTTATTTAGCGTAGGCCAAATTCGATTGGCAGAGCTGTCTGTGTTTAATTGGGGGTCTTTTGACGGATTGCATACGGCAAGATTTGACCCTTTTGGAACATTGGTAACGGGAGATAATGGCTCTGGTAAAACAACCTTTATTGATGGATTGATGGCGTTGATTTTACCCGCAGGTCGTGCCACGTTTAATGTGGCTGCGGCTCAGGGTGATCGTTCGGATAGAACGCTGCTTTCTTATATGCGCGGTAGCTTTGGTTCGGTTCATGATGGAAGCAGCACACGGGTGAAAAGTAAGCGAGAAGGCGCGGTTGTGACAGGGTTGCGAGCGCTTTATCGGGGTGATGATGGTTCTTGCATTACATTGGCGGCTATTTTTTGGACAACTCAGTCCAGTAATGCTTTATCCGATGTTAAACGTGTTTATGTGGTGGCAAAGCGGAATGTATCGTTGAAAGAAATTCTTGATGCCTTTGGTGAGGGTAATGCACGATCTATGAAAAACTGGCTCAGAAGTGATTCGACTATCACGTGTTGTGACGATCGCTTTTCGGACTATCAAGCGCTGTATCGAAAGCTTTTGTACATGGACAACAAAAATGCTCCCGCTTTACTTTCCAGAGCTTTGGGGTTGAAAAAAATAGATGACTTGACAGAATTGATTCGGGGGTTGGTGTTAGAACCCAGCACGGTAAAAGAGGATGCTAAAAAAGTCGTTGAGGAGTTTTCGGATCTTGTCGCAATTCATCATAAACTCATGGATGCACGCGCACAAAAGGAGCATTTGGATAAGCTACCAGAATTGAAGAAAGTCTTGGATCGTGCGGAAAGTGAATTGGAGCGTTTTACCAGTGAGCGAGATGGTTTGGTTGCTTATTTTGGCGAGCTGTGCGAACGGTTATGGAATCAAAAAATAGCGGAGTTACAGTCTGAATTGGAAGCCTTGTCACTCTCGATTAAACAAGTGACAGAGCAAGAGTCTGATGCAAATTTATTAGCAGAGCAGCGTCATGAAGACTACATTAAAGTGGGGGGTGGTCGCATTGAGGGGTTAAAAAACACATTGAACTCCGAAGTGATTCAATTTGAACGAATTACGATCCGTGCATCCCGCTACCAAGCCGATGCGCGTAGTTTGGGTTTAAACGATCAGTTGCTTGAGGCTCGGTTTATTGAAAATCAATCTCAGGTGGAGGAACGGCTCAACGCAATTAAAGACGATAATCGTGTGGCGCAGGATAAATTTGCCGAAGCAAGCGGGCAGTTGAGCCATTTTCAAACCCAGAAAAAAGAGGTTGAAAAGGAGCTTATCGAGATAACAGCACGCCCAGATTCAAACATTGATGTTAGGTTTCAGAAGTTGCGTGATGAACTGATCGAATCGTTGGGTCTTGATCGAGAGAGATGTCTTTTTATTGGCGAGTTGATTGATGTTGCAGAGACTCAAAGCGTTTGGCAAGGGGCGATTGAGCGAGCGCTGGGTGGTTTGCGTACGACCTTAGCGGTACCTGCTGATTGCTTTTCGATGGTCACCCGTTGGCTTAATACTCGACACACGGGGCTGCATGTGCGCGTACAGGTGGTTAGAGAGAGTACAGGGCGCATGAAAGAGCAAGCAGATTTTAAAAGCAATGGATTTTTAAAAAAGCTTGTTTGGCGTAAACACCCTTATAGAGAGTGGCTTAAAAAGCATTTGTCTCGTTTTGACTTATTGTGTGTTGCATCAACGGAAGAGCTGGACTTAACCCCCTTTTCCATGACTCAGCAAGGGTTGGTGCATATGGATAAAGGTCGGTTTGAGAAAAAAGACCAACATAAAATTGATGATCGACGTCGCTGGCAATTGGGGTTTTCTAATCAATCAAGATTGGCTATTTTGCAGAGTGATCAACAAACAGTGGTGCAGCAAGTCGCCGATACCTTACGGTTGGTCGAAAAAGCGAGAGAAAATTTGGATGCGATCAGTCAGTGGGAATTGCTTTGGAAAAAACTACAAGAGTATCAATGGGACGAGATTAATGCGCCTCATTGGGAGAAAAAAGTAGCTCAAATGCAGGAAGAAATTCGGATGTTGGAGCAGGCTGGAAGCAGTCTTGATAAAGCCAGACAACGTTGGGAACAAGCCAAACAAGCACTTACAGAGAGAAGAAATGAAAAAGAGTGGCATAAAGTTCGTGAAGGTGAGTTAAGAGGCAAGCGGGATGATGCCACTGTGCAGCAAACATTAGCAAAAAATGCGGCAAAAAATGGTGTGGATGAAACTGTACGCGCCTTGCTGGATAAACGGGTTGGCACTTTTAAGGCGAGTGATCTTGAAAAAGCCTCGTCATGGGAGTCTCGTTTTAGGCAAGAAATTGAAAAATTGCTGGAAAAACGGCGGAGTGATCGAAGTCGTTACGAAAATACTGCCACGGGTATTATGTCCTCATTTAGACAAAAATGGGAGGTGATTGCCGTTGACTGGCGTTGTGATATTTTGAGCTTAGAAGAGTACCTTGAGCATTTAGCGACACTTGAAAAAGAGGGGCTTCCTAATTTAGTAGAGCAGTTTACTAAGCGTTTAAATAAACATGCCACACAATCTTTAGCGCGTATTCGGCAACGCCTTGACTCTGAACGAGATGATATTCTTGAACGCATTGAGACGATTAATAAAGTACTGACACGAACCGAATTTCGTGTAGGCTCTCATCTTAAGCTGGGGACCGCAATCGAAAAGTACCCGCATGTGATTGAGTTTAATCGACATATTTCTAAGGTACTCAGCCAGGCAACCAGTGAGGACTATGATGCACGTTTTCAGCAGTTAAAGTGTGTGGTGGAAATTTTGGAAAAGGCATGCAATCCAAGTACATCAGGCTCATTAGAGAGTATGCGACTGCTTGACCCTCGTTATCAAATGTCCTTTTATGCTGAAGAGTTGGATGCAAAAACATACGAGATTCGTGATGTTTTAAAATCTTCAAGTGGCAAGTCGGGGGGAGAAAAAGAGTCTTTTGCGGGAACCATTGTTGCGGCAAGTTTGGCGTATGTTTTAACTCCTGATGGCTTTGACCGACCTGTCTACTGCACCGTATTTTTAGATGAAGCATTTTCCAATACCGCAGAAGCCGTGAGTCGTAGAGTGCTTAGGGTCTTTAAGGCGTTGCATATTCATGTGAACTTGATTACACCTTATAAAAATCTCAACCTTGCGAGAGAGTCCGCACGTTCACTGCTTATTGCAGAGCGAGATCAAGTGAAACATGAAAGCCACCTTTGTGAAGTCACTTGGGAGGAGATTGATCGTCAGTTAAATGAAACGCGTGAAGCAAAAATCAAAAGTGAAGCCGATGCTTTGGGTATCGATCTAAAAATCGATGTAGGAGCGGAGTAATGGGTCTAAGCTCACCCCCTCAAGGCTGGGGGTTGTTGCCCTCAGCAGTGAAAGCACTGGTTTTAAAACGAGAGTGGCACAGTGAAGCGGGCTTGAAAGCGCGTCTTTTAAACCGTAAACCTTTTCCTATTCGTATTGGGTTAAAGCCCCCCACGGGTCGTTCTGCGGTGGATGATCTAATGCATTTTCAAACGTTTATTAGAGCGTGGCAATCGTACCCTGTTCAAAAACACATCCTTTGGGAGACTCGAACATACAGAATGCTTTTAGAGCAAACCGTGCCTACCTTTTTTGTACTTGAAAACATGGATGATCTAATTCACTTTATTGGCAAAGAGGCGATCGATCGACGCAATAAATGGGACAAAAATATGGCGCCGATGCTGTCGTTAAATGAAGCCCTTTATCCGGTATTGGTCAAACACTTAAAAACAGTAGAGCAAATGAGTTTGCTTGAGGCTGAATTGCTGAGTAGTTTGGTTAAACAGTTGTCTTTTCAGATGGGGGTAGGGCAATATTTACGCGCACTGCCCTTGGTGGGGGTAGACACTAAGTTTTTAGAAAACTACCAAACACTTGTTTCAGATATATTAGATGTGTTGCACGGAGGGGAGGTGACTGAAAGAGGGGGGATGCTTGAGTGGCTTGGTTGCCTTAAAAATCCCAAAGGCTGGCTTACTGTTCGCCCACTTTGTGAAAGTGTGAAGGCGAATATGGGAGGCTTTCCCGTCATGCAGCTTCATAGCGATATTTTACGAGAGCATGCACTGCCTGCGACTAACATCCTTGTGGTGGAAAATATGCAGTCGGGGTTAGGTCTGCCCTTTCTGAAAGATACGATTGCCGTATTTGGTGGCGGAAAGAATGTGAGTTGGATGGATGCCCGTTGGCTTAAATCTAAACGCGTTGCTTATTGGGGTGATATTGATACTTGGGGTTTGTCGATATTGAGCGATGTGCGCTCTAAGCTTTCCTCGGTTCAAGCCATTATGATGGATATTGAATCGCTGACTCTCCATGAAGGTCGTATGGTGGTTGAGCCTGAACCGTTTGAGCACCCATTGGGATTTTTGACAGAGCAGGAAGCTCAACTTTTTTTGGCGTTAAAAATGGGCAAGTATTTCAATACGAGATTGGAACAAGAGAGATTGTCGCCTGATTATATACACAAAAAATTAGATGCTTGGCTGGCTCTGGCGTCACAGTGAAATTAAGGAGACAAGGTTATGAATAGAAAAAAGTTATCAATTATGGCTGCTGTATTGTTCGGCCTTGCGTTTATTGTGCTTGGTTTGAAGAACCTGTCTCGTGATGTAAGTTTAAATGACTGGGAGAGCCAAGCGACAGGTTATGCAAAGGCATTGCAACAGCAAAAGCAAAGCGGTAAACCTATTGTGGTTTTGTTTTATACCGACTGGTGCGGCAGTTGTAAGGTATTAAAGGCCGATATACTGTCTTCACTCGAGGTAAAAGCATTTATAGAAAATGATGTGTTGGCGGTTAAAATTAATCCTGAGCGGGGTGCAGATGTGGCGGGTTTGGCAAAAGAGTTTGGGGTGATTGGTTACCCAATGGTGTTTGTTGTTCTTAATAAAAAAGACGAGATTGAGATACGATGGATTCGTAAAACCAGTCGCATTTCACCTCAACAGTTTATTGAACAAATTCAACGGTCGATCCTTTAATTCGGTTTCTCTGAGCACCTCACATACCAATTTTGTGGCGCTCCTTCCCGTAATTTTTTATTCGTTTCATTTATAAAATCGTTGTATTATATGGCGCATAAAATCCGTTTAATAAAATGAGACCTTTGCACGACAGGATGCACGGATAAAAAAAGGCTGAAAACCCCCTGATTTTCGTTGGGAATCTTGTGAATAGCTAGCTATTCCCTGCATTTTCCGCCTCAATCAGTCAATTTTCATCTCTTTTTTCTCTCGCGCCCCTATCGTGCAAAGGTCTCAAAATAAAAGTTGTAATTATTATGAAAGATCAGGTAAGGCAAATACATTTTGTCGGTATTGGTGGTGTTGGAATGGCTGGAATTGCTGAGGTGTGTTTAAACCTTGGGTATACAGTGAGTGGTTCTGATCTTAAGCATAATAAAACGGTTGCACGGTTAGAGTCTTTAGGGTGCTTGATTCAGTTAGGGCATGAGGCTTTGCATGTAAAGCAGACGGACGTGGTGGTGGTTTCCACCGCAATTGGAAAGGAAAACCTTGAAGTAAACTGGGCGAAAGAGGCGCGTGTGCCAGTGATTCCTCGTGCAGAAATGTTGGCCGAGTTGATGCGAATGCAATTTGGTATTGCCATTGCAGGAACGCACGGAAAAACCACCACTACCAGTTTAGCGGCCGCCATTTTAACGCAAGGCGGAATGGATCCTACCTTTGTTATTGGTGGCAAGCTGAATCAAGTGGGCGCCAATGCGCGATTGGGTACGAGCCGTTATTTATTGGCAGAAGCGGATGAATCGGATGCCTCGTTTTTACATCTCTCGCCGATGATGTCGGTGGTGACCAATATTGATGAAGATCATATGGAAACCTATCAGGGCGATTATCAAAATTTAGAAAATACGTTTGTGGAATTTATTCACCGTTTGCCTTTTTATGGCGAAGTGATTGTCTGTATTGATGATGATAATGTACGCACGATGCTTCCAAGACTTGCGCGCAAGTTTAGCACGTATGGTTTTAATGAAGAAGCGGATGTTCGAGCCATTAATGTTGAGGCGAAAGGGTTGCAAATGCGCTTTCAGGTATTGGTGGGGCGTGAACAAAGTTTTGATGTGGTGTTAAATACACCCGGTCATCACAATGTATTGAATGCACTTGCCGCCATTAGTATTGCGTTAAAATTGGACGTTTCGGTTGAGGCTATTCAACAAGCCTTACTTGAGTTTGGTGGGGTTGGACGACGTTTTGAGGTCTATCCAAATCGTAAAATAGGTCATGCAAATGTGACATTGGTAGATGATTATGGTCATCATCCAACAGAGCTAACGGCAACCATTAAAACCGCAAAAGCAGCCTTTCCAGATCAGCGATTAGTCTTGGTGTTTCAACCTCATCGTTATAGCCGAACCCGAGATTTGTTTGACGAGTTTGTAAAGGCTTTGCTTATGACCGATTTAGTTGTGCTGACCGAGGTGTATTCTGCGGGTGAGGCGCATTTACCCAATTTTGATTCGAAAGCTCTACTGCAAGCATTAAGAGTACGTGGTGGAATTGGTTTTTTTGCAGAAGATTCGGCACAGTTGAATGTGATTGCAGAAGAAGTGTTGCAGGATGACGATGTGTTATTGGTTATGGGGGCAGGAGACATTGGCCAAGTTGCAAAACAGTGGCAAGACGACTGATAAAGAGGGCATAGAATAAATGAATTTTGGTAAGGTTGCAGTCTTGATGGGTGGTCAGGCTGCGGAAAGAGACGTCTCTTTAAACAGTGGTCAAGCGGTAACACGTGCATTAAAAAACCAAGGTATTGATGCCACAGCAGTGGATGTGCGTACATTGCATGATTTAATTGCGGTGGCAAAACACTACGATCGTGCTTTTATTGCATTGCACGGTCGCTGGGGTGAAGATGGTGTGGTTCAGGCAATTTTAGACGACCTAAAGCTTCCTTATACAGGGAGTGGCGTGGCGGCTTCTGCGATTGCAATGGATAAGCTAAGAACCAAATGGCTTTGGTTGGGCGCGGGATTAAATACACCAAAGTTCATTTGGGTTTCTGAACAAACGCCTTTGGATGTGGCGGCCTTTTCAATCCCTTTTCCCGTTATTGTAAAACCCTCACGTGAAGGTTCAAGTATTGGTATGCGTAAGGTGGGTTGCCTTTCTGAGCTTGCCGATGCGGTGGCGTATGCCCAGCAGTATGATTCTGATGTTCTAATTGAACAGTGGATTACGGGGCGAGAGTATACGGGAGCCGTGTTAAAAGGCAATGCCTTGCCACTGATCGAGTTAAAAACATCGCATGATTTTTATGATTTTGATGCGAAATATTGTTCGAATGATACACAGTATCTGTGTCCGTGTAACTTGGATTCTGAACTTGAAATCACCCTTAAAACATTGGTATTAGAAGCGTTTAATGTGATCGGCGCACAGGGTTGGGGACGAGTAGATTTTATGTTGGATGATCAAAGTAGACCGTGGTTGATTGAACTCAATACCGTGCCAGGAATGACGGATCATAGCTTGGTTCCAATGGCAGCCCAAGCGGCGGGGCACTCATTTGAGCAACTCGTGGTTGAAATATTACAGTCGATTGAAGACGAGTGATGGAAAATAAAGCGTTCGCGCAGTTTTGTTTACAAAATTTTGCCCTCTGGAGAACGAGTGATTAAACGAGGTGGATTGGCTATTTTGGCGGTTGTTTTATTAAGCACTTGGGGCATCTCTTGGTTGTTTAGTGATAAAGCGTCCCCACTTTTTAAGCCGATTGAACATTATGAGCTGGCAGGTGAATTGCATTTTATTCAACCAGAGGCAGTAGATCAGGTTTTGAACCACTATTTTGGCTTCTCTTTTTGGCAGGTGAATTTGGATGAAATTCAATCTGATTTAGTGCAGCTAGAGTGGGTGAGCCAAGCGGTGGTAAAGCGTCAATGGCCAAATCGTTTGTATGTGGCAATTGAAGAGCAAAAGCCTGTGGCGCGTTGGGGCGGTTCTGGATTAATTAATCAAACAGGAGAGGTGTTTTTTCCTAAAGAGCGTGGCGAATTTAATGCTCTCGTATTGCTAGAAGGCGAAGAGGTTGATGCAAAAAAAATGTTAAGTGCGCTGGTGGTTTTTCAAGCTCAGTTAAATGCGATTGAGTTTACAATCGTATCTTTAAAGCATCAGCTAGATGGTGTCTGGTGGATAAGGTTGCTCAACGGGTCTGAAATTGTTTTGGATTCTAAAAAGGGTGAATATAAATTAGAGACCTTTATTGCCGCTTATCCTCAGCTTGCAAAGACGTTGAGAAAGTCTGCACAAGTGTATGATTTACGCTATAGTAACGGTTTTATTGTGGGGAACGCACAATAACTGAGATTTATGTACAGGCTTATATACTTATATAACGGTCTCTTATCGGTTTGTATATTGACTGCTCGCGGAGTAGTTATTTTTTTAAATAAGGTAATACAGAGTATGGCGCGAAAACAGCAAGCTTCTAACATGGTCGTTGGGTTGGACATTGGAACCTCAAAGATTGCTGCGATTATAGGAAAAATAAAACCAGATGGCGAAATTGAAGTCGTTGGCCTAGGCACGCACCCTTCAAAAGGTTTAAAAAAAGGCGTTGTGGTTAATATCGATGCAACGGTTGAATCGATTCAACATGCTATTGATGAAGCCGAAAGAATGTCAGGTTTTACCGCAAATTCTGTGTATGTCGGGATTGCGGGTAGCCATATTAAAAGCTTTAATTCCAATGGCATGGTGGCCATTCGAAATCAAGATGTGCAACCCGATGACATTGATCGGGTGATGGAAGCCGCGCAGACCATTGCGATACCTGGCGGTGAGCGTGTGTTACATATATTGTCGCAAGAGTATATTATTGATAATCAAGGCGGCATTCGAGAGCCAATAGGTATGTCGGGTGTGCGGCTTGAGGCCAAAGTACACATGGTCACAGGATCGGTGAGTGCCGCACAAAATATTATTAAGTGTGTTGAGCGGTGTCATTTAGCCGTTGCGGATATTATTCTCGAGCAGTTGGCCTCCAGTGAATCGGTATTATCGGAAGATGAAAAAGAGCTGGGCGTTTGTTTGGTGGATATTGGCGGGGGAACCACCGATATTGCTGTATTTCAGAATGGTGCCATTCGACATACCGCCGTGATTTCTGTGGCAGGAGATCAAGTTACGAATGACATTGCCGTTGCATTTCGAACGCCAACCCCAGCCGCTGAAAAAATTAAAAAACAGTACGCATGTGCTCTGCCTCAGTTGATAGACAAAGACGAAGAGATTGAAGTGCCAAGTGTGGGGGATCGTCCTGCACGTTGTTTATCAAGACGTACCTTGGTGGAAGTGGTTGAGCCAAGATACGAAGAACTGTTTCAGTTGATTCAAGCAGAGTTACGCAGTGCAGGATTTGAAGATATTTTGGCCGCTGGCGTCGTGTTGACGGGAGGAAGTTCTTTGGTTGATGGTGCGGTTGAACTGGCCGAAGAGGTGTTTCACATGCCCGTTCGACTCGGGTATCCACAGGGAGTGAGTGGTTTAACTGAGGAAGTAAACAGCCCTTCATTTGCCACTACAGTGGGGTTATTAATGTACGCAAAAGAGCATTTTGGTGGTGTTTTACATGAAGCGCCTGAAAAAACAAAATCACTCGGTGTCATGGATATTTTTGATCGAATGCGAAATTGGTTTAAGTCGAGCTTTTAATTGTTCTAATGTAAAAGCAGCCTAAATAAGTTATGTTAAAATACTTTTTTAAGATGATGTATACAACACAGTTGGAAAGCCCTTGAATCAGAGAACCGTTGCAAACCAAATTAAAGCCAAAGGTATTGGGTTACACACTGGACACGAGTCGGTGATGACATTAAAACCCGCGCCTGTAAACACTGGGGTGGTTTTTCGTCGTATTGATTGTGACCCAGTGGTTGAGTTTAAAGTTTCGCCTGATATCGTGGGTGAGACAATGTTGTGCACCACGATTGTAAAAGAGCAGCACAATAAAGAGGTTAAAATTGCAACCATTGAGCATTTAATGTCTGCCATTGCTGGCATTGGCATCGACAATCTTTATATTGATATTACGTCTGATGAAGTGCCGATTATGGATGGCAGTGCGTCTCATTTTATTTTTTTATTGCAGTCCGCAGGCATTAAAATTCAGGATGCGCCTAAAACGTTTGTAAGAATTTTAAGCTCAATTCGTGTTGAAAATGATAAGGGTGGGTTTGCAGAGTTTAAGCCTCATAATGGTTTTCGATTAAATTTTTCAATTGATTTTGAGCACCCTGCATTTCAAACAACCGCAGAAAAAATGACATTAAATTTTTCATCTACGTCGTATTTTAAAGAAGTAAGCCGTGCGCGTACCTTCGGGTTTATGAAAGACATGGAAATGTTGCGTGCTAAAAACTTAGGGTTGGGAGCGAGCTTAAAAAATGCCATTGGTTTGGATGATGAAGGGGTTATGAACGCGGAAGGCTTGCGGGATAAAGATGAATTTGTACGTCATAAAATTTTAGATGCAGTCGGTGATTTATACATGCTGGGTCATCCCATTGTGGGCGAGTTTACCGCGCATAAGTCGGGGCATACATTAAATAATCAACTGTTACGGGCATTGATAGAACAAAAAGATGCGTTTGAGTTGGTAACGTATGAAAATGATGGCAATCAGCCAATTCGATACGGCAGCAGTAAAATATTGTTGTAGAGTTGAATGGCTTAATTTTTTTTGAAAGTAGACCCCTATAAATTAGGGTTTTTTTTGGCTCGAAGACTGAGTTTATTCAGCGCTTTTTTAAGGCCTTCTGAAGGTACTTGTTCGCTTAGTTGTTGCATGTCAATCGCATCTTGATCGCTGGGAAAACTGGTGACTTGCCACTCTTTTTTAGTTGCAGTGGGTTGAAGAACCACTTTTACCTTAACGCTGTTAAGTTCTAAATGTGGAAAGTGTTCTTGAAAAATACCCAGCAGTGTGGGTTCATAAAATCGCAGCTGGGTCGCCCAAATATTGTCATCAATTTGCAAAATAAGTGTTTGTTGCTCAAAACTGACCCCTATTAAATGGGGTTGCAGTGTTTTAGGAAGGGTGTCTTGCCCAACCTCAAGCAACGCTTGATACAGTTGCGCACTTTCTAGTAGGGTATTGAGTGCGCCACGGGCTTGATTTAGTAGAGGTTTCATGCAGATATTATCTATGGATGTGGTAAAATATTTTGTCATTTTATCGCATTATTGCGAAGGCAAGCGTAAAATATGCCGTTGTATCACTTTTAAGTTGTTTAAATTTTAAATCGGAAAATACCTTTAATGGCCCTTAAATTCTTTCAAAAAATCTTTGGCAGTCGTAATGAACGAATGCTTAAACAGTATAGTAAAAGCGTACAAGCAATTAATGCATTAGAGGCCGAAATGGCCGCCCTAACGGATGAGCAGTTACAGCAAAAAACGCCCGAGTTTAAGGCCGCGATTTCCGCTGGAAAAACATTGGATGAACTGTTACCAGAAGTTTTTTCCGTCGTTCGAGAAGCGGGTAAACGTGTCTTTGGTATGCGTCATTATGATGTGCAAATGATTGGAGGCATGGCGCTGCACGAAGGTCGAATTGCAGAGATGCGCACAGGGGAAGGAAAGACCCTAGTTGCGACCTTACCCGTTTATTTAAATGGTTTGTCGGGTGAAGGTGTTCATGTTATTACCGTAAACGACTACCTTGCTAAGCGTGACTCGGAGTGGATGGGAAAACTGTTTGAGTTTTTAGGCTTATCAACAGGGGTTATTTTAAGTGGACAGTCTCAAGAAGAGAAGCAGTTAGCTTACTCAAAAGACATTACTTACGGAACCAATAATGAATTTGGTTTTGATTATTTGCGTGACAATATGGCGATTTTTTCCGCCGAAAAAGTTATGCGTGGGCAGCCGTTTGCAGTAATTGATGAAGTGGATTCCATCTTAATTGATGAGGCGCGTACGCCCTTAATTATTTCAGGGCCTGCGGAAGATAAAGCCGAGTTATACCAAAAAATTAACCCCTTAATTCAGCACTTAGAGCAGGGTGAAGAAGATAAAGAGTCCAAAAGTTCTTCGGGTGACTTTACGATTGATGCAAAATCAAAACAGATTTATTTAACCGATCAAGGCCACGCAAAGGTTGAAGAGTTATTGGCCGAAATTGGCTTGCTTGAAGAGGGCGACAGCCTTTACGATGCCGTGAACATTGGTTTAATGATTCACATTAATGCGGCACTTCGTGCAAATTTATTATTTGAAAAAGATCGTGACTACATTGTTGAAGATAATGAAGTGGTGATTATTGATGAGTACACAGGGCGAAAAATGTCCGGTCGTCGCTGGAGTGAAGGATTGCATCAAGCGATAGAAGCGAAGGAAGGCGTTAAGATCCAGCAAGAGAGTCAAACCTTTGCATCGATTACCTTTCAAAACTATTTTAGACAATACAAACGTTTATCAGGTATGACGGGAACGGCAGATACCGAAGCGGGTGAGTTTTTATCCACTTATAGTTTGGAAGTGGTTGTCATTCCGTCTGATAAAGTTCCAAAACGTCAAGATTTACCCGATTTGGTCTTTTTAGACATTGAAGGTAAGTTTGCGGCTATTGTCCAAGAGATTAGCGAAGTGACCAAAACACAACAGCCTATCTTGGTGGGAACCGCCTCAATTGAAATGTCTGAACTTTTGTCTGGCCTATTAAAAAAGGCGGGTGTTAAGCACAGCGTTCTTAATGCAAAACATCATGAAAATGAAGCACACATTATTGCCAATGCAGGGATGCCTGGTGCGATCACCATTGCAACCAATATGGCAGGACGTGGAACGGATATTGTATTGGGTGGCAGTTTGGAAACAGAAGTGTCTCTATTAAAAAATCCCAGCGAAGAAAAGATTGCCGAGGTGACGAAAGCTTGGCAAGAACGCCACGATGCCGTATTAAGCTATGGTGGATTAATGGTCATTGGTTCGGAACGTCATGAATCTCGCCGTATTGATAACCAGTTGCGTGGTCGTTCGGGTCGTCAAGGAGATCCGGGGCTTACTCGTTTTTATCTTTCGTTAGACGATGATTTAATGCGTCGTTTTGCGTCTGAAAAAGTGAAGTCCATGATGAAGCGTTTGGGCATGACATCGGGCGAAGCGATTGAGCATAACATGGTCAGTAAATCCATTGAACGCGCACAAAAACAAGTGGAACGTTTACATCAAGATGAACGTGCTAATTTATTGAAGTTTGATGACATTTCCAATGAACAACGTAAGGTCGTTTACACTCAGCGTAATGAGTTGATGGCGTCGGACGATGTGTCAGACGTATTGGATGATTTACGCGCCCAAGTGGTTGAACAGTTGGTGGCAACGTACATCCCAAAAGGTTCTTTAGCGGAGCAGTGGGATGTACCTGGGCTAACGCTAGCGGTTCATGAAGAGTTGGGTACGGAGTTTGATATTCAAGCTTGGTTGGATGAAGACAAAGATCTGTATGAAGAAACGTTGATTGAGAAATTGGTCACGGAACTGGAAGAGATTTATAACACTAAAATGACGGTGGTTAATCCAGAAACACGTCACCACTTTGAAAAAGAAGTGTTGTTGCGTACCATTGATAAAAAATGGCGTGAACATTTGGGGGAAATGGATTATTTACGCAAAGGCATTCATCTAAGGGGCTATGCCCAAAAAGATCCGTTTCAAGAGTACCGACGTGAATCCACCGGAATGTTTAAAAGCTTCTTGCAAGAGGTGATGTTTGAAACCGTGAAAGTATTGTCACTGGTTCAAATTGAGGGCAGAAAAGATGTGGATGAGTTTGATAAACAAAATGAAGCTAATCGTACTCAAAATTTAGAAGCAACACACCCAGAAGCCGCAGGAATGGCCGATAGAGCCAAACAACAAGGCGAGTCATCTGCGGAAGGTGAAAGTACGTTCAGACGTGAATCACCTAAAGTAGGTCGTAATGACCCTTGTACGTGTGGCTCGGGTAAAAAATACAAACAGTGTTGCGGTAAGTTAACGTAACGGGTTTGAGAGAACACATGGTATAAACGATTAAAAAACCCACCTTTTGGTGGGTTTTTTAATCGTTTTGATTTTAGGGGTCAGTAAGGGGGGGGGAGAAAAAATGAGTCAATTAACCGTAGAGATGCACCCAGTTTCAGGCGTGTATTTAGGAACGTGTGCGGCAAACATTAAAAAAAATGGTCAAGCCGATTTGGTGATTATGGAACTGGCAGAAGGCAGTGTTACTGTGGCGAGTTTTACACAAAATGCATTTTGTGCCGCACCCGTTACGGTTGCTAAGCAGAATTTGCTAGATGTTTCCCCGCGTGCATTGGTGATTAACAGTGGTAATGCCAATGCAGGAACAGGGGAGCAAGGGTTGTTAGATGCGAAGCAAACGTGTGCTTGGGTTGCAGAAGAATTAGGGTGTAAGCCATCCGAGGTGTTGCCTTTTTCAACGGGGGTGATTGGTGAAAATTTACCGATGGACACGTTGCAACGAGGTATTCCAAAGGCACTCGCAAGTTTATCGACTACAGGATGGGCACAAGCTTGCGCGGGCATTATGACCACCGATTTAGTGCCCAAAGCGGTAAGCAAAGTCATTTTAGTGGATGGGCACTCCATTCGGGTGACGGGGATGTCCAAAGGGTCAGGCATGATTCACCCCAATATGGCGACCATGCTGGGATTTGTTGCCACAGACGCAAAAATTACTCAGAGCTGTTTACAGCAGTGTTTAAGCGATGCGGTAAATGCCTCGTTTAATCGTATTACCGTGGATGGAGATACCTCCACCAACGATGCCTGCACCTTAACGGCAACGCAACAAGTGGATATGCCCTTGATTGATTCGTTAGAGTCACAAGCCTATCAAGATTTTTCAGTCGCAATGCGTGATATTATGATTGAGTTGGCGCAAATGATTATTCGAGATGGCGAAGGCGCGACCAAGTTTGTCACCGTCTCGGTAGAGGGGGGGGAGAATTCTGAAGAGTGTTTAAAAGTCGCACATGCGGTGGCATTGTCACCGTTGGTGAAAACCGCGTTATTTGCATCTGACCCTAATTGGGGGCGTATTTTAGCGGCAGTTGGTCGGGCAGGTGTTCAAAACTTAGACATTGATACGATTAAACTGTATTTAGGCGATGTGTGTATTGTTGAACATGGCGGACGAGCAGAAAGCTATACCGAAGCAGCTGGGCAAGCCGTGATGGACCAAACCGACATTACCATTACCATTGTATTAAATCGTGGTGACGTAAAGGAAGTGGTGTGGACAACGGATTTTTCGTACGACTACGTTAAAATTAATGCGGAATATCGGAGTTAAAAAATCCCCCCCCAGGGTCAACGCATTCAATCTCACCAAAATCTTACGTAATTGCAGGCTCATTCATATTCTGAGCAATGTATTCACTGCTATTGGGGTCTGTTTCTGGGTAGGTTAGGTACCAGATGGCGGTGAATTTTTCGGCATCTAATTTTTTTTGCAACAGTAAAATTGCTTGCGTGTATTGTTCGATGTAGAGGTAGTTTCCTTTACGAATTGATTGCCATAGGTGGCGGTATTTTTCGGGTAAAAACGCTTTAAAGTGTGGCAAGAATCCAAAATCTTTTTCAATTTCTGCAATACGCTGCATGACTTCTTGTCGTGCGGCAACGGTGTAAAATTTTTGTTGGTTATCAAAGAGTTTGCCTACCCAAAAGAGTAGGGCGGCGGTGATTAAAAAGCTGAGGATGGGGCTGTCAAATAAGAACGCACCTAATAGGGTAAAAACGGCAAGTAGGGTGGCGCTTACGGGCAGGGTTAAAATGGAGATCCAAACTTTGTTGCCTTTTAACTTGTCGGCAATTGCTCGGATGTCAAATGTTTTGGAATCAATTTGGTGAAGACGCGTTAACATCTCTTCTGGCGTGGGAATACGTTCTGCTTGGTGCTCATTGCTTTCGTGAGGGAGCTTATCGAGTGCACTCATGATTTTTTTAACCCTTTTTTAGGCTGGCATTGTTGGGCACAGGGGATTGAAAAACGTTGTTTGCTCTCAAGGGCGTAGGCGGTTAATTTACCCCCCCATAGGCAACCCGAATCGGTTGAGTGGATTTGATAGGCATCAATATCGCCTAATGTTGACCAGTGTCCAAAAAATATTTCGCAGTCTTTGTTTTTTCGGTTTGGAAAGACAAACCAAGGTTCGAAAGGAAATGCCTCGTGTCGTTTTTGATCGCTCTCGGGCGCGGATTTTAATGAGAACTCCAGTGCGCCATTGGCATCACAGTAGCGCATTCTGGTAAAGGCGTTGAGAATATAACGCGCTCTGTCCCAGCCCGATAAGGTCTCTTGCCATTCATTGGGTGTATTGCCAAACAGGTGCTTGACTAGGGTGTTTTTCCAGTCGTCACGTTGCAGTAAATCTTCGACCTCTTTGGCATGGTTTAATGCGGTTTTAATGCTCCATTGTGGCGGGATGCCTGCATGAACCATTACGCTGTTGTAAACGGGGTGTTTGACCATAAACGGTTGTTGTCTTAGCCAGTGCATGAGTTCATCCACTTCTGAGGACTGTAAAATATCTTGCAGTGTATCGGATTTTGAACGAAATTTTTCAAAGCCTGCGTAGGCGGCTAAGAGGTGAAGGTCATGATTGCCTAAAACGGTTTTGGCTTGACCTTGTTGTTCGAGCTGTTTCACAAATTGTAGGCACTCTAACGATTTTGGCCCTCGGTTGACGAGATCGCCCGCAAACCATAAAAAGTCGTGTTTGGGTTGGTAGTCAATGTGTTTTAACAGGGCTTGGAGTTCATCGTAACAGCCTTGTAAATCGCCAATTACATAGGTGGTCATTGTGTTTAACGCCTTATTTTGTATTTGTACGAGATTATGGAGATGGTTGATTGCATTGAAAATGCAGGTTAGCAAGTTTCACAAAGCCTTCTACGGGAATGGTTTCTGCACGTATACTGGGATCAATGCCACACTGTTCGATTTGTTCAACGCTTAACCAGCCTTTTAGGTTGTTACGCAGTGTTTTGCGTTTTTGGCTAAACGACTGCCTTACGATATCTTTAAACGCTTTCTCATTTTCTGCCACAAAAGGTTTGCTGGCGTGTGGAATTAACCGCACAATGGCCGAATCGACTTTAGGGGGGGGGGTAAAATTTTCGGGTCCCACGGTAAACAGCGATTCGGTTTGGCAGGCGTATTGCAACATCACACTTAAACGGCCATAGGCTTTGATGCCTGGTTGTGCGGTAATTCGGTCAACCACCTCTTTTTGCAACATAAAGTGCATGTCTTGAATGCATTCGGCATAGGTGAGTAGGTG
Organism: Thiomicrorhabdus sp.; assembly: GCA_021648625.1. GTDB lineage: Bacteria > Pseudomonadota > Gammaproteobacteria > Thiomicrospirales > Thiomicrospiraceae > Thiomicrorhabdus. Next base: position 31,268 of record JAKISK010000002.1, on the reverse strand, counting down.
AAACATGAGTGGGCTTGAAATGTTGTAGGGGAGATTGCCTACGATTCGAAGGGATTGTGTTGCTTCGGATTCGTTTTTGCTGTTTGAAAGCAGTGTGGCGTAGTCAAACTTAAGCGCATCGGTGTGGTGTAGGTTAAAGGCTGGCTTGCTGGCAAATTGAATTTTGAGTGGCGCAATGAGGTCGTTGTCGATCTCGATAATGTCCAGCGTTTTAACACGATCAATTAAAGGGCGGGTTAGGGCAGCCTCACCTGGACCAATTTCGACCATGTGATCGTTTTTTTGGGGGCGAATGGCGGCGACAATCTGATCTATGATTCGACCGTTGTTTAAGAAGTTTTGCCCAAACTGTTTTTTATGTTTATGTGTGCTGGAACGTCCAGAAGTTTGTTTTGCCATATGGGTTCTCTAAGAGGGGGTTTGGGGGATGGGTGCTTGTGTCATTTCTTGTGCAACGCGAATTGCGTACCGAAAACTTTGTGCATCGGCCTCACCTGTGCCAGCAAGCGATAAAGCGGTTCCATGATCCACCGAGGTACGAACAAAAGGCAACCCTAACGTAATATTGACGGCATTACCGAAGCCAATGTGTTTTAAAACGGGTAAACCTTGATCGTGATACATCGCCAATACCGCATCGGCTTGCTCTAAATACTTTGGAGTAAAGAGGGTGTCTGCGGGCAAGGGGCCGTTTAAGTTCATTTGAGATTTTAAGGTGTTTAAAACAGGACAAATAATATCAATTTCTTCGCGTCCCATGTGACCCTCTTCGCCCGCATGGGGGTTTAACCCTGCAACGAGTATGGTGGGATCTTTAATGCCAAATTGCTGTGTTAGGGCGTTGTGGGTAATGTGCAATACATCGGTTAATAGCGTAGGGGTAATGGCGTTGGGAACCTCGAGTAAAGGCAAGTGCGTGGTTACCAGCGCGACTCGTAAACCGGGGGTGGCAAGCATCATCACCACTTGCTTGGTGTTGCTTTCTTGGGCTAAGAGTTCGGTGTGCCCTGTAAAGGGAAGCCCTGCTTCATTAATGATTCCTTTGTGAATCGGTCCTGTAATCATGGCTGAAAATTTTTGTTTTAAACAGCCTTGAATGGCGGTTTTTAACATGCGAATCACATAGTCTGCATTTTTCACATTCAGTTGACCTGCCTTAACGGGCGTATTGGTTTCAATGTGTAATAATGTTATTTGACCTTGTTGACTGGGCTGGGGGGGTAAATCGGCTTGATAGGCTTTAAACGAGATGGGCAGTCCAAGCATTTTTGCTCGTTGGGTTAATAGGCGTTTGTCTGCAATCACCACCAGTTCCATTGGCCAGTCCGATTGTGCCAGTTGTAAAACCAAGTCTGGGCCAATGCCCGCAGGTTCGCCAGAGGTAATGACAAATCGTTGCGTTGTTGGGTGTGGCGTGTTGTGCGTCATGTTAAAGTTGTTTACTCGTATTGAGACCTTTGCACGAAAGGATGCACGGATGAAAAAGGCTAAAATAACCCTGATTTTCGTTGAAAACCTTGCGAATAGCCAGCTATTCCCTGCGGTTTCCGCCTCAATCAGTCAAATTTTATCACTTTTTCCTCTCGCGCCCCTCTCGCGCAAAGGTCTCGTATTAATTAAGTTTAATTTCAATGAAGGCTTCATTCTTTAGCTGTTGTAGCCAGCGTTCAAACATCTCATTGGCTTTGCGCATACGAATCTCTTGCATGGCTTGTTGTTGTACGTTTTCGGCGTCAAGCGGCGTTTCTTTTACCGCTTCTAAGAACAGAACCATCCAGCCTTGCGGTGTTGGGATGGGTTCAAGGGCTTGGTTTGGTTGTAAAGTTTTTACGCTTGGTCGTAAGGCTTCGGGCAACTCACTCAGCACTCGCCAGCCTAAATCGCTTTGTTGATTTACTTCTTTGGGAACTTCAGGAAAGTGATTTTTAAGTGCATTAAACGCTTCAATGCTGTTCAATGAACTCACTAAGTTAGACAGCTCTTTAGGTTTTTTTTGTTGCAGAGCTTGGTCGCTGGGTAAAATAAAACGGTGTAGGTGATACGACAGCGTGTTGCTGGGTGAACCTGTCTCTTTTTTATCAATAAGTTTTACAATGTGAAAGCCACTAGGGCTGTGAATGACTGGGCTGAACTCACCTGAGTTAAGTCCTGTAATGGCCTCGTCAAAAAATGAGGGAATTTCAGAATGTTTTAACCAACCTAACGAACCTCCTTTAAGTGCCTTGCTGCCATCAGAGTGTTGAACCGCAAGTTGGCGAAAATCGCCCCCCGCTTGTAGCCGTTGGTGTATTGCATTGGCTTTTCTAAGCGTCATTTCACGTTGTTGAGGGGTGGGAGAGTTAGGCAGTTCAATTAATATGTGGCCTAAATGAAGTTCTTCTTGATGATTATTAAGCGCTTGGCGGTTGATGAGGTTTTTAACTTCAGATTCCGATACTTGTGTCTGGCTTAACACTTCGGCCTCGCGTACGGCTTGAATGGTCATTTTGTTTTTAATTTGTTGACGAAGCGCGTTAAACCCATTTGGAATTTCAAGGTTTAAGCGCTTTCTAAGCGCAATTAAGCTCATGCTATTTTGTTTGGCAATGCCTTCAAGTTGTTCGGTAATTTTTTCATCTGGCACTTCAATGCCCAATTGCCCAGCACGCTCTAATTGTAATTTTTCTAAAATAAGCGAATCCAGTACTTGTTGTTGCAAAATGTCGATGCTGGGCTGGGGAATTCCTTGCTCTTCTAGCGCTTGCTGTTGAGACAGCATGTGCTCGTTCAGTTCACTTTTTAGAATAACATCCGTATTGACCACCGCTACAATACGGTCGATTAATGCATCGGCCTGTGCGGTCTGTTGTAGTGAGAACATGAAAAAAAAGGCTAAAAATAGCTTAGATAATCGTTGCTTGGATAATAATGGTTTCATAATGTTTGTCATCGTATTCAATTGTTTATTTCAGTAAGAAGGGAGGGGTAAAAAATAAGCGTTTTCTTTTTAAAATCGTAATTTTCTGGCTAAGAATTTTTTAAAGGCTGGATTGGATGTGCTTAAGCCTTTTAAATCAAATTGCATTCTAAACTCATCATTATACAAGCCATTGTCAAGTTGTGTGCGTTCCGTCATAAATTCTATGGCCCAGCAACAGGCATCGTATCGCAAACCAAGACTTCCTTGATCAAGCTGTTCATTATACAGATCGTAATTAAGATATACGCCAACTTGCCAGTTTTGCGCTAATGCAGTATAGCCCCCCATGCTTAAGCTCTCTTTTTGAGAGGGGGTATCTTTATTGGATAATACATAGTTTGCCAGTAGCGTTCCGTACTGTGGTGAACGGTATTTTAGTCGGCTATTGGCGTGTAATAAATCGTATTTTTGTTGGGTAAATTGCAGGGTAGATGAGAGGTTGAGCGCCCCAATATTTAACCCCAATTTTAAAAATACATCAGAGCTGGTGTCAGCCAGAACCGTCTCTTTGGTTAATCCAACGCGGCGCTCTTCAAAGTAGGTGATTTGCCCAATTCCAGCATCCAACAGTTGACGGCCATTTTCATTTAAAAACCTAGTGGTTAAGGCGGTTGTGATTTGATTGGCATCTCCAATTCGATCTGAGCCGGTAAAACGGTTGAGCGAAAATAAATTACTAAAAGAAAGGCTTCGGTTACGGGTATCAAATAAAGGTAAGTTTTTTTGATTTTGGTAAGGGGTGTATAAATATTGCACCTCTGGTTCAAGCGTTTGAGTATAGGTTTGACCAAAAATTTGTACGGCACGTTCAAAAATTAACCCCCCCCTTAACGCAAACTGTGGCGCAAATAAATTGTGTGATTTTGCCCCCGTTGTATTGTTTGCATTATCACGCATTTGGTACAGCGTTTGATTACCGACTAATGTCGCCTTTACAAAGCCATAAGGCTTGTTTATTTGATACTCAATGGAAGGCTTTATATTAAAGCGTAACGCCTCGGGCTTGGTGGTGGATGAAATGGGCAGCACAAAATCCGTTATGCTGGATTGAAGGTTTAAACTTATTTTGTCGATTTGATGGCGATAACGCAACCCCACTTCGGGACGTTTTTCATAGTTTAATGGTGCGTTTCTCAAGCGCAGATAACTGGAAGCGACGGCATAGGTTTGTAAGTTCCCTTTTTGATAGTTGAGCTTAAGATGCCTAGGTATTTGGGTGACGGTGTTGTATCTAGACTGAACGGGAATATCGGCGTAAAAGTTCTCATCGGAGGCTTCATGCCACAATACGCTACTGGTGAGGCCATTCCCCCAGTTTTGTCTGGCATTAAGGCTGGCGCGCCAGCGGTGTGTTATTTTTTCATCGTAAGAAACATTGCCAGCAGTGTCGGTGTTGCTTAGCCCCTCTTTTGAGGTGAGTTGATCTTGAAGGGAAGACAGATCCAGCTTGACCTTATGCGTTTTATCGAGATAACGAAATTCATTATCAAAAATAAGCCCCCGTTTATCCATTGGAATGACCGTTAACGTGCTGTCGATGTTGGGTGCAATATTAAAGAAATAGGGAATTTTAATAAATTGTAAATGGTCTTTTTGAGTAACCGATTTAATGCTCCCCAATGAGGCAAACAAAAAACCACTGGCTCGGTCGGCCAAGCTGTAGGAAAAATAGGGGGTGTACAGCACGGGAACGCCTTTGATTAACAGCTTGGCGTGACGAGTTGTCACTTGCTCGGTCTGCTGGTTTATTTTGACCTCTTCAAACTTGAGCTGCCAAGTGAGCGATTGATTGGGCTGTTGCGTGCAGGCCGTTAAGGTTGCTTGGTTAAGCGTGGCTTTAGAGATTTTTTGTTCTAAGAAAATTTGACTGGCTTGGCCATACATGCGGCTGGGTAATATTTGATAGCGAGCCTCTTTGAGCGTTGAGGTTTGCTCTGTTTCACTCATGTCCACTTGGTTTGCCATAAGTAACATCTCGGGCTGATGAATTTCAACGTGCCCTTTAAACTGCGCGGTTTGTTGTACTTTATTAAACAACATCTGATCGCTTAGCACCGCCAAGTTAGGTTGTGTAAATTTAGCATTGCCCTTAAATAGGTAGCTATTGGGCGTGGGTTGAACCAGTTGATTGGCTTCAAGCTTTTTTACCGATTGGTTTAAATCCACCATTATCGTTTTACTGTGCTTAGAAAACGATAAGGGGGAAAGCTGTAAAGGCGTTATGAGAGACGGCGCACAGGGGGGGGGAGAAATTTTATTAAGACGATTTTCATCCTCGCCTGCAATGCTTTGTACACTGAATCCACTTAATAAAATAACACCAACCCCCTGAAACCCCCATGATAGTGGGGGTAGAAAATTTAAGAATCGTGCTTTAAATTGTGGCGCAATGTTTGACATTAAGAGGATAATCATTAATTATTCATAGATTGCTTATTTTAACCGAGTATTTTATAAATGACTGAAAGATTTGAAACGATGTTGAGCTGGGTGACCCAGCTTCCTTTTTTTGCCCAACAAAAAATCTCCCCCCCCCTCCCTGCATCAAACGACGCCAGCTTTCGGCGTTACTTTAGAATTTATGCCACAAATCATGACGGACAAGACACCTCGTACATCATTATGGATGCGCCTATTGAGTTTGAAGACTGTCGTCCATTCATTCGTATTTCAGAACAATTTATCAAGATAGGATTACAAGCGCCCAAAGTACTGGCTAAAAATCTTGAACAAGGGTTTTTATTACTAACCGATTTAGGCAGTGAGACTTACTTGTTTGCACTGGAACATGCAACCGAGTCGGAAGCTGATACGCTCTATCAACAAGCATTAACCGCCTTGGTTACGCTGCAAAGCAAAGGGCAGGCAATGGCTAAGCGCTTGCCAGATTATGATGCGACTTTATTGGATACTGAGATGGATTTGTTTTCAGATTGGTTACTAGGCACGCATTTAAATCAGACACTCGATAAGGTTGAAGCACAACAGTGGCAATCGGTAAAGTTGTGTTTGCAACGTTCAGCCTTAGCACAACCTCAAGTCTATGTTCATCGAGATTATCACAGCCGTAATTTAATGGTTAACACGGGGAATTCGCCGGGTATTTTAGATTTTCAAGATGCCGTTCAAGGGGCCTTAACTTACGATGCGGTGTCGCTTTTACGAGACTGTTACATCGCATGGCCGGCCGAGCAGGTGACTGAATGGCAACGTGTCTATTTTTTGCAATTGTGCGCTCAAAATTTGATGCGAAAAGATGAATGGAAGGCATTTCAACAATCAATGGATTTAATGGGGATTCAGCGTCACTTAAAAGCCAGTGGTATCTTTGCCCGACTTAACCATCGAGACGGTAAAACGAACTATTTAAATGACATTCCGTTGACCTTGCAGTACATCACACAAGTGGGTGCGCAGTACGCAGAAATGGCTGATTTAGTACGTTTGATTGAGGACAAAGTGTTGCCAAAATTAAGCGATGCAATATGAGCGATAACGTGCGTTTTTCCCCCATTAAAGCGATGATTTTAGCCGCAGGGCGAGGCAATCGCTTACGTCCGTTAACCGATACCTTGCCCAAGCCTTTGATTCCCGTCTGTGGCAAGCCACTGATTGAATACCATATTGAAAAACTTGCCGCCATTGGCGTCACAGAAATTGTAATCAATCATGCTTGGTTGGGTCAAACGCTGGAACAACACTTAGGTCATGGTGAACGCTGGGGGGTAAAGCTTTACTATTCGCCAGAACCAGAAGGCGGGCTGGAAACCGCGGGGGGCATTATAAATGCATTGCCCTTATTGGGTGAGTCGCCATTTTTGGTCATTAATGGTGATGTCTATTGTGATTTTCAATTTGAACACCTATTGAACCAGGCGAAAAAAATGCGTGAAAATTCAACCTGTTTAGCGCACCTCATATTGGTTCCCAGTCCCGAACACAATCAAACAGGAGATTTTGCTTTGACCGAGCAACAACACGTTATTGAAGCGGGCAATGAAACCTTTGCAGGGTTAAGTGTGTTGTCGCCAAAGCTGTTTAAACACTATGACGTGGCGTTTCTTAAACTCGCCCCGATCTTAAGAGAGGCGATGCAAAAAAATCTGGTCTCGGGCTGTTTGTTTACAGGGTATTGGTCGGATGTTGGAACGGTTAAACGGCTAGCAGAAACGCAAAAACAATTGGGGTGTAAATAGTACCCTAATCCCCAGATAGAAATGCGAATTAGAGTGTAAGCAATTGATGTGCATAGTGAATGTAAAAAAGACAATGTCACCTTATTGGTGATGCGTCCTTTTTTACATTTGCTAGGTGCGTCAAGGGCTTGCGCTATAAACGTATTTTCTATCTGGGGATTAGGGTAGTACTTAAAGGGGTATAATAAAAAGGTAACACACCAAAAAGGAGTACGTTATGAGCCATAAACATAAAGTCATTTTAGAAAAAATATTTGCCCACCCTATTGCAACTAATTTGGATTGGAAAAAGCTATCTCACGCATTGGAACACTACGGTGCAAAGATTGAGTTATCCAAAAATAATCACGCCAAAGTAAAGCTTAATGACACTGAAATTTCACTGCACTTGCCCCATCATGGGCATGAAATTTCAGATAAATCTGAAGTGACTCGATTGAGGCACTTTTTAGAGCAAGTGGGATTAACGCCAGATAAACTTTAAACCCTAATCCCCAGATAAAAAGGGGGGGGGTATTTTAGCCCCTTTTTTTGTGTAACCACCATGCAAACAACCCGCCAGAAAAAAACATTAAAATGGAGTAGGTGATCGCAGGAATCATCATCACCTCATTGCCGATAAGCGACCCCGCTACCACCAATGCCAAAGTACCATTCTGTATCCCTACTTCAAATCCAACCGAGGTCGCTTGAGGTTGGGATAACTGTGTTAAATTTGCCAGTTTATAGCCTATCAACAGTGCACCGGTATTGAGCAACAGTGTTGCCATGCCCGCTTGAGCAAAAAAAGCAGACATTTGATCCATGTTTTTTAGGACGATAAGTGCAATAATCAACCCCAAAAATAAGGCTGAAAACCACTTTAATACCTGTTCTATTTTTGTTGCGATATTTTCCCAACGTACCAATACCATCATCCCCAGTGCAACGGGAAGCAGTGTAATCATAAAGAGTTGTAAAATGGTTGGAACAATAGGCAGTGTAAAGGACACATCACTTTCCATAAAGTAGTGCATACTTAATGCAACCATAATGGGCAACGTAAATGGAATGAGTAAGCTAACGACTGCCGTTAAACTGATGGATAAAGAGACATCGCCTTTGGCTAAATAAGTGAATAAATTAGACGTTGCGCCACCCGGTGCCAATGCAATAATCATCAAGCCGACCGCTATTTCAGGTGGTAGTGAGAGCAAGACAGCAATCATAAACGCCAGTAGAGGCAACAGAACCATTTGTGCAAAAATACCAATGCCTACCGCTTTAGGGCTTTTCAATACGGATTGAAAATTGGCAATTTTTAAAGAGAGCCCCATGCCAAACATAATAATAAACAGCGAGGCGGGCAGAACCACTTGGGTTAATAGGTCGGGTGACATGTTCGGTTCTCATTTTATTGCAGTAAATTACAGTAATACCCTAATCCCCAGATAGAAATACGAATTAGAGTGCAAGTGATTGATGTGCATAGTGAATTCAAAAAAGGCAAAGTCACCTTGTTGGTGATGCGCTCTTTTTTGAATTTGCTAGGTGCGTCAAGGGCTTGTGCTATAAACGTGCTTTCTATCTGGGGATTAGGGTAATATAATGATGGGTAGTATAAGGGGTTTGGAAGGGGCTTGAAAAGCAGAAATAAAAAAAGCGTCAAAAGACGCTTTTAAGGGCTAATAATTCAGGTTTGAGACAAAGTACAAAAAACTTTCCTTATGCCTTATTTGGAGAGTAATTGGGCGTTAACATTATCGCCTGCTGAGTCCTGAGTTTGGTATTGATCCGCTAAGTCTTTCAGTTGCTCGCCTAATGAATAGAGTTGCTCTGATAACGCGGTATTTTCTTGTACTTGTGCGGTATTTTGTTGCAGAGATTGGTCTATTTTAGTGATGGCATCTGAACTTTGTTGAACACTTTGAGATTGTTCATCGGTTTTATTGGCAATTTCAGAGACTAATGTGTTAATTTCGGTGACTTGATTTTCGGTAATTTTAAGCAGTTTAGAGGTGTTTTGAACTTTTTCGGTACCGAGTTTCACTCGTTCTGAGGTTTGATTGATGAGTTGACCAATTTCTTTGGCTGCATCGGCAGAACGACCGGCTAAATTTCTTACTTCACTGGCCACCACCGCAAATCCACGTCCGTGTTCACCTGCTCGTGCCGCTTCTACAGCCGCATTCAATGCCAATAGGTTGGTTTGAAAGGCAATGCCATCAATCAGCGAGACAATATTGGTTATCTGTTCACTGACCTCTTTAATGCTTTCCATGGCATCAATGCTCTCTTGCATCGACACGCTTCCCTCTTGTACAGAAGCCATTGCGGATTCCGTAATGCTCTGAGAACGTTTAGAGCTTTCGGATGATTCATTGATTTGGCTGCTTAGCTCTTGCATGGTGCAGGAGGTTTCTTCAATGTCAGCGGCTTGTTTTTGAATGCTTTGCGACAGTTCTTGATTGGATTGGGATACTTTTTGAGCGTTATCCGCAATCTGGTGGGCTTGTGTTTTTAGCTTGCCAAAAGATTGGCTGAGTTGTTGGTTACTCTCATTGACGGCCGTCTTTAAACGGTTCCAGTCGCCACTACACTCCATATCAATCTTTTGGGTTAAATCGCCTTTTGCCATGGTCTTTAAAATGTTGGCACTGAGTTCCAGTATTTTTTCATCTTGGACTTGCTGAGTGATGTTTTGAACGAGCTTCATAACTCGTATCGAATTACCATCGGCATCAAAAATGGGGTTGTAGTTGCCTTCCAGCCAAGCAATTTCGCCTCCTTTACCGACACGTTTAAAACGTCCGCTAACCAGCTCTCCTTTTGCTAAGTTAGGCCAAAAGGTTTTATATTCTTTTGAGTTACGATAGGTGTCGGTGACAAACATAGAGTGGTGTTTGCCTACAATTTCATTGAGGTCGTACCCCACAATGTCTAAAAAATTTTGGTTGGCATCTAAAATAATGCCCGTTGTATCAAATACAATGCGACCAAGCACTTTGCTGATTGCATTCAATTCTGCGAGTCTGGCTTGTTTTTTAATAATGTCTTCGGTTACGTCATCCGCCAGCTTAACGACTTTAAACACGGAGCCTTGGGCATTTTTAACGGGAAAGTAGGTGGCATGAATGTGGCAAAAAGAACCGTCTTTTTTGACGCGCTTAAAATTGCCAGACTGCACATGGCCTGTGGCCAGTTCATCCCAAAAGCGCTTATAGCTTGGGCTGTTTTTATCTTTTTCGGTTAAAAACATCGAATGATGTTGGTTCACCACCTCATTTTCACTGTAACCCACAAGATTTAAAAAGTGGTCATTGGCTCTTAATACCGAGCCATCGGGATTGAATACGATAACAGCAGTAAAGGCTTTAAAGGCTTCTTGCGTTGCATCAAGTTCTTCTACTTGCTCTTTTAAAAGACAGATTTCTTTTTTTTCTGCTGAACAAAACATACTTTAATTCCCATATATAAAGGACTTTTCAGGCCCAAAAAAAATTGAGTTTTTTTAATGCGCTTAGCTTAGGAACGTAGGTTCCTGAATTTAAGGTGTTCATTTTCATTTTTAACCCTAATCCCCAGATAGAAATGCGAATTAGAGTGTAAGCAATTGATGTGCATAGTGAATGTAAAAAAGACAATGTCACCTTATTGGTGATGCGTCCTTTTTTACATTTGCTAGGTGCGTCAAGGGCTTGCGCTATAAACGTATTTTCTATCTGGGGATTAGGGTTTAATGAGAATCAGTATGCCAAGGTTTAAGAAAATGACAATTCCTAGAATTACTTAGCCCTAATCCGCATTTCTATCTGGGGATTAGGGCTTAGGTTTTATGGAATTTTATTTGTCTATCTGGCGCGTACAGAAAAACTGTCTGTCGCACTCAACTTAATTACATTTGGATTGGGGGTGTTGTGTTCAATTAGCCAAGCCAGCTCGTCCTGTAATAGTGCATCTTCAATGACTTTTTGCCACACACGTTCAGAGACATTCCAGCGATAGCCACGGCTACGTAAATCATCTTTAATATCAAACGGTGCACCAGAGGCTTTAACCAGTGATTTACTTTGACGAACCGCGTGCAATAAAAAACTAAGGGCGGGTTGTTGAGCATCCGAAATAGGAAGCGAAAGCAACTGGCACAGCGCTTGTACATCATCTAATGCGCGGTGAGCAGAGTAGAAAAACTGGCCAATTTTCCAGCATAAAAATTCTTGGCTTTTTGAGCCAACCTTAGCCAAGGTTGTCCAATCAATTTGTGCCACCGAACAGCCCCAGATTTTGGACATAAATACCTCGCTATAGCGCTCCACCACAGGGCGATCAAATCCAGCATTATGCGCCACACACAGTTGCACAGATTGAATGTCAGCCTCCACTTCCTCCCAAGGAATGCTGTGTCCTTGCACGTCTTCCATCGTAAGGCCTGTTACACGGGTCACTTCGGCACTGATTTCCCCTTTGGGTTCGTTTAAAAAGTTTTTGGCGCACAGAACCTTATAAAAGTGGCCAGATGAATCAAATTCAATGATTTGATACCCCAGCTCAATGATTTCACAAACATCGGTATCTAACCCAGTGGTTTCTGTGTCAATGACACAGATACGGTGGCAGTTTTCGGGCGTAGGGTCGTTAAAGGTCGTTTTGGGCGCAAGCCTTGCAAGTACTTGATAGTCACCGGATTGATTAAGTTGTTCGGCGCACTGTGCTAATGAATTTGGATCGGTCATATTATTTTCTCTAACGTTAAATTATGTGTGTTGATTGTAACCCCTAATCTCCAGATAGAAAATACGTTTATAGCGCAAGCCCTTAACGCACCTAGCAAATGTAAAAAAGGACGCATCACCAATAAGGTGACGTTGTCTTTTTTACATTCGCTATGCATATCATTGCTCGCCTAAAAGCGCCTACTGTTGGTACACTCTAACTTGTACCCTAATCCCCAGATAGAAAACACGTTTATAGCACAAGTCCTTGACGTACCTAGCAAATCCAAAAAAGAGCGCATCACCAATAAGGTGACTTTACCTTTTTTGAATTCACTATGCACATCAATTACTTGCACTCTAATTCGTGTTTCTATCTGGGGATTAGGGTTGTATTTCTATCTGGAGATTAGGGGTAACCCCTGTTATGAATTTTTAAATTGATTTTTAAACTGCTTGAATGTCTGTTGTTGTTTTATCCAAAAACAGATTAGTTGAACTTTTAGTGTTATAAACCAAGAAAAATTAACCTGAACTTGGCAATCAATTTCAATCTGTTTGCCTTTTTGGGCAACATGAATCACGCAGGGCGAGTATTGAATACCCGCTTGCATCGCAGGTGAAAGCTGCTTGGCTAATGCACGTGGCACATACCCTAAGAGTAATTGAGGGGCGGCATCTTTTTGCGCTGAATGGTTGCTCCAGATTTGAATGGCATGAGCGTCATAAATATTGTCTGGTTCGCGTTTAAACGTTAAGCGCGTTTTTAGGGTGAGGCACTGCGCCTCAATTGCTAAATCGGCGGCATAATAAAACGTACCTTTAATGGGAAACTGAATGGTTTTTGTCATGCCGATGGCTCGTTTTATGGATTAGAGGTATAAGTTTCGTTGTGCTTCGGTTAATGCAAAAGTACGTGTTACTTGAGTTATGGGGCAGATAAACTCAAGCTGATCGGCGGTTAATTGCAAGTCAAATTTCACTTTACTTTCATCGTCGTACGCATTGTTTCCATACAAACGATCCCCCACAATAGGGTAGCCAGCGTGTGACAAGTGGGTACGTATTTGGTGTTTTCGTCCTGTTTCAATGGTAATTTGAACGCTCGATATACTGGGTAAGGTTAAGCTGAAAGAGGGGGGGGATAATTTTTCTAATAACTGCACGTGGCTCACCGCAGGTTTATCTTGAACAGGGGTGTTGAATGTTTGTGGCGTGCAAGGAAAATCCCCCCAAACATTGGCTTGATAGCGTTTATGAATTTGCTTTTGTTCGAACAGCGCACTTAATTTTGCCGCCATTTTTTTACTGTGAGCCAGTAACATTAAGCCACAGGTGGCACGATCTAAACGGTGCACTATCCAACATTGTCGTGGTTGGTTATTGGGTTGGTAATGCATCTCGACCCAGCGATACAACGCAGTATGGTCGGCCCATTTAGAACCTTGGGATAACATGCCCCGGGGTTTAAGCCAAACGGAATACTGTTCATAGTCTGCAATTAAGGTGGGTGGGGTTGGCTCGGAGTGTAAGAGGCTTGGCTCATAGTAAAACTCAAGCCGATCATTGGGTGACAATACTTTTTTGAGCCGTCTTAAACGTTCAGGCTTACGTGTGTTTGAATGGCGACTGAGCCAAATAGCGCCTCGTTGAGCGTAATTTTTTAGCATCTGTTTACTGATGTTTAGGTTGATTAGGTCGGTTTGGGATTGTAAAAACACATATAAATTTTCAAGCGCAGACAGTCCTGAAATGGAGATAAAAATTGTAAAATGTTGTTTGTCAGGTAGCGGCATGTGGCATCAAAAATAGTGTAAATAAGATACATTAGTATAAATCAGTTTATCGCTTTCCTTTACAATCCCTCTTAATTTTTAAAGTGAAAACAGTTTTAATCCATGTTTAAATCATCTACTTCCCCTCTAACACATCACACCGTGGGCAATCAAACGCTTGAAATTGTGCGCACGGCTCGCAAAAGCTCCATTGCACTCAAAGTTAAAGCCAATAAAATAGTGGTGTTGGTGCCTAAGCACTACTCAAATAAGCGTTTGAAAAACGTGCTGTCACTCAATCAAACATGGCTAATACACACCTTACCTAAGCTGGAACACACATTACAAACCCAGCCACAAGTGCAAAAATTTCATGGAAAGAATGGTGAATTTTTTCACTTTTTAGGTCGCAACGTGACGATTGTCTTGCAATCAAATCATTCCAATGAGGGGGGGGGTAAAAATGATTCCATGCCACAGGTGCATATTAAAGGTGCGCATTGTTTCGTTGTTGGCGGCACTCAATCCAAACAACACGTGTGCTTTGTTCTTGAACAATTTTTGATTCAAACCGCACAAGCCTACTTGCCCTCTAAATTAAAATATTATGCACAACGCATAGGCGTGACTTATCAAAGCGTGACCGTTAAAGGCTATAAATCACGCTGGGGCAGTTGTTGTTTAGACGGGCGGTTGCAATTTAATTGGCGTTTATGGCAAGCCCCAGAATGGGTGATTGATTATGTAATTGTGCATGAATTGTGCCACCGAATTCACCCCAATCACTCTCAAAAGTTTTGGGCTTTGGTCATGCAACATTACCCAAGAACAAACGAGGCAAAGCAAATGATAAAACAACAGGGAAACCATTGGATTCAGTTTTTACGAAGATGATGTTCTGAATGCATTCGGTGAATATTACGTGGGGGGTGCGTTCTCCCGTTATAATGGGAATTTATTTTGATAGGGGGGTTACAGCATGGCAAACATAGGGCAAATAAATCCTTTAAAAGTCGTTAAATTAGTTGAATTTGGCGTGTACGTTGATGGAGGTGACTTGGGTGAAATTCTATTGCCCGCTCGCTATGTACCAGACAATACAGAAGTAGGCCAAGTGCTGGATCTTTTTATTTACTTAGATTCGCAAGACCGCCTGGTCGCAACCACCGATAAACCCTTGGCTTCCGTTGGTGAGGTGGTTTATTTGAGGGTAAACCAAGTAAATCGAACGGGCGCTTTTTTAGATTGGGGAATGCCAAAAGATTTGATGGTTCCCTTTGCAGAACAGCGAGTGCCAATGGAAGAAAACCGTTCTTATTGTGTTTACCTTTATGTGGACAACACAGGGCGCGTTGCCGCATCGAGTAAATTAAGTTGGTATTTGCATGAAAAAAATGGCGACTTTAAAAGTGGCCAAGAAGTAAAATTGCAAGTGGTAAGCCGTAGCGATTTAGGGTATACCGCAGTCATTAACGGAACGCATTTGGGCTTAATTCATAGTTCGGATATTTTACAGCCACTGCGTATGGGGCAAAAGCTCAAAGGGTACATTAAAGGCATTCGTCCAGACCATAAAATTAACCTAAGAATACAGCGACATGGTGCGGCAGCTCGTGATGAATTGGGTGAACGTATTTTGGCCTTTTTAGCCGAAAATAATGGCGAATCCAGCTTAACCGATAAAAGTTCACCCGATGCCATTTTTAAAGAGTATCGAACCAGTAAAGCCAACTATAAAAAAACGCTGGGACGACTGTATAAAGCGAAAAAAATCACCTTATCATCTGAAAAAATTACGTTGGCATAGCGTCACGGCTTACATCAATTTTTCGCGCTAACATTGCAACGTTGTTGATGGGGTTTATGAAACCGTAAGTTATTTTAAATACGCACACCAAGAGAACCACTAAATGAACCACAGCGCACACAATAAACTGATCTCTTTTATTTGGTCCATTGCAGACCGCCTACGTGACGTTTATCTTAAAGCGAAAATTCTGGCTGAAGGATTAATAGTCGATATTTTAGGGTTGAAGTTATGAGTAATGACCTTATACAAACAGAACACCAAACAAAAGAAGCAGGCGTGTTAGTTCAAGGTATTTCCTCTATCATCAATCAGGCAAGATTACAGGTCAGGCAAGCGGTTAATGCGGCAATGGTGTTGGCTTATTGGGATATTGGGCAACTTATTATCGAAGATGAACAGGCCGGCCAAGAGCGAGCGGGTTATGGTCAGCAGCAGCTAAAACTCATTTCAAAACAGCTTACAAAAGAGTACGGAAAAGGATTTGATATTACAAACCTACGGAATATGCGTCGCTTTTATCTCGCATTTCCAAAACGAGACGCAGTGCGTCTCGAATTAAACTGGACGCATTACCGTAGCCTTACCCGCTTAGAAAATGCCAGCGCGAGAGAGTGGTATCTTCGTGAATCAATTGAACAAAACTGGAGCGCGCGCGCACTAGATCGCCAAATAAGCAAGCTGTATTACGAAAGGCTTATTGCCAGTAAAGATAAAAATACAGTGGCAATAGAGGCAACAGAAAAAACAACCCCCCTACAAGAAACCGTAAAAGACTACCTGCGCGATCCCTATATTTTAGACTTTCTTAATTTACAAGACAAAACCTATCAAGAAAGCGAATTGGAACAGAGCATTATTTCCAACCTGCAACATTTTTTGCTTGAGCTGGGCAAAGGCTTTGCCTTTGTTGAACGCCAACAACGGATTCGATTTGATGACGAAGATTTTTACATCGATCTGGTGTTTTACAATTTTAAACTCAAATGCTTTTTATTGATTGATCTAAAGCTCGGCAAACTCAAACATCAGGACGTTGGGCAAATGGATACCTATGTACGCCTTTACGATGAACAGCAAAAACGTCCCGATGACAACCCCACCATTGGCCTAATTTTATGCAGCGAAAAAAGTGAAGCCGTGGCAAAATATTCCGTTTTAGCCGACCAAAAACAACTCTTTTCCGCCAAATATTTACCCTACTTGCCCAGCGAATCAGAGCTAATACGAGAACTGCAACGAGAGCATCAAGCCGCCATTGCCGCTTTGAAAGAGAAAAGGGAGGAGGCGTGATCTGCAACGATATGAGGTGAATTTGGAGTTGTATGACTGTTTGCAAGCGAAGCGGCTTTTAAGGCGTCGTGTGAAGACAGTTTACAACGCTTGGTTGGGTAGCGGGAGAGGGCATGTCTAATTCTTTTTTTGTTAAACCACTCTTTTTCACCGCTCAAGCCAGCATCGTGTTGTTGGCTTTTTTTGTGGCGTTGTTTTTTGCGTGGCACACCTTAAGTTGGGTTAATTTTCTTTATCCTCTTTTGTACGATACGCTGGATTTTGCTTCCATTATCGAACAGTATGCGCCGCTTAATATTCATAAAACGGGGTTTGAACAGACCGAGCGTGCGCAACACATTGCGCTGTTTGGTGAGATTGTGGCCGCCATTAATCATGGTGGGCAAGGGTTGGCCAATATGGTGTATTACGATTTACAAGGTAAGGTGGTGGATACCTTTTTACACCAAGCCGAAGTCATTCACCTGCAAGACGTGGCCAATTTATTAGACGCATTAACCCGAGCGGCCTATTGGGCGATGGGGTTGTTGGTGTTGCTGGTTGTTGTGTTTAAAGCACTAAAGCACACCTTTAATCGCCTTGCCCATACGCTGAGTTGGACATTAGCGAGTTTGCTCGGGTTAAGTGCGATGGTGATGGCATGGGATGCTCAAGCCATTTTTTATGCACTGCATACCTTGGTTTTTCCAGCAGAGCATCAATGGTTTTTTTATTATCAAGAGTCGTTAATGACCACCTTGATGAAAGCCCCTGATATTTTTGCCGCCATTGCGGTATTGCTCTTGGGGCTGGGTTTTTTATATTGTGCGGTCGTTTTGTGGGCAATAAATAGAGTGTTAAGAAGGGACTAAAAGTGAAAGGATTAAAAGGAAAGAGTATTTTAATTACCGGCGCATCCAGCGGTATTGGTGCTGGCATGGCAAAGGTGTTGGCACGTGAAGGGTGCAAGCTGGTGTTGCACTTTAATCGTAATCAGTCGGGCATTGAAAATACCCTAAAAGTGGTAACCGAGCTGGGTGCAGATGCAACGATTTTACAGTGTGACTTTAGACAGTCCGAGACCATAAATCCCTTTTTTCAACAGGCATGGTCGGTGTTTAATGGCTTGGACGGTTTGGTGAACAATGCAGGGGTGGTTGCAAAAACCACCGCCTTAAAAGACACAGACGGCACACAATTTATGAACACCTTGGCGGTTAATTTACAAGCCCCTTACTTGTTAAGCACCGCCTTTGCAAAGGCCTGCATTGCCGCCAAACAGGGGGGTGCAATTGTTAATAACAGCAGCATCCATGCACAAGCCACCTGCGAATGGTTTTCGGCCTACGCCGCCTCCAAAGCGGGTTTAGATGCCATGAGCAAAGTTCAGGCGGTCGAGTGGGGGCAACATGGTATTCGAGTCAATGTATTGGCACCAGGCGTAGTCCCCGTGGAACGCACCCAAACCATTTTATCAGAACCCAGCATGGCCAAAAAATGGCACGATAAAATCCCCGCAGGGCGCTACGGCACCACCGAAGAGATGGGCGAAGCCACGGCGTATTTACTATCGGATGCCACCGCATGGATGACGGGCAGTGTATTAACGTTAGACGGTGGCTTGATTGCCAGAGGAAATTATCCGAGTCGTTAGTTAAGGAGGGGGGGAGAAAATCCCCTTTATTGATTACATACTTTAACCTGAGTGTAATAAATCAATAGCTTAAGTTTTATGCCGCAGTGACGTTACAAATTCAGGACTGAGTGACCCAAAATAAGACGACAACTAAAATCCAAAACGTAACGCCTAAACCAATCACACCACCCACGCCAAGGTAAACATGGGTAGATTTTTTGAACAATAAAATGCCCGATTGATGCTTAATTTTGACCTTAACGTCCACTTCTTTAAAGACCTTATCGGGCTTCCATTTACCCAGTGAGACGATTGGCGTCAAAAAATATCCTGTACTATAAAAAAAACCAAACATAATGATTTCAACAAAGAACAAAATAAATATAAAAGAAATTATTTCTTCCATGAATCCCCTTTTTTTGACATTGATTGTACCTAAGTTTTAAGAGAGAGTTTCATTTAACAATAGCCTTTTTTATTTGTGTATCCTTTCGTGCAAAGGTCTAAAATATATCTTGAATTCGAATCATAAGTGCAACGGATTCTAACCTTAGATGTTAAAATTTTTTAGTCTTTATTATTAATAATGGTCGCAACAAGCATTGATACACGCCCATGAACGGTGAGTGTTTCATTTAAAAAAACGTGTTCATTTGGGAGCAAAATAATGTTAATCGTTTTTTCACCAATAAGAATATTGGATATCGCTCCTTTACCTCTGCCTACTCGGTCATAAGCTCGAATAAGAATGGCTGTACTTACGGATTCGTTACTTTTATTGATGACAGAAAAAACAACATTGCATGTTTGTTTATTTTTTTCACATGTCCATTTTGTGTTTGTTACATTGACTTCGCTGCAACCAAAAAGTAGAGCGGACAATAATAATGCTGAAAATAAGCGTAATAGTTTTTTCATTTATGTTTAGCTATTTTTTTCGTTAGATACATTTTTTTGACCGTAATTAACGTTAAAAATACAAATAACATCGTTGTACCGAGCGTTTGTAACATAATAAAAACCTGAGTGTAGTTATCAATGCTATTTTGACTCTCCAAATAAAGTGTATATTTTGACCATGCTAAATTAGAAAGAATGGACATAGACATAATACTTAAAAAATCTAAAATAATAAGCCAATAACTTGGTAAATTCGGCCATATATATCGAGCAGTAGCGCTACCTATAAGCATGATTCCTGCTAGAGCAGAAATAAACAGAGCATAAGCATAGGGAGGTAAAAATAGAAAAGAAAACGTGATAAAAAAAGTGAGTAATATTGATGCCGTAGGCGCGTGTTTTACCATGCTTTCAAAATGTTTTTTAGACATGAATTTTTCGGGACAATCGTTAGAATTAAGATGAGACTTTAAGTCTATTTCAAATTTTTCAGGTAAAATATTTTGTTTTAATAATGCAATAAATTCGGTTTTTTTTTCAATTAATGTTGAAACGTAAATATGGCCTGAACAACCTATCAATTTATAACTTTGCATTCCTCCACTAAATTCAATCAAGTTTAAATCACTCCATGCCATAAAGCGCGGTATGCCTAAAGCAGAGTAGCCTAATACGCCATGCTTATTAACCTTTGCGCGAATAATGAACAGCATAACGCCACTTATACTTCCAAAGCCACCGATGAATATGCCAAATATAAAAGCCATTACCCAGTCACTAGGCTTAAATTCTTCTACAGGAATTAGAAAAACTACGAGAGTCATCACGGTAATAGAGATAATAGCTAAAAATAGCCCCAAAAAACGTATCTCAGGTCGGATATAAAATACCTTACAGTCTTGATTGAAATCTGAATTTAAAGGCTTTCTTTTTAGCCAAGTAATGCCAATTACCATCAAGGTAACTGTCATTCCTAAGAGCCCTGATAGAGATACAATTAATTGTGGTTCCATATTTTATTTCGTTATATTGAATCAGTGGTGTCCATTTAAACATACTTAAACTAAGTGTCGATAGGCCAGAAGAACTATTTTAAGAATAGATGATTTTTTTGTGCATTACAGGGCATAGAAGAGGGATTAGGGTACTAAGTTATTTCTTAATTTAATGGAATTGAATACCGTTCTTTTTTCGATTGAATTTTTTATTTAAAATAGGATTGCGATCCCAATAAATATTAAAATAGCGATTAAAGTAGATATAAAAATTAAACCTATTATGCTTTCCATTTCTTCATTAAGCTCAGTTAAATTTAAAATTCGGACAATACGTTTACCAACAATTCGTGACATTTCAATAATAAAAGTAATTATTAAATCCATAAGGCGCCTTAAATATTTATTTTGCTATACTAGTTCAACAGGTGAACTGCTGTGGATGGTTTTCATAATATTTTCAATGGATTCTGAGTCTTTTGTTGTTGCGGCGATTTTAGCGGTAATAACGGCTTCTAATTGCGCAACATCCTCATCGTTATTTGCAAATGCCATATTGGTATAGCTAAACATGGAAGCGGATAGGGCTAAGGCGATGGTTAGTTTTTTAAACATAATTGTCTCTCCAAACGATTGGGTTAGTGATATTGAATTAAGTGCGTTTTTTAATAACGTGTTCTTAATTTATTGTGTCCATTTAAACATACCCAAAAGGAATGTCTATAGGTCAAAATAATCATTTTGAGGATATGGATATTTGTTGTGATGAGTGAAATCGGTAGCATTGCGCTTGTGTCATTTCGTGTGGTAAAGAATTGCCTGAATTGAATTTGTTCGTTTATGAAATAGACAATGATTTCTTGATTTGTTTGAGTAGGGGGGATATTTTTGAAAAATTGAGAGCTTATCCTTATTGTGTTCAAGGACAAATGCACTGTTTTTTTGGAGAGGGGTTAGACTTATGCTGACCTTTTTATGCTTTTATATATTGTAAAACAGGATTGTTCCCTTTTTTTATTAGGTTTGATAGAAAATATTTGGTGCTCGTGTAAAGGTCTCAATCTATTTTAAACTACATAATTTTTATAACTGTAATAGCAATAAATAAAAAAATGACTATAAAAATATAGATTGAATAAGGGCTAATTTCTTCTTTTTTATAACCAAATTTTTTTATCATAGTTTCAGTATATAGGCAGTTAGGGTATAGCGAAAGCCATATGAAAATAATAAGAATCACATATCCCCACAATGTTTCTTGGAAAGATGTTGACCAAGAAATGATAGAGAAACCCAAGAAATGGGCGGCTAGAATATATAGCACAAAGATGCTGAGCTGTAAAATTTTTTTATAAACAGACCCTTTCAAAATCAGTAGAGGGTTTATTTCATTTAAACATTTACACCACATGTAGTATTTTTCCTTATAGTCCTTCAGAGAAAAAGGGGAGCCAGAACAAAATTCTGACTCTTTATAAATAACCTAAATCTAGAAGAATTTACGCCAGTGGCTTAATGCTCCGCCTGCAATAGCTCCGCCAAATATGGATTGTGCAAAGTCACCACTACTAAACTCTGGTAAGGGTTTACCTTGACCGATTGCCTGAAAGCTATCGTACGTATGGTTAAACACATAAATTCCCCCACCAATAGGTCCGCCAGGCCAAAAATCATTACGCCCCCCACTAACTTCCTCAATCTCATTAAAGTTTAATTCTCTCATTCTGTTTAATTTAACATCATTCATTTTGAGTTACCTCATTAATAGCGTATAATTACGCTGCTTTATTAAAGCTTCTAAACAAAATTGTTTAAAAGCCATTTTTTCTGGTATTGGTTACAGCCAACACTGGAAACTTTTAACGCCTTGGTTATTTATTTAACCAGGGCGTTTTTTTTAAGATTCGATTATAAATACTTTATATCCAAAACACTGGCTTGCCAGATTTTCCATTGCCCATCTTCTTGTTTAAAGACAATTAACTGCTCCATTTCATTGCTTTTAAATTGTGCAGGGCCGGTGATTTTTTCTGCTTTTTCTTTGATTTTTGCAACCGCATAATCGCCAGCTTGTCCTACAAAACTAAACTCTACCAAAGATGCATTCATATCCACAGCAGGAAGAATTTGCTCCATTTGCGCTCGGGTCTCTAGCGCAACGGGTGAACCACTGTGTATGGTGCTCATTATGTCTTCAATGGACTCAGACCCTTTTGATGTTGCGACGATTTTAGCGGTAATAACGGCTTCTAGTTGAGCTGCATCTACGTCACTGTTTGCAAATGCCATGTTGGTATAACTGAGCATGGAAGCGGATAGGGCTAATGCGATGGTTAGTTTTTTAAGCATAATGGTTTCTCCAAACTCTTGGGTTAGTTGTATGAATTAAGTGCGTTTTTTAATAACGTGTTCTTAATTTGTTGTGTCCATTTAAACACACCCAAAAGGAATGTCTATAGGTCAAAATAATCATTTTGAGGATATGGATATTTGTTGTGATGTGTGAAATCGGTAGCATTATTGCCTGAATTGAATTTGTTCGATTATGAAATAGACAATGATTTCTTGATTTTTTTGAGTAGGGGGGGGGGTATTTTTGAAAAATTAAGAGCTTATCCTTATTGTGTTCAAGGACAAATGCACTGTTTTTTTTACAGGGTCGAGGAATTAGCCTTGTCCTGACCTTTTTATGCTTTTATATATTGTAAAATAGGGTTGTTTCCTTCTAACTATGAGAATTGAAGGCTTTCGTTCATAATTGATGCTCCAATAAACACGGCAGAGGCTATGCCAATAAAGTTTATTCCTTCATATATATAGATAGTTATGTTTCCAATGGGTTTATGTTTTTTACGAAAAGTGTATAACAGAATAAAGGTTGTTGTTGCTCGACAAATCGTTATTATTGATACTGTCGTCAATAAAGCGAACCAAGAGGTTGAGAGAGCTTCGGAAAAAAAAATGATGCTTAAGGCTAGTATTCCAATGATACTTGACCTTATTGCATCTATTAGATACCCAGTTAGATTATTCATGCGATTTTCTCATAATAACTATTGTTTAGTTTCACTACGTTGTGGCATCGCAGTTTAATCAAATGTTCTTAATTTGTTGTGTCCATTTAAGCATACCCAAAAGGAATGTCTATAGGTCAAAACAACCATTTTAGGGTAGGGTATTTGTTTTGATAAGTGAAGTCGGTAGCATTGAGTTTGCGTCATTTCGTGCGGTAAAGCATTAGAGAGTTGATTGAATTTAATCTGCCTGGTTTTATCTGTTGTAAAGCAGGATAGCCCTCTTTTTTTTTCAATAGACGGCCTCTCGAAAGTCGCGAGACGGAAAATAGCCTGTTGAGATGTTTCTAGAGAAATCTGTTGATTTATTAACAGCTTAGGATCAGTTGTGTTTATGATGCGAATTCAAGTTTACTTCTTTTTGTGTTTTTACTTAAAATAGGGTTTTGATTCCAATAAATATTAAAGTAGCTATTAAAGTAGCTATAAAAATTAAACCTATTACACTCTCTATTTCTTCATTAATGTCAGTAAAATTTAAAAATCGAACAATACGTCTACCGATAATTCGTGACATTTCAATAATAAAAGTAATTATTAAATCCATAAGGCGCCTTAAATATTTATTTTGTTGTGACTACCTAGTAGGTACCAAGTAGCCACATTTTTTAGTGACTTAATGATCGACTGATTTAAGCATATAAAAAATAAAGGATATAATATTTCATTTAGGCTTAGGACTAAAAAAATATTTTTTAATAATTCCAAGGATTATTAAAAACAAATATTGGTATTTGTTTAGTAGCGAAATCAACTCCTTTGTTCCCAAAAAAACCAGCGGTTGTTGTTGATATTTCTCGAAATAAGTTAATAGAGTTAGCATAGCGTACTTGAGACTCTGGAGAACCACCAATAGGATTTTTGCTAAATTGTGCAGTGTGTGCAGGGAAAAAATTCTGAAAAAATGACCCCCCACTAACTTCCCCAATCTCATTAAAGTTTAATTCTCTCATTCCGTTTAATTTAACATCATTCATTTTGAGTTACCTCATTAATAGCGTATAATTACGCTGCTTTTATTAAAGCTTCTAAACAAAATTGTTTAAAAGCCGTTTTTTCTGGTATTGGCAGTAACCAACACCGGAAACTTTTAACGCCTTGGTTATTTATTTAATCAGGGCGTTTTTTGTTTTTAAGATTCGATTATAAATACTTTATATCCAAAACACTGGCTTGCCAGATTTTCCATTGCCCATCTTCTTGTTTAAAGACAATTAACTGTTCCATTTCATTGCTTTTAAATTGCGCAGGACCTGTCACTTTTTCTATTTTTTCTTTGATTTTGGCAACCGCATAATCGCCCGCTTGTCCGACAAAGCTAAACTCAATTAAAGAAGTGTTCATATCCACAACAGGAAATATTTGCTCCATTTGCGCTCTGGACTCTAACGCAATGGGTGAGCTACTGTGTATGGTTTTCATCATGTCATCAATGGATTCGGACTCTTTTGTTGTTGCGGCGATTTTAGCGGTGATAACGGCTTCTAGTTGAGCTGTGCATCTACGTCACTGTTTGCAAATGCCATATTGGTATAGCTAAACATGGAAGCGGATAGGGCTAAGGCGATGGTTAGTTTTTTAAACATAATTGTCTCTCTAAACGATTGGGTTAGTGGTATTGAATTAAGTGCGTTTTTTAATAACGTGTTCTTAATTTGTTGTGTCCATTTAAACACACCCAAAAGGAATGTCTATAGGTCAAAATAATCATTTTGAGGATATGGATATTTGTTGTGATACGTGAAATCGGTAGCATTGTGCTTGCGTCATTTTGTGTGGTAAAGAATTGCCTGAATTGAATTTGTTCGTTTATAAAATAGACAATGATTTCTTTAAGTAGGGGGGTATTTTTGAATAATTGAGAGCTTATCCTTGTTGTGTTCAAGAACAAATGCACCAATTTTCTATTTTTTTGAAGAAAAATTAGCCTTATGAAGGATAAATGGCACTGACCTTTTTATTCTTTCTTTGTTGCCCTGAGTTTAATTAAGTAAAATATAGGGAATATTCCCGTTATTATAAAAACTAGTATATCGATGTTCCATTCCACGCCATAGAAAAAATTTAAAAACATGTATGTTGCAACTGCAACATGGGTAACCATATTCAAATAAAAATTAAGTTCGGTTGTTTTTTTCATTTTTTATCCAAAAATAGATTTAGAGTCCCTTAAGTTAATGAGTTATATACTCATTAACTTTTTATAGATAGGCCAATTTCTTCAAAGCTTAATTTTAATTTTTGGTGTTAAATTTAGCTTCTTTGAATTTGTTACCAACCATAAGGATTGCGATTGTAGTCGTTAAGTGCCCATGAACGATATAAGGTGTTACCATAGTCATATAATGACAGACCTGCTGCTGTTCCTCCTGCTGTAGCCCAAGCATTACCTCTACCTAATACAGTGCCGACAGCAGCTCCCGCAATCCCAAAAGTATCACGCCAATCAAGCCCCCCACTAACTTCCTCAATCTCATTAAAGTTTAATTCTCTCATTTCGTTTAATTTAACATCGTTCATTTTGAGTTACCTCATTAATAACGTATAATTACGCTGCTTTTATTAAAGCTTCTAAACAAAATTGTTTAAAAGCCATTTTTTCTGGTATTGGCTGTCACCAACACCGGAAACTTTTAACGCCTTGGTTATTTATTTAACCAGGGCGTTTTTTATTTTTAAGATTCGATTATAAATACTTTATATCCAAAACACTGGCTTGCCAGATTTTCCATTGCCCATCTTCTTGTTTAAAGACAATTAACTGTTCCATTTCATTGCTTTTAAATTGTGCAGGGCCGGTGATTTTTTCTGCTTTTTCTTTGATTTTTGCAACCGCATAATCGCCAGCTTGTCCTACAAAACTAAACTCTACCAAAGATGCATTCATATCCACAGCAGGAAGAATTTGTTCCATTTGCGCTCGGGTCTCTAGCGCAACGGGTGAACCACTGTGTATGGTGCTCATTATGTCTTCAATGGACTCAGACCCTTTTGATGTTGCGGCGATTTTAGCGGTGATAACGGCTTCTAATTGCGCAACATCCGCATCGTTATTTGCAAATGCCATATTGGTATAGCTAAACATGGAAGCGGATAGGGCTAAGGCGATGGTTAGTTTTTTAAACATAATTGTCTCTCCAAACGATTGGGTTAGTTGTATTGAATTAAGTGCGTTTTTTAATAACGTGTTCTTAATTTGTTGTGTCCATTTAAACACACCCAAAAGGAATGTCTATAGGTCAAAATAATCATTTGTGAGGATATAGATATTTGTTGTGATGCGTGAAATCGGTAGCATTGTGCTTGCGTCATTTTGTGTGGTAAAGAATTGCTTGAATTGAGTTTGTTCGTTTATAAAATAGACAATAATTTTTTGATTCGTTTGAGTAGGGGAGATATTTTTTGAATAATTTAGAGCGCTAGGTGTTTATTGTTGGATGATTACAGTATTCCGAGTACAGACATGAGTAGGGTGGCAATGAGTAAAAAGATAACGGCAAATACAGGAGATGAATAAGGGCTGATTTCTTTTTCTACATACCCCATTTTTTTTATCATAAAATTGATATATAAACAATTTGGAATCTTGGATAGCCAAGCAAAAATAAATAAAATGATATAAGCGAATAAAAATTTTATAGGTGTATTCGGTAAGAATAAAACGTCTACATAAACATTTAAAACGGCCAGTAAAGTGAACAGTATAATATGGGATTTAAATAAATTTTTTGTTATTTTAAAATGTATTTTAGTGAAACAATTGTGTGGCATATTTTACTCGGTTTGCTTATATGGCTGTTTTTCATATAATAGCCTTAATCCTTAGATAGAAATGCGAATTAGAGTGTAAGCAATTGATGTGCATAGTTGAATGTAAAAAAGACAATGTCACCTTATTGGTGATGCGTCCTTTTTTACATTTTTTAGGTGCGTCAAGGGTTTGCGCTATAAACGTATTTTCTATCTGGGGATTAGGGTATAGCATGACCAATAATTAGTAATCATGCTATATTAATTTTACAACGTTGTTATTTAACGGCGCGATGGAAAATATCTATCACCTAAGTTACCCTGCACCAGCTCCCGATATAGCCGCTTCTAGAATAGCACCAGGCCGATAATCAGGGATCTCTCTACCATCAAGTATTGCGTCAAACTTATCATAGGTTTGACGAATACCGGCATAGCCTCCACCAAGTAGAGCACCAGGGATAAACCAACCCCCACTAACTTCCTCAATCTCATTAAAGTTTAATTCTCTCATTCCGTTTAATTTAACATCATTCATTTTGAGTTACCTCATTAATAGCGTATAATTACGCTGTCTTATGTAAAGCTTCTAAACAAAATTGTTTAAAAGCCATTTTTTCTGGTACTGGCAGTAACCAACACCGGAAACTTTTAACGCCTTGGTTATTTATTTAACCAGGGCGTTTTTTGTTTTTAAGATTCGGTTATAAATACTTTATATCCAAAACACTGGCTTGCCAGATTTTCCATTGCCCATCTTCTTGTTTAAAGACAATTAACTGTTCCATTTCATTGCTTTTAAATTGTGCAGGGCCGGTGATTTTTTCTGCTTTTTCTTTGATTTTTGCAACCGCATAATCGCCAGCTTGTCCTACAAAACTAAACTCTACCAAAGATGCATTCATATCCACAGCAGGAAGAATTTGTTCCATTTGCGCTCGGGTCTCTAGCGCAACGGGTGAACCACTGTGTATGGTACTCATTATGTCTTCAATGGACTCAGACCCTTTTGATGTTGCGGCGATTTTAGCGGTGATAACGGCTTCTAGTTGCGCTGCATCTACGTCACTGTTTGCAAATGTCATGTTGGTATAACTGAGCATGGAAGCGGATAGGGCTAAGGCGATGGTTAGTTTTTTAAACATAATTGTCTCTCCAAACGATTGGGTTAGTGGTCTTGAATTAAGTGCGTTTTTTAATAACGTGTTCTTAATTTGTTGTGTCCATTTAAACACACCCAAAAGGAATGTCTATAGGTCAAAATAACTATTTTTAGGATATGGATATTTGTTGTGATGTGTGAAATCGGTAGCATTGTGCTTGCGTCATTTCGTGTGGTAAAGAATTGCTTGAATTGAGTTTGTTCGTTTATAAAATAGACAATAATTTTTTGATTCGTTTGAGTAGGGGGGGATATTTTTTGGAAAATTTAGAGCTGATGTTTATTGTATTTAAGAAAAAATGGTACTGACGTTTTTATATATTGTAAAACAGGATTGACCCCTTTATTTTGTCTTCTCATGTGGTGAATTCAAGTTAGTATAAAGATCGATTTAATATAGCTAAATTAATTAATGTAAAAGACATTATAAATATAGTTCTAGAGTGAGGTTGGAGCTCTTTTTTTGTAAACTTAAGATAGTTTTTCATTATCTTAATGTAAAAGCAGTCTAAAAACATGTATAAATAGGTAAGGGCAAACAATATTAAATAGGAGGATAAGAAGTCAGTGATGTTTTCTGTATTTTGAAATAGTTTAATATTAGATGTGTAGTAATCAAAGATAGCAAGCAACGTAAAAAAAGAAAAATATATGGTGAGTAAGAATACTAGTTTTTTAGTTTGAAGGATTGTCTTAATTAAGCATTGGCATCGCAATTGAGTATTACACCAGTAATAATAGACTGTTTGTGGGAGCTCTATTCACAAGGTTGTCAACGAAAATCAGGCGAGGCATGTTTAAGCTTAAGGTTTAATCTATAAATCAAAGTTAAATAGTAAATTGAACCAAACCCCGCATAGGAAATCGTAGCAGCATCAAGCATCCAATTAGGAGGAGGAATATCATAAAAAAGCCGTGCTATCATATAGATAACAACAGCACAGTGAACGGTAATTCCGATAGCAAGTTTCATTTTTGTACCTGCAATTTTTTTGGCTTCTTCTGATAGGGTTTCTTTCATCATGGATTCATTTCTTAAATGTTCAGTTTCACTACGTTGTGGCATCGTGTTTAATCACATGCTCTTAATGTATTGCATCCATTTAAACATACCCATGATTAATGTCTATAGGCCAAAAGGAGTGTTTTTAGGGTAATTAGTTGTTTTTGTAATGTGTTTTTATTACAGGAGAGAGGGGGGTAGTTTTTTAGAAACACTAACAGATCGTTGCTCCAAACGCTGTATTACAAGCTTGCTCTTTTGTTAACTACCTCCTCCACCCCCATCGCCACCTCCGTCGGTATCTATGTGATTGTTATGTGCAGATGGCATGGGTGAAGAGCTTGCAACTGTAAAATCAATGTTTCCTTGGAAATGTTTGTCTGCTATCTCAGAAC
The DNA here is from genome assembly GCA_021648625.1 of Thiomicrorhabdus sp. Classification (GTDB taxonomy): domain Bacteria; phylum Pseudomonadota; class Gammaproteobacteria; order Thiomicrospirales; family Thiomicrospiraceae; genus Thiomicrorhabdus. The sequence goes on along the minus strand of JAKISK010000002.1, from coordinate 1,653 downwards.
GAATTTCATCATAGTTATAAGAGTTGCCTGTTTCATAAAAATATTGATCAAATTCTTCTTTAGTTGAAAACACAGCAATCCCAGCAGAAATTGAAACAATACTAAGACGATAACGCTCAATTGTTTTATGGACTTGCATTGGTGTATAAGAGGCTCGACTTCCATAATCTTTTTCTAACATGTTTGGAAGATTTTTTATATAGGATTTTATAGCTCGATTACGTTTAAAATTCTTAATTAGCTTCATTATTGTATTCCTTTTTTTCAAAATCATGCATTTTTGACAGCTTGTTTTAGCTCCTTTTCTACCCAAATAAGCAAGGATTTTTTAACCATTTCATGATCCACTTCATCATTATGTAGCTCATCAGGGCTATATCCCATCTTGTCAATTGCATGGCGCACTAAAATCGAGTATTCAAAATGTTTATTAATATTTTCACCTGCGTTTATTCTCCTTAACCATTCCTCATAATCCTTATCAGAAGGAACGCGGCCACGGCTTATATATCCTGCATAACCTTCTTTAACCCATTCAGGGATAAATAGTGTATAAGTTAATATTCCATAGCGTTTATATTGTAGATTATGAATTCTTTCATGAGTGATTATAATACTTAACCAGTCTTGGTTAGGTATTCCGTTGATATGTATACCTTCTTCATTTAAGCTAACGTGCATTCTTTTAAAGATAATTCCTTCATGCACAGCTTTTACATTAGAAGGAAATCTGATTGCCGACAGAGAAAAAAGAATGTCATTATTATGTAAATAAATGGTAAGTAATGATTCAGATCCATCAATGCCAGTTTTTTTCATTCTTTCATTAGTTATATCTAGTATATTTTGTAATAATTCAGAATTCACGTTATTATTTGCATAAATAATATGGCCGTTAATAACGTGCTTCTCAGAAAACCATGCTGGCAATAGTAATATAATGGTAAAAGCCCATATCATGACAATAAGTCTGAGGGAAATTTCCAATACGATTAAGAATTTTTTTATTACAGATAGCTCTCTATTGAGAGGGGCAGACACCCAAAACAGGCATAACATAATTTTTTTAAACATACTTAAGTCTCAATAAATATAGATCTGTATGGGCGATATTTTGCCCACACAGTCATGTATGATTTACATTTAACGTCGTATAGCAGGTTGTCTAGGCCCATCCCCCCAAGCTCCATCAGACCTACCTGTCCAAGAATCACTCTGCTTAGGAACATATAAAGTCCGGGTAACAAACGTCCCTAGAGCTACCCAGGCAGTGTAAATAAGCCAAGGATTTCCCCCACTAACTTCCTCAATCTCATTAAAGTTTAATTCTCTCATTCCGTTTAATTTAACATCTTGAATTCGCATAACAAGTGCAATTAACTTGTAAGAAAAAGGCCAACTGAAATAGAATGCCCTTTTCTTACCACAGGAAATTGCATATGACCTATAACCAGTTGACCATAGAAGAACGATATCAGATAAAAGCCTACTTGAAAACAGGGATGAGCTATAAAAATATTGCGTCCGAGTTAAACCGACATATTTCAACCATAGGGAGGGAGATCAAGCGAAATACAGGCAAGAGAGGCTATCGCCCCAAGCAAGCCGATGAACTCGCCTTGAATCGTCGTAAAACCGCCCTTAAAGTCATTA
>JAKISK010000079.1 GCA_021648625.1 Thiomicrorhabdus sp. | reverse complement strand
GCTGAGCATCGCCCACTAAAATGGCGGTGGCTTCATTGTATTGAATGTGGCAGGTTGCTTGGCCTCTGCGAAGGTCGTCATCGTCCATGGCGGGCAGGTCGTCATGCACTAACGAGTAGCTGTGAATTAGCTCTATGGCGCAAGCGGCGCTGTCGAGTTGCTTGAGTGGAATGTTGAGTGCTTCGCCGATGGCATAAATCAGGGCAGGGCGCAGGCGCTTACCCTTGTTTAGCGTAGCGTATTGTATGGCTTCAATTAGGATAGCGGGTATGCTGGGTTGCTTGTTGTCCAGTTGTGCTAGGTTCTGTTTTAGGTGTTGGTTAACACGCTGTTGGTAGGTTTTTAATTGATTTTGCAAGACAAGCTCCATAAAAAAAGGCCGTCAATTTGACGGCCTTTTAGACATTCTTTGATGACCTTTATGTTAACGCGTTGAGCAAATTAAATAAAGGTCTTAACGCTATCTGTTTATTACAGTTTATCAGCGTTCTTGCTTAGGTACTCTGCAACGCCTTCAGGTGTATCAGACATGCCTTCGTCGCCTTTGTTCCAGCCCGCTGGGCATACTTCGCCTACTTCTTCGTGGAACTGAAGTGCTTCAACCATGCGAACCATTTCATCAACGTTACGACCTAATGGAAGGTCGTTAACCACTTGGTGACGAACTACGCCGTTTAAGTCAATTAAGAACGCGCCACGCAGTGCAATATTTGCTGGGTGAACAATTCCGTAAGCTTCCATGATGGAACCCCCTAAATCGGCAACCAATGGGAACTTAACGGGGCCTAAACCGCCGTCGTTAACTGGTGTATTGCGCCATGCGTTGTGCGTAAATTGTGAATCAACAGAAATACCGATGACTTCGGTGTTCAGTGATTTAAACTTTTCAACACGGTGATCAAACGCTAAAATTTCAGACGGGCAAACAAAGGTAAAATCTAACGGGTAGAAGAAAACAACCGCGTATTTTCCAGCGATGTGGCTTTTTAGGTTGAAGTTATCAACGATTGAACCGTCGGCAAGTACCGCTGCGGCGGTGAAATCTGGAGCTTGTTTGGTGACTAGAACTGACATATTAAAATCCTTATGTACATTTAAAAAATAATAAAAACGAGAATAGTATAGTCAATTAGTCGGGAATTATCTAGCGTTTAAAAAATCAGGTGTTTAGATGCAATGATGCGTTTAATTCTCACGATATTTCATGCCTCGTAAAATTATTTTACAAAATAAAGCTAAGTATTTTTAATAATCGGCCGATAACCTTTTATGATAAGATAAGATTCTTTACTGGAGGTATGTATGTTTGTTGTTTATAGTCCAGAGGGACAGAGCTTTATTGGTGCTTCTCAATCTGTACCACCGCTTAAAGTTGAACCAATACGGCGAAGCAGTGCGGCGGGTGAGGAGCCTCAAGACCTTTTTAGTTTGGATGCTGGAGCCGATTTTCAACAATCTCAGTATCAAGCAAATTCTGTTGCGCTGAGTGCTTACAAAGGAAAGCAAAAAAATAGAACGCGCCGTGTGGTGGTGAAGGTGTCTGAAATAATGAGTACACCTGTTAAAACTATTTTTAGTGAAAGCACGGTTGAAGAGGCTTGGCGCTTAATGCAAGAGCATAAAATTGAGCATTTTCCTGTTTTACACTTAGATAATTTAGTGGGTATTTGCTCGCAACGGGATTTGTTAAAGCGGGTGATCGTGGGGGACAGCGGAGCGCTTGAAGGCGCTAAGCGCGAAACTGTGGCTGATGTAATGTCTGCCCAAGTGGTGACAACGGTTGCTGATACCGATATTCGGCAGGTTGCCAAGGTGTTAACTCAGTATGAAATTGGGGCGTTGGTGGTCATGAATGTGTTTCAGCAGCCCATTGGAATTGTGACACGTGGAGACATTATTAAGCGTTTGGCGAATGCCCCGCCTCTTGAGCTGTATGTATAGAAATAATTTTTTAGTATGTATTTAAGCGCTTTATCGCCTCCTTTATCGTTTCTTTTCAGTAGTTTTTCAAAATAACATCCAATTCCTTTATAATAACCTGTTTTCTCCCTTTTTATGTTGAGCAGGTTGTTTCGAGTGTCCTATTTTAAGCGATATTTAATTGCAGGTTTATTGGTCTGGTTGCCATTAGGTGTAACCATTGTTGTCATTAAGTTTTTAGTGGATCTGTTTGATAAAAGCTTACTGCTCTTGCCGCCAGAGTATCGCCCCGAAGCGTTGATTGGTATGGATATTCCAGGGTTTGGGGTGCTGTTATCACTTACGCTTATTTTGTTAACGGGTATTGTAGTTGCTAACTTTTTAGGCAGTAAAGTCGTTGCAGTTTGGGAATCTTTTTTATCTCGGATTCCTTTGGTTCGTACTATTTATAATGCAGCAAAACAAATTTCTCAGGCGGTATTTGGATCGGGTGATCAAACGTTTCAAAAAGTGTATTTGCTTCAGTATCCTCGCCTTGGCTTATGGACGCTGGGGTTTCAAACCAGTGATTTACGGGGCGAAGCTCAGCAAAAAACGCAAATGAATAATGTGGTGAACTTGTTTGTTCCAACCACGCCTAACCCAACCTCGGGTTTTTTTATCATGGCCTCTAAAGACGACATTGTTGAACTGGATATTAAAGTAGAAGAAGCATTGAAAATGGTTATTTCGGGTGGTGTTATTGTGCCAGAAATAGCGGAATTAAACGTATCAGAAAAACCAAAGGAATCAAAGTAATATGCGTACGCAGTATTGTGGGCAAGTCACCGAAAAATTTATTAATCAAATCGTCACTGTCGCAGGGTGGGTTCATCGCCGTCGTGATCATGGAGGGGTAATTTTTATCGATTTAAGAGATCGTGAAGGGCTTGTGCAAGTTGTCGTGAATCCGGACACCGCCGAGATTTTTGCCAAAGCAGAACGCTTGCGTGCGGAGTGTGTGTTACAAATTACGGGCAACGTTATCTCACGTACAGAAGGTACAATTAACCCCAATATGACAACGGGTAAAATTGAAATTGTTGCCACCGATATAAACGTACTTAGCATGGCTGATCCGATTCCGTTCCAGTTAGATGAAAAGAACGTGAGCGAAGAGGTTCGTCTTAAATACCGCTATCTTGATTTGCGTCGTGAAGAGATGCAAAAAATCATGATGTTGCGTTATAACGTAACTCGTACCATGCGTCGATATTTAGATGACCAAAATTTTATGGACATCGAAACGCCAATGTTGACGAAATCTACGCCAGAAGGGGCGCGTGATTACTTAGTGCCCAGTCGTACGCACCTTAATAAATCGTTTGCGTTGCCACAGTCGCCACAGTTGTTTAAACAGTTATTAATGATGTCGGGCTTTGATCGTTATTACCAAATTACACGCTGTTTTCGTGATGAAGACCTGCGTGCCGACCGTCAACCAGAATTTACCCAATTGGATATCGAAACCTCTTTTATGGAAGAGGATGCGGTGATGGACTTAATGGAAGGTTTAACCAAAACCTTGTTCAAAGAAGCGATTGGCGTTGAGTTTGATTACGAGTTTCCGCGCATGACTTATGCAGAAGCCATTGATAAATACGGTATTGATCGTCCCGATTTACGAATTGATATGCAATTGGTGGACGTGGCGGATCTGCTACAAAACATTGACTTTAAAGTGTTTGCCGCACCTGCAAAAGACCCTAAAGGACGCGTTGCCGCACTGCGTGTACCAGGGGGGGGTAAAATGTCTCGTAAAGAGATTGATGCCTACACCAAGTTTGTGGCTATTTATGGCGCAAAAGGACTGGCTTACATTAAGGTCAATGATCTGTCTGCTGGCATTGAAGGATTGCAATCTCCGATTGTAAAATTCTTCCCCGACCAAGTGATGGACATTATGGCGCGTGTGGGTGCAGAGGACGGCGATATTGTCTTCTTTGGTGCTGACAATGCCAAAGTGGTCAACGAAGCCTTGGGGGCTTTGCGCGTTAAAATCGGCGAAGATCTTGATATGCTAAATGGCGAATGGAAACCAGTTTGGGTGGTTGATTTCCCAATGTTTGAAGCCGATGAAAAAACGGCAAGAATGACCGCCATTCATCACCCGTTTACTCAGCCAAAAGCCACCACCGAAGAAATTTTAAATCACGATGAGCCAGAGCAAATGCTCTCAAAAGCCTACGACTTGGTGATTAACGGGTTGGAAGTAGGGGGCGGGTCTGTGCGTATTCACAACAGTGAGATGCAAGCAGCGGTCTTTAAGCTATTAGGTATCTCGGAAGAAGAAGCTCGAGAGAAGTTTGGATTTTTATTGGATGCACTTAAATATGGTTGCCCACCTCATGCAGGTATGGCGTTTGGCTTAGATCGTTTGATTATGATTTTTGGAAAAGTCGACTCCATCCGTGATGTTATCGCCTTTCCTAAAACGCAATCTGCCGCTTGTCTATTAACCGCCGCGCCAGGACTGGTTGATAATGCACAGTTAGAAGACCTTGGTTTGCGTTATAGAAAGCCGACTGTAGAAGCCGTTAAATAAAGTTTAGAAAGAGTTTAGAGCCATGAGTCAAAAAAAATCACCCAAAATCGCCAAAAAAGTATCAGATATTCCCGTTCAGCTGGAGTCTCGTATTGAACAGTTAGCGTTGGATGCCCCTTGTGCTTTGCCGCTTAATGATGCCGATAAAGCAATGTTAAAAACGGAAATTAAGGCTTTACTCAAAGCGCAAAATGCTCAAATTGTGGCACATTTTTATGTGGATGCCGATTTGCAATCCCTAGCAGAAGAGACAGGCGGCGTGGTTGCCGACTCATTAGAGATGGCAAACTTTGGCGCAAAATCAACCGCCGATACCATTGTGGTCTGTGGCGTTCGTTTTATGGGTGAGACCGCTAAAATGTTATCGCCCGAAAAAACCGTGTTAATGCCCGACTTAGACGCAACATGTTCGCTCGACTTAGGTTGTCCCGCCGATGAATTTGCCGCATTTTGTGCTGAGCATCCAGATTATACGGTGGTGGTGTACGCCAATACCAGTGCAGAAGTAAAAGCGATTGCCGACTGGGTCGTGACGTCGGGCAATGCATTGCAAATTGTGACACACATTAAAGAACAAGGTCAAAAAATAATTTGGGCACCTGATCGTCATTTGGGTGACTGGATTGAAAAAGAAACCGGTATTGAAATGTTGCGCTGGCAAGGGCATTGCATTGTGCACGATGAGTTTAAAACCTTTGAGTTGGAGGCGATGAAAAAAGAGCACCCAAATGCCAAAGTACTGGTGCACCCAGAATCGCCAGCGGATGTGATTGCGTTAGCGGATGTGGTGGGATCAACTAAAATATTAATTAATGCCGTTAAAACTATGGACGCTCAAGCGTTTATTGTGGCAACCGATTTAGGTATTTTTTATAAAATGCAGCAGTTAGCCCCCAATAAAAAATTATTGGTTGCTCCCACAGCTGACAAAGAAACCGCATGCAAAAGCTGTGCGCACTGTCCTTGGATGGCAATGAACGGATTACAAAACCTAGCCAGTTGTTTAAAAAATAAAACAGGTGAAGTATTGGTGGATGAAACCGTGCGCTTAAAAGCATTAAAATCACTGGATAAAATGCTAGAATTTTCGCGTAATGCGGGGTTGGTTAAAAAGTGATTTATAGAGTAAAAGGGGGGGGGAGAAAAACTTTATTTTAAGTTTTTCTCCCCCCCCCTTTTTTTTCATTTCTTAAACATGTAGAGACTCGCTTGGTAAAATTAAAACGTATTTTAGGCATTGACCCTGGTTCTCGTAAAACGGGGTTTGGGGTGATTGAATCGGGTCGTTATCACCCAACCTATGTGGTGAGTGGTGTGATTCGGGTTGAAAAGTTTTCAGGGGCAGATCGGCTTAAAAATATTTTTGAGTCAGTTTGTCAGCTGATTGACCAATATCAGCCGGATGTGATGTCAGTTGAGAAGGTGTTTATCTATAAAAACCCTAAATCGGCTCTTATTTTAGGGCAGGCTAGGGGGGTTATTTTATGTGCGGGCGCCATCAAAGGCGTGTCGATTATGGAGTACACGCCCACGCAAATAAAAAGTACCATTGTGGGAAAGGGCCATGCCACTAAGGATCAAGTTCAGTACATGGTGCAAAATCTGTTAAAACTCACAGACACCCCCCAAGAAGATGCCGCCGATGCGCTGGCGTGTGCATTGTGTCATGATCGTTATATGTCATTAGGTATTGATCCTGAATTGCTCTCTAAAGGCACTAAATTTTAGGGAGTGTTTGAATCATTACGTTTGCTTTAAAAATGATGTTAAAATTTATCCCCCCCCCTCTATCAGATAATTTAATCGGTTAAAAATAAGGAATATACGATTTTATGATTGGTTTTTTACGTGGTAACTTGGTTCACAAACGTCCGCCTTTATTAGTTTTAGAGGTGCAAGGCGTGGGCTATGAAATTGAAGCGCCTATGTCGACCTTTTATCAGTTGGAATCGCTTGAGAATGATGTTACGATTTTGACGCACATGCATGTGCGTGAAGATGCTATGCTACTGTTTGGTTTTGCTTCGGAGCCTGAGCGAGTTTTGTTTAAAACCCTTATTAAAGTGAATGGGGTCGGGGCAAAAATGGCGTTGGCGATTTTGTCTGCAATGGCGGTGAATGAATTTTGTTCATATGTGGATACAGGGGATACGGCCGCATTGACTAGAATTCCAGGCGTGGGTAAAAAGACCGCCGAACGGTTGCAAATCGAAATGCGTGACCGCCTGAAAGATGTGGTTAAATCGGGTTTATTGTCGTATGAAACAACGACCACTACGTTTGATGAAAAGGGTGATTTAGCGCCTCAAAAAGCGGCATTTTCAAATACCGCTCAACATTCTGCATGTGAGGCGTTGGTGTCGTTAGGCTATAAAAGTGTTCAGGCTGAAAAAATGGTTTCTGCGGTGTATGATTCGGAGCTTTCATTGGAAGAGCTTATTAAACGAGCATTGCAAGGAGTGCGGTTGTAAATGATTGAAACAGACCGTATTGTTGGTTCTCAAGAGGTGGCGGATGATATGTACGCTGCGCCTTCGGTGCGTCCCCAACAAATTAGAGAATACATTGGGCAAACTGCCGTTAGGGAGCAGTTACAGCTCTCGATGGATGCGGCTAAAATGCGCAGTGAAGCATTGGATCATGTGCTGCTCTATGGCCCACCAGGGTTGGGTAAAACGACTTTGTCCAATATTATCGCGCAAGAGATGGGGGTAACATTGCGCCAAACTTCGGGGCCTGTCATTGAAAAGCCGGGGGATTTGGCGGCGATTTTGACACGTTTAGAACCCTATGATGTGTTGTTTATTGATGAAATTCATCGCTTAAGTCCGATTGTGGAAGAGGTGTTATACCCCGCCATGGAAGATTTTCAAATTGATATTATTATTGGCGATGGTCCCGCTGCGCAAAGCGTTAAAATTGACATCCCACCGTTTACGTTAGTGGGGGCAACCACGCGGGCTGGATTGTTAACCTCCCCTTTGCGAGACCGTTTTGGTTTAGTGCAACGTTTGGAATTTTACAGTGATGAGGAGTTAACGCAAATTATTACGCGTTCTGCTCAAATTTTAGGTATAGATACGCAGGAGACGGGTGCGCAAGAGATTGCCAGACGTTCACGTGGTACGCCTAGAATTGCGAATCGTTTATTAAGACGCGTTAGGGACTATGCACAAGTAAAAGGGGGTGGTATTATCACCCCCGATATTGCGAATTTGTCCTTGCAATTATTAGAGGTTGACCGCTTGGGATTGGATAAAATGGATCGTCGATTTTTAGAAATGTTGATTGAGAAGTTTGAAGGGGGGCCAGTTGGCATTGATAATATGGCAACCGCTTTGGGCGAGGAGCGTGGCACGATTGAGGATGTAATAGAGCCTTTTTTAGTGCAACAAGGGTTTCTCGTTAGAACCCCTAGAGGTCGCATGGCGACCTCCAATGCTTATAAACATTTAAATTTATTAAAAGCTGAAATTTAAAAAGCTGAAATTTAAATTATACATATAGTTACTGTAAATACGGTTACAATACGTAATTTTAAGGAGGAATAATGGACGGTAGTTTTGTGGAGTTAGTATTAGGCGCGAGTACAGTTGTACAGCTTGTTATGTTGTTGCTTGTGTTTATGTCTTTAATGGTTTGGGCCGTTGCGTTTAGTAAATGGCATGAGATACGTAAGGCAAAAAAAGTCGCTGATATGTTTATGGATGCGTATTTGAAATCTCCAGATTTAACGTCATTTTATCAGCACGATAAAATGTCAAAACATCATGGCGAAGGCTTGTCTAATATTTTTTTAGAAGGATTTAGAGAGTTTCTTCGTTTAAGAAAGCTGGGGGCCATGGAAACCACGGATCTTATCTCTGGTGCGCAACGCATGATGAAGGTCGCTTTTTCTAAGGAGGCAGATAAGTTAGAAAATCGCCTATCTATTCTAGCCACCATTGGTTCATCAGCACCTTATATTGGGTTGTTTGGAACGGTGTTGGGTGTTATGCATGCTTTTCAAGGATTGGGCGAAATGCAGAATGCTACGCTGGCGGCGGTTGCACCAGGAATCTCTGAAGCATTGATTGTGACGGCTATTGGACTGTTTGCCGCGATTCCTGCGGTGATTACCTATAACAGTTTAAGTAATAAGGCGGATCGTTTATTAGGCGATTATGAAAATTTTGCAGAGGCTTTATTAACGTCTTTGCAACGAGATGTGCTTTTAGTAAAAAAATAAACGGGTAGGGTGTAAAAGTGCAAACAGGATTTCGTAGTCAGAGACAAAAAAAACGTTTAATTGCTGAAATTAATGTGGTGCCCTATGTGGATGTTACGCTTGTTTTATTGATTATATTTATGATCACTGTGCCTGTTGCACAGCAAGCGGTGACGGTTAATTTACCTAGCACGCCTGAGGTTAGCAGCCAAAAACAACAAAAACTAGAAGATGAAACTAAGCCTTTTGTGATTACAGTAACTCAGGAAGGGATGTATAAAACGTCTGAGCAGCCTGATGTTATGTTAAGCAATAAAGATTTAGAATCATTGGTGGCCGAGGTGATGGCGCGGACTCAATTAGATCCAAATAAAATGGTTTACATCCAAGGAGATCAATCTGCGCCTTATGGTAAAGTAGTGCATATTTTTGTGTTATTGAAATCCAATGGCGTTGAGCAAGTGGCTTTGCTAACTCAGCCTGAAGGGGTTACCGTTAAATGATTGGTTTTATTTTAAAGCATCCTATTGCGGTTGGGGTTTCGGTGCTATTGCATGTTATTCTAGCATTGCTTATAACGATTGAATGGTCAGAGTCAAGTGAGGTGATAAAGGTAGCCTCACAAGGAGATAACACTGAAGTTATCGATGTTCATCGTATAGAACCTTTGAAAACGTTTGCGGTAGACGCCAGTTTAGTACAACAACAGCTGGAAAAGGTGAGAACTCAAGAGGCGGCCAAAAAGCAGGAAAGCCAGCAGTTAGTGGCTAAAACGCAACAAGAGCGTGAGCGTTTAAAAGAGTTACAAGAACGTCAAAAAATTGAGCAAGAAAAAGCAGAAAAAGCACGAAATCTGGCGGATCAACAACGGAAAAAAACCGAGCTGGAGCGTCAAAAAACAGAAGAAGCAAAGCGTTTAGCGAAACTGGAGAAAAGCAAGGCAGACGCTGAGAAAGCGAAGGCCGAAGAGGCTAAAAAAGCCGCGGAATTGGCTGAAAAAGAACGTTTAAAATCCATTGAAAAATCCAAGCAGGCTGAAAAAACACGTTTGCTTGAAGAGAAGAAAAAACTGGCGTTAGAGAAAGAAAATGCGGCGAAAGCGAAAGAGAACGAAGCATTAAAGAAAGCGCAAGAAAAAGCCAAAGCCGCCGCTACACTGCAACGTCAATTGGATGAAGAAGTAAGCGCACAGCGTAAGGCTCAAAAACGTAAGCAATTGGTGTCATTAAAAGAGAGCTATGTTTCTGCCATTAGCGCCAAAATAAGAGATAACTGGCGAACACCTGCACGGGTTTCACTTAAAGCAGAATGTGATTTACAAATCATACAAACGCCCGCAGGAAATGTAACCAGTGTTAAAATATTGAATTGTAATGAATTTGCTAACAAACAGTTTAAAGTTGCCGCAGAAAAAGCGGTTTACCGTTCAGAGCCTTTACCTAAGCCTCCTGTTAAAGAGTTGTTTGAAAGAGAAATTACGCTTAATTTTAAACCTTAAATAAAAGAATACCTATGATTTTAAAATTTAAAAATACTGTTCAATCATCACGAGCTTTTATATCTCAGGCTAAAGTCGCATTTATTTTAATGTTTGTCTTAATTTCTCCCCCCCTCTGGGCTGGATTGACCATTGAAATCAGTGAGGGATATGACAATGCAACTCCAATTGCGGTTGTGCCGTTTGGGTTTGAACAGCAGGCGTCTGCAAACAAAGCGGCACCCGTGGATTTAGCTCAGGTTATCTCGGCTAATTTACGACGCAGTGGTCAATTTAAACCGTTATTAAGCTCATCTTTGCCGAGTCAACCTTCCAGTGTTGATGAGGTTGTATTTAGACAGTGGCGTTCGTTAGATGTGGATAATATGCTGATTGGTAAATTGGTTGACCAAGGCGGAGGTTTTTACCAGGTTGATATGCGTTTTATGGACGTATTGCGTAAGAAACAAGTGCTGGGTAAACGTTGGAATAAAGTACCTAAAGAAAATTTGCGCCAAATAGCGCACCAAATCAGTGACTTAATTTATGAAGAGTTGACGGGGGTTCGAG
>JAKISK010000078.1 GCA_021648625.1 Thiomicrorhabdus sp. | reverse complement strand
GCACTAAAATAAAACCAACAATGACCGACATAAACCCTTGGTTAATATTGTCTTGCCCTAGGCTTGGTCCAACGGTACGTTCTTCCACAATTTCCATTGGCGCGGCCAGTGCGCCCGCTCGTAAGAGTAAGGCTAAATCTTGTGCTTCTTGAGGAGAGTCTAAGCCTGTAATTTGAAAACGATCACCAAACTGACCACGAATCACCGCCGCGTTAATTACGTCTTTGGTAATGATGCGCTTTTTAACTTTTACGCCATTTTCCATGACCATTTCAACACGCCGTTCAATAAAGACCACGGCCATACGATTACCGACATTTTGCTTAGTATTAGCAAGCATTTTACGCCCCCCTACGCCATCAAGACTTACGTTGACCATTGCAGAACCTTGTTCTGGATCGAGTCCTGACGAAGCGCTGACCACGTTTTCACCGTCAACAATTGTGCCACGCTTTAATAAAATGGGACGGCCGTCTCTAAACCTATACACAATCGAACCATGCGGAGCATAGCCTGTTTTATCGGCTCGGTAGGCATCGCCTCGTTCTTCAACCATTCTGAACTCAAGCGTGGCCGTTGCGCCCAAAATTTCTTTAGCTCGTGCGGTATCTTGAATACCTGGCAACTGAACCACAATACGGCGATCTCCTTGTTGTTGAATCACAGGTTCGGCCACCGCCAGCTCATTCACTCGATTACGTAAGGTGGTTATGTTTTGCTGTAAGGCAAATTTTTGTGTCTCGGCAATGGTTTGATCTGAAAAACGTAATTGAACCTGTGGGCTTGCGGTCTCTTCCACGGGCTTTAGACTAAAACGATCACTGTATTTTTCTTCTAGAACAGCCAGTCCAGATTGCATAGTAGACAGGTCTTTAAATTTAACCGCCAGAGTTTCGCCTTCCATCTCAACCGTTAAGTAGCGCACTTTATTTACACGTAACACACTTTTAATTTCATCCACATAACGCAAATAGGCTTTGGAAACCGCCACTTCCATGTCCACGTCCATTAAAAAATGTATCCCCCCACGTAAATCCAACCCTAAATACATGGGGGCAGCACCTAAACTTCTTAAAATATCAGGCGTTGCAGGCGCTAAATTTAACGCAACCACTGCCGTACGTCCTAGTAATTTTGTTAAAACCGATTTGGCTTTCAGCTGATCTTCCGTGCCTTCAAATCGAATTAAAAAACGTCCATTTTCAAACACCGAAGATTTCACTGGAATGTTGGCCAGCTCTAATGCACTGGCAACTTCACCCTGAGTTTCCAAGCCAAATGTAACCGACTTAGCCGGGGAGATTTGTACAGAAGGGTCTTCTCCAAATAAGTTCGGCAAGGCATAGGTTATACCGATTAAGATCACCACAATCAATAACAAGTATTTCCATGCAGGATACTTGTTCGATATGAGATTTTGCTGTGTTTGAAACATACACTTAATTCCATTTTCAAAAATAATAAGGGGGGGGGGATTTTTATCGCATATTTTATTGCGACATACGTAGTCTTACGGCAAGCGTTCAGAAACAACAAAAGGGGCTAGGAACTCGTCCTAAACCCCCTTTTGCTTGATAAACAATAATTACTCGCCTTTTAATGTGCCTTTAGGCAATAAACGTGAAATATTTTGACGCTCAATCTTAACCACTACATTATCGGCAATTTCAACGTCGCAAAATGAATCGCTCATTTCAATAATCTTACCTGCCATGCCACCGTAAGTAACGACTTCATCGCCTTTTTTAATCGCTTCAACCAACGCTTTATGCGCTTTTACTTTTTTCTGCTGCGGACGAATCAATAAAAAGTAAAAAACAACAAACAATAAAACCAGCGGAATAATTCCTTCCCAACCACTGCCTGAAGCCGCTTCGGCGCCTTCTGCCATTGCGTCACTGATAAAAAAACTCATAAAAATAATCTCCAAAAAAAAAGTAAATAATTTAACCGCTGTATTGTGGCATAACTCGACTTAAAAATCTCATATTTTGAGTAATTTTTATAGGTTCAAAGCGGGAACGGGTCGCCCGATGCCTTGATAAAAGTCAGCAACAAATGCATCCAGTGCGTTTTGTGCAATGGCTTCTCGCATTCCTTTCATCAAATCTTGGTAATAGTGCAAGTTATGAATGGTGTTGAGCCGTGCGCCTTGAATCTCTTTGCATTTATCTAAGTGGTGCAAATAGGAAAGCGTGTAATTTTGACAGGTGTAACAACTGCACGCTTTGTCGATCGGGTCTAAATTGACCTTGTGCTTGGCATTGCGTAACTTCACCACCCCTTGGCGTGAAAATAAAAAACCATTACGCGCATTGCGTGTTGGCATAACGCAATCGAACATATCAATCCCACGGCGTACCGCCTCCACTAAATCTTCTGGCTTGCCCACACCCATTAAATAACGGGGTTTGTCTTTGGGCATGTGAGGCTCGGTGTAATCTAGCGTGGCCATCATCTCATCTTTGGGCTCACCCACCGACAGTCCGCCAATGGCATAGCCATCAAACCCGATTTCGGTCAGACCATCCAGTGATATTTTTCGCAAATCTTCATACATGCCGCCCTGCACAATCCCAAACAACGCGGCAGGGTTATCGCCGTGCGCCTCTTTAGAACGTTTTGCCCAGCGCATGGAGAGTTCCATTGACTCTTTCGCCACGGAATGTTCTGCGGGATAAGGGGTACACTCATCAAAAATCATCACAATGTCTGCACCCAACTTACGTTGTACTTCCATAGACTCTTCCGGCCCCATAAAAATTTTAGCGCCATTCACAGGGCTGTTAAAGGTAACGCCCTTCTCTTCAATTTTACGCATCTTGCCTAAACTAAAGACCTGAAAGCCACCTGAATCGGTCAAAATGGGGCCTTTCCACTGCATAAACCCGTGCAAACCATCGTGCAGTTCAATAATATCGGTACCCGGACGTAGCGATAGATGAAACGTATTGCCCAAAATAATTTGCGCCCCTGTGGCCTCTACCTCTTCTGGTGTCATGCCTTTTACCGAACCATAGGTTCCAACGGGCATAAACGCGGGAGTTTCTACCACGCCACGGGCAAATTTCAAACGGCCTCTTCGGGCGCGTCCGTCTGTGTTATCGAGTTCAAATTCCATTCGGATTCCATTGTTTGTGTAATTTATTTTGAAAGAGAGAAGAGGGGGAAACTTTTTTATTCATTCCGATTTTGGAAACACCAACATCGCATCCCCATAACTAAAAAAGCGGTACTCTTGTTCAACGGCGTGTTGATACGCCGCCATGGTACGCTCATAACCCGCCACCGCAGAAACTAACATGATTAATGTCGATTCGGATAAATGAAAATTGGTGAACAAAACGTCTACCTCTTTAAACTCGTAACCAGGGGTAATAAAAATATCGGTCTCACCTTGATACGGCGCCAACTCCCCCGTTGAGCTCAATGACGATGCACTCTCTAAACAACGTACCGAGGTCGTGCCGATCGCAAACACTCGCCCGCCATTGGCGCGGGTTTGTTTGACTTGATCGACTAAGATCTGATCGACCTCTAAATATTCCGAATGCATCACATGTTCTTCAATGTCATCCACTTGAACAGGCTTAAACGTGCCCGCGCCAACATGCAAGGTGACAAAGCCAATTTGTGCCCCTTTGGCTTGAATCGCCTCCAGCAACGCTTCATCAAAATGCAACCCCGCCGTGGGTGCCGCGACCGCCCCAGGTTTTTCGGAATAGACGGTTTGATAACGCTCTTTATCGGCTTCCTGATCTTCGGTACGCTCAATGTAAGGAGGCAACGGCATGTGACCATGCGCTTCAATCAACTCCAAAGCGGGCTCGTCTGACAACACTTTTACCACAAACAAGTCATCTTGTCGTCCCAATACTTCAATATCAAATGCGTCTTCAATTCGCAAAATGGCACCCGCTTTAGGCGAGCGACTGGAGCGGATATGGGTTAACAGCGTGTGATTATCCAAAACACGTTCAATCAACAACTCCACCTGACCGCCGGTGCTTTTTTTACCAAACAGACGCGCTGGAATCACCTTAGTATTATTAAACACCAACAGATCATTGGGCTGAACATACGACAATAAATCAGGAAACTGTTTGTCCTCCACTCCCCCATCGGGCAACATCACCAATAAACGACTGCCACGTCGCTCTGCGGCGGGTTGTTGTGCAATCAAGCGCTCAGGAAGGTCAAAAAAAAAGTCTTGTCGTTTCACGAATTTAGGCCTTAAAGTAAAGTGGCGGTATTCTCTCTGATTACACTTTTATTTTCAAGAACTTAATCAAGCATAACAGGCCATAAAGCCAAAAAAGTAGGCTCATATTTAAGTTGACACTTTTATCTCTACTCTCTATAATTCGCCGCACACATCGTTATGCCAGTGTGATGGAATTGGTAGACATGACGGATTCAAAATCCGTTGCTTTTGCGAGCGTGGCGGTTCGAGTCCGCCCACTGGTACCATACGTTTTAAACGTATAACTCTTCTATAGTACGACCGTAGCTCAGTTGGTTAGAGCACTACCTTGACATGGTAGGGGTCGGTGGTTCGAATCCACTCGGTCGTACCAATTTTAGATTCATCTTCAATCTAAATTTTTTCTCCCCCCCCTATTTTTAGATTAAATAATTTGCAAACATCTTATGCTATGATTGAGCCCCTCAACTCATAACGCATAGAAACATTCATCATGCCCTCACCGTTAAAAATTGCACTCTATATCCTAATACTCTCCCTCAGCGTCGCCAGTTGCACCACGCCAAAACAGGGCATACCAACGGTAGAGCTGCCTCAACAAGGTATTACCGCTCAAAATATTGGGGTATTGGTTAAAAATAACGATGAACTCTCTCTGCGCACCGCGCTGCTTTATAAACAAGAACGCAACATTCCAGAAGCGCATATTTTTTACCTTGATCTCCCCAATAAAACCAATATCTCTCCCGCACAATTTAATGCGGCCTACCAAACCTTAATGAGCCAAGTAGGCGATGACATTCAAGCCTTTGTGGCCACATGGAAAGCGCCTTACCGCGTGGACTGCATGTCCATCACCAGTGCATTGGCCTTTGGTTACGATAAAAAGTGGTGTCAACCCAAAAAGAAAGGGTGTTTTCCCACCCCCAATTCTGCCTACTTTAACAGCAACAGCATTGCACCTTGGAAAGAGTTGAAACTGCGCCCTACCATGCTGTTAACAGGTCAAAATTATGAAGTCATTCATGCACTGGTTCAACGTGGCGTGGAATCCGATGGTACGCGCCCTAAAGGGCATGCCTACTTACTCAAAACCAAAGACCAAGCCAGAAGCACCCGATCGGGTCTGTTTAAGCGATTCGCAACCCACTACCCTAGTCACCCCCTGCTAGAGATACACTTTTTAGACATGCGCAAACAACCAACAGACTATATTTCACTTAAAGAGAGCGTGATGTTTTATCAAACAGGGTTAAAGCACGTGCCCGATATTCACACCAACCACTACTTACCTGGTGCCGTGGCAGACCATTTAACCTCTTTTGGGGGCAATGGACTTAGTGAAAAAGGGCAAATGAAAGCCTTTCGCTGGCTTGAAGCGGGTGCAACTGGCAGTTACGGAACCGTGGTTGAACCCTGTAATTTTGTGCAAAAATTTCCCAACCCAGGCGTTTTAATTCCCAGATACCTACAAGGTGAAACCTTAATTGAAGCCTACTGGAAATCTGTTTTACAACCCAGCGAAGGGCTGTTTATTGGAGAACCTCTCGCCAAACCGTATGATATTTTTAAGGTTCGTCGCTCAAATAAAGCCGTGATCATTACCACCAACCGACTCAACCCAAACCAACCTTACCAACTATTAGAATGGCATAAAAACAGTCAAAAATTTAAACCCGTTAAAGCAAAATTTAGCATCATACCCCGTGACAAGATCGTTACCATTTACATACCAAACGCCAGCTCGAGTAAGTACAAAATCGTTGAATCTTTACGCTAATCGCGCTCCAATCAATACAATGCTACTGAGTTCAACTGCATATCAAGAATAGGCTTTAATGTACTCCAACCCCTACTGAGATTTTTTCTTCAACCCCTCCAAAATAGGTTCTGATTTTTTTCTGGAGAATTTTCAGGCAGTATTTCAGAAACAAACTCAATAACCTCTCCTGCTTTTAACACCATCTCTTTAAAATGTTCAAATGCCAAAATCTCTGAATACCCTGCCGCTTTAGTCGTTGATAAAAAGCCTTGGTGCGATGCTGTCTCACCTAAAGTATCGTGCTTTAACCGCAGGGCGAATAGGGCGTGTTAAACGGATTGTTTGAGGAAGCGGACAGGTTGTTTTTTTGAGCAGATAAAAATAGACACGTTTAAATATGCCTTTGAAGAGATGTTTGTTAAAAAACTGATTGATCGAATGGATCAAAATCAGGAGATTTTTGAAAAAATTTTGGAAGTCTATCCGAGAGCGATTGCCTGTCGTTTCCTTGATTGTCGCTTTTTGATGACAAGTGCCATTCTTTAACTATAGCGGTAACTAGGAGACTGTCGGGTTTATTTAAAGTATCCAAACTTCCTTTGTCGTTAAATGATTATGTTTTTCTTTAAAAAAAGCGTATGACAGTTTTTTTTAATAATCCCTTTGTTTAAAGTGCGTATTAAAGGGGCGTAGGCACTAGTTAGTTCAGGTTCTCTAATCCGCATTTCTATCTGGTTTGTTTTTTAAATGCGTTTTTGTGGAAAGGTATATGGCTTGGTATGTCGTGATAAGGGAACACAAAAAGAGGTTATTAGGTGATTTGGCATGGTTGTGCTGTGTTTTGAATGTTTGAATTTAATTTTTGTTTTTTAAAATCAGGTGGTTACGTTATTTATTTTGTTTTTGGCACGCTGGGTGCTGTAAAGAGGTTAGATATTCGAATTTCTCTCTTTGTAAATTTGTAGTCTAAAAAATTAAATAAATTAAAGGTGTTCTAAAATGAAAAATGTAAAACTTATGCTTATTCTTGCCGCTATGTTCGGTGCTTCAAGTGTTGCTATCGCTGCGGAGAATGGAACTGCTTCTGCTGATGCAGGCGCTTTAATGACAGCATTAGATGCGAATCAAGATGGTGTTGTTAGCAAGGATGAAGCCGCTGTTTCGGAAGAAATTACTGCTCAATGGGATCTGCTTGATCTTGATAAAGATGGTTCTCTTTCTGCACAAGAATTATCTTTAGTTGATTTATCTGCTAGCTAATACTTAATAACTGTACCGTGCAAAAAGCTCTATTGTTAGCTTGTTGTTTTGATTTCTCACAAATCTCCCCCCTTTTTTATGAGAGGTTTTTACAACTTTGTTCTAACGATAGAGCCCCCTACATGATTTTTTAAAAAAATCAACGGCATTCAATTTTTTTAAAAAAACCTGTTCATATCACAAATTTTCAAATTACTGGCGATGTGTTCTTTGGCTTGACAATCTTTATTATTTCTATTCTCATTCGAGAAATTAGAAGCAAGAATTTTCAATGTAAAGCTCTCTAAGTACTGGTATTTAATGACATGCTATCAAGAAATTAAATTCCCGAAGTGCAAGAGTAACGAGATCAAAAAAATGGGCGGTTCTGTCACTCCATGACGTTACTTGGTGATTTTAGTTAGTTGCGCTGTGAGTGTACTTAAATCTTCTGGTGTTTTTTCGCCAGCTCATTTGCGAGTGCTTTTAATCTTTTTTAATTCATTGTAATTCTCCATTTTGAGGTTAATAGTAATGTAGTTACACAATTTAACAATATCCTTTGTTTGAGTGGTATAACCGAGAAAAATTTAATCAAGGTCTTGATAGCTTAAGCCCTAATGAGGTTTAGTATCAACATTAAATTATTTTGGAGTCTGCCTGAGCTTGATTAACAAACATGTTAGAACTTAATTTTTCCTCATTCGATTTAAGGAGCAGACTCGTGACCCAAACCATCCCACCTATTTCTCCAATACCCATGCAAAGTTATACTGAAGCTGTCAACGCTATATTAAACAAACCTCGCTTCGATATGTCCCGCAAGCTTCGTATTGCCCTATATTCCCACGATACTATGGGGATGGGACACATGCGGCGCAATCTAATGATTAGTCAAGCCTTATCGGATTGCAACCTGCCAACCAATATTTTAATGATCACAGGTGCGTGTCAAGCGAGTGCGGTTCAAATGCCACCAGGAGTGGACTGCGTCACATTACCTTCTTTACAAAAAAATAACGACGGTAGTTATCAGTCACGTTCACTGGATATTCCACTAAAGGATATTAAAAAAATTCGAGCTCAAATAATTTGCTCATCAATCGAAACGTTTAAACCAGATATATTTATTGTAGACAACGTACCTCGTGGCGCCCTCTATGAATTAGATGAGGTCTTATCGAATATCCGTCGGAACGGCCATACTTATTGCGTGTTGGGCTTGCGGGATGTTCTTGATGAACCTAAACGAGTACAAGCCGAATGGCATAAGGCTAAAAACGAGAAGACAGTTCGTGATTTTTACGACAAAGTTTGGATTTACGGTGATCCACATGTTTACGATGCGATTCAAGAATATAATATGCCCGATGACATGGTCGAAAAAATCAGTTACACGGGTTACTTTGATCGTCGTATACACTTTGATCAGCATAATAAAATCATGATTAAACCTAGCCGTACCAAGCTGGGCATTCAAGAAGGCCGCTTCGTTTTATGCATGGTAGGAGGCGGACAGGACGGTGCAAGTTTAACCGAATCTTTTGCCCTAGCCGTACTCCCACCAAACATGTTTGCAGTGATAGTCACAGGCCCATTCATGCCCATAGAAATGAAAACGGAACTACATCGCATAGCGGCGACTAAGTCTGATCTGATAGTGTTTGAATATGTAAACCAACCCATACATTTTATTCAACAAGCCGATTGCGTGGTTGCTATGGGAGGCTATAACGTTGTCTCGGAGGTTTTATCCTATGAAAAACGTACACTAATCATTCCCCGTGTCACACCAAGAAAGGAACAGTTACTACGTGCCAAACGACTCGAAACTCTTGGAATCATTGATGTTGTTCTTCCTGATCAAGTTACCCCCCAAATCCTTACTGATTGGATAAAAAAGGCCTCCCAAAACTCTGACTCTCCATCTGTTCATGACCAGCTTGACTTTAAAGGTTTGTTTCGACTACCACACTTGATCAGAGAGATCTGTCAATTGACATAACCGTCTAAAATAATTTATTAAGGAGTACATTTATCATGTCTAATTATTCCAAGCCAAAACGAGTTGGCTATGTCGTGAAGCGTTATCCGCGCTATTCAGAAACATTTATCGTCAATGAAATTCTAGCCCATGAAAAAATGGGACTGTCACTCGATATTTTTGCTTTACGCCAATCCAGCGATACGCACTTTCAAGACACCATTGCCAGAGTGCGCGCGCCAGTCACCTATTTGCCCGCGTCAAACGTACTGAGTGCAGGTGAGTTTTGGCGTGAGCTAATGGTTACGGTAAAAAGCCTTCCTGGCTGGATCACGGGGCTGGATGCCGCAAAAGATGAGGTCGCTCGCGATGTTTATCAGGCCGCTTTGCTTGCTTTGCAGGCTCAAGAAAAAGGTATTACGCATTTACATGCCCATTTTGCCACCTCGGCGACAACTGTTGCACGTTTAGCTGCCTTATTTTTAGGAATCACATACTCTTTTACCGCTCACGCCAAAGATATTTTTCATGAAAGCGTGAATGACCATGACTTATTGCAAAAAATTCAAGATGCTTCTTCGGTGGTCACGGTAAGTGATTACAATGTGGGTTTTCTTCAAGATAAATTTGGTCATGCTTCCAGCAAAGTACAGCGCATTTATAATGGTCTCGATTTATCTTACTTACCCTATTCTGACCCCAAAAACAGACCTCCAAGAATTGTTGCTGTTGGACGTTTAATCGAGAAAAAAGGCTTTTCTAATTTGATCGCTGCCTGCGCCGAACTACAGAAGTCCAATATCAATTTTGAATGTCATATTATAGGAGGCGGTCCATTAGAGGGTTCGCTTAACAAGGATATTCTTAAATATAACTTACAAGATAAAGTGAAAACTTTAGGCCCGCTACCCCAAAAGAAAGTGATCGCTTGCTTGCAACAAGCCGCTGTGTTTGCAGCACCTTGTGTGATAGGTGCTGATGGTAACCGTGATGGTTTGCCTACCGTGCTACTTGAAGCGATGGCCTTGGGCGCACCGTGTATTTCAACCGATGTCACAGGCATCCCAGAAGCCATCAAACACAATCAGACGGGACTTATCGTTCCTCAAAACAATGTGCTAGAACTTGCTCAAGGACTGACTAATTTATTAAGCCAACCGCAGGAACGTACACGGCTTGCTCAACAAGCACGTTATTTGATCGAACAATCTTTCGATATTGATAAAAATACAACCATATTACGTTCCGTGTTTAACAACGTGGCCACGACTCCATTGAAGAACCATAAGTTGAACAAACAGCAGGTAGAATTATGAAAATTGCCTACATTTGTACTGATCTAGGCGTCCCCGTTTTTGGGTATAAAGGATGCTCAATCCATGTTCAGGAAGTCATTCGATCTTTTTTAAGTCAAGGAGCGGAAGTCACTCTTTTTACTCCACGATTGGGAGGCAAAGCCACTCTTGATCTACAAGGCGTGACAGTCGTCCAATTACCGATGGTTACTTCTAAAGATCCTAGTCAGCGTGAAATATTTTCCCAAAATCTAAATTCAGACATAATGGAAGCACTTGCACAAAGTGACCCTTTTGATCTAATTTACGAGCGCTATTCTCTTTGGAGTTATGCCGCCATGGAGTTTGCTAAAACTGAAGGGGTGCCAGGAATTTTAGAAGTCAATGCGCCACTAATCGAAGAGCAAAGCCGTCATCGCCAACTGATTA
>JAKISK010000077.1 GCA_021648625.1 Thiomicrorhabdus sp. | reverse complement strand
CGCAAGCCAATCAACCTCCACCATCCTCTTCCATGTTTTGGCGCTGGAAACCCTACACTGACTTGGCAGAACTGTACCTTAACTATGGACAGGCCACCAAAGCACTGCAAGTAATGAGCCAGCACAACATTTTAGATGACTTGGTATTAAAAATCATTCGAAGCTCAGACCTAAACTTAATGGACGTTTGGCCACGCTATCAAATTTGCATAGAAGATCAGCTTAATCTCAGCAACAATGACGCTTATAAACAGGCGATTCAATTGATGGGAGAGGTGCTCAACCGCACAGCATCCGAAACCGAACGAGAAGAGGTAAAACAGTGGATGGTCGATTGCAGAGAACGCTTTAAAAGAAAACGGAATTTTGCCCAATGGTTTGATGAATTTTGGGCAGAATAAGGAAGGGAAGTGACTATGTTTTATACAACGTATCAGGATCAATCAACGGCGCACTGGTAATCACCACCTTCTCGCCCTCTATTTGGCTGTAAAAACAGCTTCGTCTGCCCGTATGGCAGGCGGGACCGGTTTGGTCAACGGTTAATAAAATCGTATCGCCATCGCAATCAAACGCTAATGATTTCAACAATTGAATCTGTCCAGACTCCTCGCCTTTTCGCCAGTAATTTTGGCGCGAACGAGACCAGTAGCAAACTCGCCCTGTTTTAAGAGTCTCTTCCAACGATTGTAGATTCATCCATGCCATCATCAACACCTCTTTGGTGTCAAACTGCTGTGCAATGGCGGGAATTAAACCGTTTTGATCAAACTTAATCTGGGTTTTAAGTTGTGACCAATCAAATCCCTCTCCTTGCGATGCTTTTTCAAGTTGCTTAAAGGAAAGGGGGGGGGGAGAATTTTTTTGGCACATAATTTTACCCCCCCTATTTACGCTTGGCATTGGCAAATGCGGCGGCAAATGGGTTGTTGGTAATCACATCTTTCACCTTGGCGACTTTCTTTTGCTGAACTTGCGATTTACGACCCTTTTCTAACATGGCATTAAACAGCTCGGCCGTGGCACGTGCATCGGCTAAGGCATCGTGTGCATCGCCTGGAAATTCTTTGCCCAACACTTTTTCATACGCCATGGTGAGTTTGGGGGTTTTATAAAACCAGTACATTTTTTCACTGTGCCAGCGCAGTGCACCGTGTAAATCTTTGCTTAATTCCGCCGCATCTAACCAATGATTGTAATCCAGTTCAAAGGTAAGCATCTTCTTTTCGGCACTTTTTTCAAGGTACATGTAATCACTTTCGGTGCTGTACGCCAATACCACATCGGCCTCTTTTAATACGGCATGAATATCATCCCACGCTTCGGCCAACAATGGCTGTCCCTCAACCATTTCTGTGGTGATATTGTGCTTTTCATTCTCTGGTACATCGTAGCCGGGGTTAATTAACTGGTTAAACAGCTCATTGCCCTCAAGATCACAGGCGGAGATTTGAATGATATCCGCTTCGGGGTGGGTTGAAACATTGGTGGCTTCAATGTCAATGCACACCACTTTTTTGCCTTTCAGCTCACTGTCATGCTGCTTTAATTTATACAAGGCATCATTACGACGCTCTTGTATCAGATCAATCACATCCGATTCGCAAAACTCTTTGAGCATCGCTTCAATTTTTTTACGTAACTTAGGCAACGAGTTCGTCAGTGCCGTTTGCACCGCTTCGTCTTCCGAGCACTTGTTAATAAACGCTTGCATGGTATGCGCTTCTTCGTCAATCATTAACTGCTCAAGCAGTGAGTCGGTTAACTTTTGAACATCAAAATTCATGGCCTCCAAAGGTGGAATGATCACTTTTGCATTTAAAAAGGATCGCTCACCTTTTGCAGGAGATGCCATGATTTCAACGCCTCGTATACTCAAGCCATCCGATGCCGCGACGGCAACTAGGTACTCTTTTAAGGGTTGATGACGTTTATCAATTAAAATTAGTTGTGCGTTGCTCATAGTGATTATTTTTAAGTTGCTGAAAGAGAGCGTTATTCTAACAGAGACCTTTGCACGAGTGGGCGTGCGAATTAAATATCTAACGTATTTACATTTTGGAACGCATGCTTTTCCTTAGAAAAATTAACCAACGTATGAGGCTGTTCCATAATCCAGCGAAAAACACTTAAATGCGACTGCTCAAGTGCACGCACCAAAGCGGGCAACATACTACAGTGCATTAAAAGATACAGCGGTTGAATACGTTCACCATCCGTAACCGCCATCAAGGGTGCAGGCCGAGTTTGATAGGCTAAAATAAGTTGCTCAACCAATGCTCTGGGTAAACTCGGGTTGTCACATGGCATAAAAATAATCCACGGCGAATCCACATGATTCCAAGCCGCATGCATACCCGCCATGGGTCCTAAAAAACCTTGATAATCGTCGGAAAACTGCGGTAATTCGTAGGCGTCATACTCTGGTAAGCGCACATTTACATTCAGCCAAATCGGTAAGTTCAACGGTGTTAAGCGCTGCAACACGTGCGTTAGCAAGCACTCGCCTTTATACGGCAACAACGCTTTTTGACGAAACCCCACTCGCTTTCCCTGTCCGCCCGCTAAAATAACAACTGACACATTTGAACAATGGGGGGGAGAAATTTCCCCTCCCTGCTTTATACACATCAACGTTTAATCCATTTAATCAAGGTTTGATTAAATAGATCAATATCAATCGGCTTGGTAATGTAATCGTCCATGCCAACCGAAAAACAACGTTCTCGGTCTTCAGGCATCGCATTGGCCGTCAATGCAATGATGGGAATATCATTAAGGGCATGGCTTAACGCCTCCTCTTTGCGCAGTAAAATAGTCGCTTCATAACCATCCATGACGGGCATTTGGCAATCCATTAAAATCAAATCGTATTTTTTAGCATTCATTCGCCAAAAAGAGAGCCCCTCCAAACCATTTTTTGCAATATCAACACGCCCCCCCAAGCGCTGAACAAAGGCCAATACAATCTTTTGATTGGTTGCATTATCCTCAATTAATAGGATAGTTTTATTAGCTAGAACGGTCTCACTCACTTGGGTGCTACGGTCAACACTTATTAAATTTTTACCCCCCCCCTCCATTAAAGATAAAGCCATCGTATTTTCTTCTGTTTTTTCTTCCAAACATTGCGCCATGGAACAAGGTTGAAACGGTAATTCAATCCAAAATAAACTGCCTTTATTTTGTTCAGACACCGCGCCAATGGCTCCCCCCATTAGCTCAACCAACTGTTTGGAGATGGCTAAGCCCAGCCCTGTTCCACCAAATCGGCGAGTGGTCGAATCATCCGCTTGCGTAAAGGCGTCAAACAACTGCTCTAAATTTTCCGCAGCAATGCCAATGCCCGTATCCTTCACTTCAATTAATACCTTAATTGAATCGGGCAAGCGCCTTTCCAAAGCGGGTGCTTTCACTAAAATTTCCACCACGCCTTGCGGGGAAAACTTAATCGCATTACTTAATAAATTTAACAGCACCTGCTGTACTCGACCCGCATCCCCTACGAGCTGAATATGGTTCGGAAGGTTGCTTTCAAAAAAAACTTTTACCTCTTCCTCTTTTGCTTGCAGGTGTACAATTTGCAATGAATTTCGAACCACTTCATTTAAATCAAATACTTTGGATTCTAAATTTACCCCCCCCTCATCCAGTTTTGCAAAATCCAAGATATTATTAACAACCTTCAATAACGACTGTCCACTGTGTTCAATTGCCTGTAAATAGGTTGATTGCTGTGCGTTTAACGCGGTATTTTGCAATAAGTTAGCCATGCCCAGTACCCCGTTTAAAGGCGTTCTAATTTCATGACTCATGGTTGCAACAAAACGGCTTCGTGCTTGGGCTAATGCTTCTGCGCGCTCTTTTGCAATTTGCATCTGCTGCTGCGCTTTAATTTGAATGGATATATCTCGAATCATATACACCAGTTGAACGCCCTCAACACTGTCCACACGACTAAAGCCTACCTCAACGGCAAAGGTTATTCCTTCTCGGGTAATTGCCGTTACCACCGTGTCTACACCCAATAAAAGTGAATAACTGCCCTCTTTTTTTAACAATTGATCAATACGTTTATGCCAGCCCTCTTGGGAGCTTTCATAAATACACAAGTCCAAAGAAAGCCCGACCAAATCTTTACGCGCATACCCAAACATGTGTTCAAATGCTTGGTTCACCCTTAATACGACACCATACCGGTCGGTAATGGCGAGCGCATCAGGCGCACTTTCAATCAAACGATTGGCTCTCTGCTCGGCCATTTTTTGAGCATGAATTGAGGTTACATAACTTTGTAAATGCGTTGGCTTTCCTTGAGTGTCATAAACAATACGGGTTAAATCATACACCCAGCGATACCCTTGATACTGGGTATGATTTACGCGATATTCTAAGCTCACCTCGCTTTC
Source organism: Thiomicrorhabdus sp. (assembly GCA_021648625.1). Taxonomy (GTDB): domain Bacteria; phylum Pseudomonadota; class Gammaproteobacteria; order Thiomicrospirales; family Thiomicrospiraceae; genus Thiomicrorhabdus. Next base: position 6,723 of record JAKISK010000077.1, on the reverse strand, counting down.
ATGATGGGTGCATGCATTTAAAATCGCCACTTGTACCGCTGCCACATCCTCCAATAAAATAAAATCAATAAAAGAGCCTTTGTTTAAAACCTCTTGTACACCGCACCCTAATAGCGCACGAACATTCGGAGAGGCGTACTCCACCACCATTTGACTGTCGGCCTTTTTTTGAAACAAAACCGTAGGACCTGCGTTAAATAAAGCATCTTGAACGGAGTTACTTTCAAACTGTTTTCGCCTTTGCTCTATTCGGTACAACCATTGGAAAAGGAGCATCATTAAAAATAAAAATGAACTTAAAAAAATGGTCGCAGCCAAGTAAACACTGTACGTATAATTCGAAAACACCTTCCCTTTCGGTAAACCCAATAAAACCCACTGCCCGTTTAAAACACTAAACTGCAGCAAACGACTGTTCAATATTTCTTTATCCAGTACCGAACCATACGCACTCTCAGCAACCCCGCGAGCAGACGCAATCACGTTATGAGGCGGTGAAGCCTTTACTAAAACAAATTCAAACACATCGGTATCAAAGTGTTCAATCAGAGCCTGATACATATCAAGTTTAAAGCTTAAAAACAGAACCAGCTCGTATTTGCCCTCCCCTTCGTTATTTCCCAAAGGGTAACTCAGGTCATAATGAATACCACCATCGGGCGAATTATGCGGCCCCAAAAAAGAGACCTGTGGGGAGGGGGAAATCAAATGACGTTGAATATCTGTTTGGCACGCCTTCGCAATATTCACCTGCTCTTTTCCCACCACCGTCTTCCCTAATGCATCCAACACAGCAAATTTAATGGCATTAGGAAAAACGCCTCCCACATACCCCATTAGTTCAACCAAATCCGATGCGTTTCCTTGTCCCTGAGCAAGCATTTTAATCCGCTCTGAATTATGAAACGCCAAAGCCTTTACCATTAAACTCTGCTGTGCAAGACGTTCATCAATAACACTGGCCAACCCTTTGGCAGAGATACTCGCACCCGTTAATACACGTTCTTTCTGTTGCTGAATTAAATAGCTTGAAAAAAAATAGACAAAAATGGTTAGACCAGCCGCAAGCAACCAAAATAAAATGGATAACGTATTGAAAGAAAGTCCCGCGCTTAAAAAAGAAAATCGTGATGATATATTTTTTTTATACAAGAAATAACCTCATGAGTAAAACAGCGCAAGCTGGCCTTATTTATAGGGAGGAGCTAAGTGTAGATACACCAAAAAACAGCAAAAAAACCAAGTACAAGCCCCACTTTACCCGAGCGAGTTTGAAATTTCAATGCCATTATTATCTTTACAATTCAATTGTTTACAACTCAAATATTTTTTTTACTTTTTTACACTGGAATCAAACCTACCTTTACCATAGAATGACAACAGTCATTTACCATTCACAGGAGTTAAGGCATGCGCAATAATCAGCCCATTACGAATGAAGAGTACATTGTTCCAGACGGCTTAACGCTGGTTTCTAAAACCGACCTAACGGGCAATATTATTGAATGCAACGATGCGTTTGAGGCGGCCAGTGGATTTAGTCGTAGCCAACTTATTGGGCAACCCCACAACATTATTCGTCACCCTGATGTACCTGAAGCCGTTTTTGCGGATTTATGGCGCTCGCTTAAAGCAGGCGAAACCTGGTCTCAAATTGTAAAAAATCGCCGTTCCGATGGGGGATTTTATTGGGTTAGAGCCAACGCTTCACCCATTTATACAAATAAAAAAATAAGTGGCTACATGTCGGTTAGAACCCCAGCAACAGAAGCTGAAAAACAAGCGGCAACCAAAGCCTATCAAGACATTAAAGCGGGCAGAGCCAAGATCCAGTCTGCGCGTATTTTTTATGGTATGAATTGGAGTAAACTTAACTTTTTTGCTCGGTTACCATTGCAATACCAACTGCCCCTTTTAATGTTACTGGTGTACATTATTCCACTCTCCGCTTATGCGATTTCAGATGGTCACAGCGTACTCACACTACTAGCGGTTACCCTATTTGGCCTGATTCCTCCTTTTTTGTATGGTCTTCGCCTCAGCAAATCACAACGTGAAGTCCAAAAAGATCTAAAAACCATTGCTTCTCGCGAGCACTTAAGCAACGAGTGGTTTAATCCTAAAACCATACTTGGCAAACAAAAGACGGCCATGCGAGCGGTATATTTATCCGCACGTGAACAAATTGAAGAGTCCGCCTATCAGCTGGATCAGGCGCGCCTGTTACAAACCGCAATGGATCAAATCTCGACCAACATAATGATTACCGATGCCAATTTAAACATTAACTATATGAACGATCATATGGTGGAATTCTTAACCGATAAAGAAGCGGTTTTACAAAGTGCACTGCCTCAATTTAAGGTAAATAATCTACTCGGTGAGAACATTGATGTCTTTCATAAAGATCCTTCGCATCAACGTGGTTTACTGAATACACTAACCGAACCTTATTTAGGTAAAATCACCATTGAGGACACCTATTTAGAACTGTATGTTATTCCCGTCTTTAACCGAGCAGGGGTTCGTACCGCCACCATTGCAGAGTGGCGTGATAAGTCTGCTGAGGTACTGCTGTTACAAGAAGTCAATTCAACGGTTCAAGCCGCCAAAGCAGGAAAACTTAACAGTCGCATTGATTTAAGTCGTGTTGAAGGCGTTGCCAAAGAACTAAGCCAATCCATTAATGAGTTAATCTCCAGTATTGAAAAACCCATTAATGAAACTGTAAAATTAGCGGTGTCCCTCTCTGAAGGTAATTTGACTAAGAGCTTAGACGGTGAATACTTAGGACGCTTTGCCCTGCTTCAAGACAGCTTAAACGTGGGTATGGACAACTTAAATGCCCTGATGTTGCAAACCAAATTTGCCACTCAAGCCGTGAGCAGTGGCGTGGAACAAATTTATCAAGGCAGCATGGACCTTAATGACCGAACCCAAGATCAAGCGGCCTCGTTAGAAGAGACTGCCTCCAGTATGGAAGAGATGACGGCGGCCGTTAAACAAAATGCAGACAACTCACGTGAAGCTTCGAACATGACCCAAACATCTGCCAAGCAAGCGCGTACGGGGGTTGAAGTGATGCACCGAGCCATTGAGGCTATGGAAGAGATCCACTCTTCCAGTCAAAAAATCAATGACATCATCAGCCTCATTGACAGTATCGCCTTTCAAACTAACTTACTCGCACTGAATGCGGCAGTAGAAGCGGCTCGTGCAGGTGAACACGGTCGTGGGTTTGCCGTGGTGGCCAGTGAAGTGCGAAACCTTGCTGGAAAATCTTCCGAAGCAGCTAAAGACATTCGTAATTTAATTGAAGATACGGTTAAAAAAGTGTCCGAAGGGACGGTTCACGTCAAAGCTTCTGGTGATGCACTGAATGAAATTGTCGAATCCATCTCAAATATCGATCAAATTATTACCGAAATTGCCTCTTCCAGTAATGAACAAAGCGAAGGCGTGACACTGGTTAACTCCTCCATCACCGACATTGACACCGCCGTACAACAAAATGCCGCCTTAGTGGAAGAGACCGCCGCCACAGCAGAAGAGCTGGGCAAAGTTTCAACCAAAATGAGCGACAATGTTCAACAATTTACACTGAACGAAACCAACAACCAAGCAGTTGACCCCGATCAATTTGATTTTTCAGCCGCCATGCGTGAACTGAAACAGTACCGAGTAAAAATAGTCGCTTTCACCCATGATATTGACATCACCTTCAACACCGATGCCAAACAAGGATACTTGGGGTCCTGGCTCTTTGGCGAAGGACAAAGCTTTAGCGCATTTGCTAGCTTTCAAAGCTTAGTGCAAGCACAGCAATCTTTACACAGCAAAGTAAGTGAGTTGCTTCAGCTTAAACAAGCCGGTTCAGCCACTAAAACAGAAGTTCAAGAATTGAAGGATCTGATTGAAACCATGCTCCAAGACTTGAAGCAATTAAAATCAGAAACCACGTTAGGAGGCATAAATTCAGCACCTCCTCCAATGCCTGCACCGAAAGCAATGACGACCGCTAAAAAACCGTCTAAACCTCGTACGCCTGCCATAAAAGCGCCTCAATCAACTTCACCCGCGCCCATTAAAACTTACGTTAAAAAAACGGCTAAACCAACTGGATTACAAACCCCAGCACCAAGCCAACCCGTTGCCAATAATAATGACGACGAATGGGCCGATTTTTAACACTACAATTCAAACAAAAAAACGAAAGGTAAAACGCCATTTTCCCCTTCTGAAAGCACTCGTAGTTGAACTTAGCGAAGCAAGCCGTTAAAACTTTTTGCTGTTTGAGCGCAGCGAGTTCAAAAAGTTAGGCTTCAAGCTTAGTGAAACCGAGTGTGTCAGCAGGGTGCCCTTTTTTGGTTACTTTGTTGGGCAAGCAACAAAGTAACAGGAAGCCGAGCGATAAACTACCAGAAGGATATTAAAATTAAAAAGGCTTCTTTATTACAAAACATTCTATTTTTATACAAATTCAACCAAGCCAAAAAACTATCTCCCCTTCAGAAGCGCTTGATAATCACGCGCTTCAATGAGCTCTCTCAGCACCATGGTGGCATAACTGCCTGAACGTAATGTAAAGGATAATTGCAACACAGGACAGGACGCCCATTTCTCCCCCCCCTCAAGCTTATTAAACGCTTGCCCAATCTGCTCTACCGAATGAGAAGACATTGTTTTCTGATCCAACCACTGCCACTGCATATTTAATGGCAACACCCTTAATGCGCGTCGGTCTTGCTGAACGCCATAAGCATCCAAAGCGGCAATCCAATCCACAAACAACTCTGCAACGCTCTCTTCAATCGAAAATGCCTCTTGTGTTGTTGGCAAAACACCTTTGCCATAAAGTGCGCCTGTTGGGTGTAAATCCAACGTGGTCACACGATTTTTAAGCGCTTCAGAGGCATCATCCAAAAACCATTTATTAGACCCCTGCAACTGCAATACATCCCCTAACAATAATTGATTCCAAGAACTATCCGCTATTCGTTTGCTTAACAGTACATTAAACATCCAAGAACGAAGCGAAGAGAGATACAAACTCTTTTGATTGCGTTTTACCTTAGGAAGTTCCCCCTTTAAAAACTTAAGACCCTGCTTAATATTACGCCCATACAGCCCAAAACGCTGTTCACCAAAGTAGTTAGGAACCCCAAAAGATTGAATGGCTTGTAAGCGATTTTGTAAGACTTCAACGATTTCTCCCCCCCCCTCCTCCATTCCTCGAATGGTTAAGGTAAAACGATTACCGGATAACCCCCCAGTCTGTAATTTTCGCTGGTGACGTACGGTCTTCAAAATCGTCACATTGGCGACGTTAAAGCACTCAACCAGAGGGTCTTTTAGACGGGGTAAATGAATACTAAACCACTGCCGCGTTACCGCGTGACGATCTTTTTGCCCTGCCACACTCACTTTAGCTGGCGAAACCCCTGCCCACTTAGCCAGTTGCTGTGAAACCCAGTCGGTATTTTCGGACACCTTCTCAACCCAGCACCAAAGATGCTCTCCTTCACCACTCAACTCAAAGGCAATTTGCTCTTCTACCATAAAATCCTCTGGCAAGACTTTATAAAGGCCAGACACCGTAGGCTTACCCCAAGCATAATGTAAGGTGGTTAAATCGGCTGTTGGAATATCGGTCATTTTATGCCCTATGAATACAAAAAAAGCCCAGTTTACACTGGGCTTTTAGATATCGTAAAAAAAATATAAAATTATAAGTTTCGGAACAACTTCTCAGCAATTGGCAGTTCTTTGCCTTTTGGCTTTTCATTGTATACCTGAATAAGCACTTGGCTTACATTACCCGCCAGCACATAATCTTTAATCAACTGACGTGCCTCAATAGGGGAATCTTTATTAATGTATGAATACACATTTCGTAAATGACACTTACTGGTTGGATCCGATGCCAACGGCTTTAAGAATCCACCCCCTAAAATTTTGACGTTCTCTTTGGTTACAATGGCCACCTTATGGTAGTAGGTATCCTTTAACGGCTCAGAAAAACAGATCTGCAATACGCGATCGAAATTACCCGAGCCTTTATCTAGGCTTTCAATAAACTGCACCGATGTTAAGGTCACAGGGGCTTTGCTGCACCCCGTTAATACAAATAAAAAAAGAGGGAATATGACTGCCGTAGACAGCACATTTTCCAAAAATTTCTTATTTGTTACCATCATTACGCCTCGCTATTTTGCTGAATACCCGATACCTGCCAACTGCCGTCATCATTGGCCAAACGACGAATGTGCCAAACTTCATTAAAGGCGTGCGCGCCTTCTGAAGCGTCTTCTTCAATAAAGCCAGTGAAACGAATGCTGACCACAAAATACTCGCCATCCACGGCCATATCGGCAATTTCAGCGTCCAGCGTATCGACAACGGTGTGGTTTTCGCCAGCCGTCACACCTTGCATCTCTTGCTTAATCGCTTCAAACAACTCAGGCGAACAATAGGATTCTACTTCCGATAAATCGGCACTGTCCCATGCTTTTTGCAAGGTCACAAAATGCCCTTTAGCCCCTTCCACAAACTGCTCGGCATTAAACCAAGCGGGGGCTTCATTAAGATGCACCGCGTCTTCACTGACCGCGCCGCCTAAGTTGGAACCAAAAATAGACTGACCCGATTTGGGATCATAGTCTTGCGCGGTTTCACGTGAAGCAATGTTCTGTTTTTGAACCGGCTCAGGCTGATCGTTCATGG
>JAKISK010000076.1 GCA_021648625.1 Thiomicrorhabdus sp. | reverse complement strand
AAATGGGCTTTACCGCCACCCCCATTTTTTGCAAACAGCTTAGCGTGGCTTTTGCCACCTCGGGTTCTTGGCGTAAACTAAACACATCGCACAACAACCAAACCGTCGAGGAGGTTTGAGAAACCGTGCCCGTCAACTGATCTTCCCACCAGTATGGCACATCAAATGCTCGTATTTCTGGCAACACTCGACGAGGATCCACCCCCAGTATTTTTTTAATAAACGACCTTTTTTGCAACACATTAAACAACGCAGGCCACTTTGCCCCCCAAGCCAAAAGCGTTCCATAGTGCTGAACACTCAAACGCTTTAAAATAGGCTGATTGGAACGGGTTTGATGCAACACTTCGGACTTGAGTTTTGCCATATCCACACTGGCGGGGCACTCGGTATGACACGCCTTGCAGCCTAAACAAAGATCCAGTGCTTCTTGTAACTGTGAATTGGAAAGCGCTTTCAATGGTTCGGCGTCGGTCAGAGCCATGCGTAATAAATTACTGCGCCCTCGTGTTGAGTAATCCTCCTCTCGCGTGGCTTGATAGGAGGGGCACATCACCCCCCTACCCACCGATTTACGACAAGCTCCTGCGCCATTGCACTTTTCTACGGCATCCAATAAGCTAATTTGATCTTGCCAATCAAACCCCGTTTTAAGCGATACTTGCAACGCACGGTCGGCGCGTAAATTTTGTGTAATGGGCGCACTGCCAATAATTACCCCTGGGTTCAATAAATTTAAAGGGTCAAACACATGCTTTAACGCCACCAAATAACCGTACACTTCCTCGCCAAACTGCTCAGGCAAAAATGGCGCACGAATTCGACCATCGCCATGTTCGCCCGACAACGCGCCTCGGTATTGTTTAACTAAAGTGGAGATGCGCGCACCAATCAACTGAAACAACTCACGCCCTGTTTTGGTCGCCAAATCCAGCTCGGGGCGTACATGAATCAATCCAACCGAAGCATGCCCATAATAGACACAACTCACGTTTAATTCTGCCATTAACGCCTGAACATCCCGATAGTAGTCGGCCATCTTCACCACTGGAACCGCCGCATCTTCCACCACAGCCACCGCTTTTTGCCGTGTAATTTTGCCCATTAACAACCCCAAGCCCGCCTTACGCACCGCCCACACCTTAGCGGTATCTTTCACAGCAATCACGGGAGCCGCATAAGCGGGTTGATAGGGGGGCGGAAGAATTTTTTGAGAAGCATTGGATGACGAGAGCAACCACGCTTGCAAGGTGTTTATTCGCTCTGTTAAAGCCGTAACATCCTCATCAAACAGTTCAATCACCAAAACCGCCTCAGGATCTCCCTCAATCCAAAAACGATTTTTTTTCTGTTGTACGTTTTGTTTAGCGCCATCAAGCGTACTTTTATCAATTAACTCAATCGCGGCAGGGTTAAAGGCCAACAAAGCGGGAACCTGCTCCAGCGCCACCTCAACCGAATGATAGTGTGCACAAAGCAATTGACGATCTTTGGGTACAGGCACTAAATTCAGAGTCGCCTGTTTAATCACCGCCAAAGTGCCTTCGCTGCCACAGATTAACGGCGTTAAATTAAAGGGTTTTCCTTGGCGGTTAAAGGGTTGATGGTGACGGTACAGTTCGTCTAAGGCGTAACCCGTATTACGACGCTTAATAGAAGGATCTGGAAAGGCTTCCAAAATTTTCTCCCCCCCCCTATGTAACCGTTCAACCACAAAGCGATAAATATCCCCTTCCAATGTAGAAAGCGTCAATTTTTGCTGCAATTCCTCCGAAGAGAGTGGTTCAAATGTCACCTCTGACCCATCAGACAGAATCACCTCCACCGATGTCACATGCTCCCGTGTGGTGCCATACAACACCGAATAAGCCCCGCAAGAATTATTGCCAATCATCCCCCCGATCATGGCTCGATTTGAAGTAGAGGTATCGGGCGCAAACCGCAAACCATCGGAGGCGACTAAATCATTTAAATCATCCTGAATAACGCCTGGTTCTACCACCACTTCGCTTCGTTCTGGGTGATATTCAACAATGGCATTTAAATATTTCGAAACATCAATAATCACCCCAGAACCAATGGCTTGACCGCCTAGAGAAGTGCCTCCTGCTCGGAGGGTGAGGGCATGTTTTTGTAAGAGTGCCGCTTTTACAGCAAACAACAAATCTACTTGAGTTTGAGGTAAAATAATGTCTTGCGCAATCAGTTCAAAAACAGAGGCATCGTTTAAAATAGGCATCATTTTAAATACATCCATTATGACTAAAATTCAACTAACACCTTCCATGTTTATTGCTCAAGGCAGGGATCGCGCATGTTATCGCCACCCTTATAAAAAAAACATATGCATTAAAATTTCGATAAAACCTGAAAAACAATCTTTAAGAGAAAAGTCTTATTTAGAGTACTTAAGTCGAAAAAAGGTTGATTTACATTTGATAAGTCAGTGTAGAGGTACAGTGATAACCAGCCTTGGTAAAGGCTATTTATTTGATCTTGCTGTAAATTATGATGGGCGTTTAAGTCAAACATTAACGCAGGCCATAAAAACAAATTCGATTTCTAAAACAGACGTCACACAACTATTAATTGACTTAAAAAAACACTTAATCACCCAGTTAATCTGCATAAAAGACATTAGCCCAAATAATTTAAGCTATGTTAAAACTACTGAGCAGACAGGCTTTCTTTATATTATTGACGGAATAGGCAACCCCAGTCATAACCCACTCACCATTCGAAACAAATCCCTCACCCACAAAGCCATTAATCAAACTTGGAAACGCCTTGAACGTAAAGTAAAAAAGCTTTATCAACCCAGCTCCCACTCTCAGCCAATTCGAAAGCCTAAAAAAAGTCAGTTTAATAAAAAACTTCCGTTCATTGCACTCTCTATTGTTATTTTAATCACATCCTTTTCTCTACTAACTGTCGAGTAATTTTTGATTCGTTTTAATCAATAAACTAAATACAAATAAAAGGGTTGTAAATAACCAATAATGCGCAGAATAGGTTGCAAACTCTAATGGACTTTCAACCATAAAAGCGACCATCATAGAACCCATAAAGACTAATCCCGCAATAAATATAGGCTTATCTTCTTCACTCGCCAACCGTAAGCCCTTCCAAAAAAACCGAATTAGATAGATGAAGAAAAACAACAATAAAATAACAGGAAGCACGCCATACTGTATCCATGTCATTAAAAATTGGTTATGAACATGCGAAAGCTGTAAACCATCGTGCTTTAAATTAAATTCCTTCAAAAAGAACGCTTGACTGGCTTCTTTAAATTGATCCAAAAAACCCTCCGATCCATAGCCCAAATAAGGCTTTTCTTGAATCATCGTAACCGCCGTTCCATACATCGACAAGCGTAATCCAACACTGGTTAAGGGATTATCTCCCTCCACGTATTGATCCATGTCTGAAAAAACAAGAGAGGCTCTGTCTTTCAGAACTTTCGTGGCAGGAATCGTCATATTAACCCAACCCAAAAAGGCCACCAAAAAAACCATACCAACACCCAACTTTAACAAAACTTTATGCCGGCATGCTAAATAAATGTAATAAGCCCCCCATCCAATAATCGCTTCACCCCAGCCAACCCATGCGGTTCGAGTTTGAGACAAAATCACCATTAAAAAATTCAAGAAAAGTAACAGTAACCAAAAACAGAGTAAAACAGGGTGTTTTTTATAAGCCCAAATAACGCCCCCAATCATCAAAATAAACAGTGTATTCGCAAATAAACCAAATGGAATCGGGTTCCCCAAAGCATTCCCTAAGCGCCCCATACTGCTCAGCCCTTCAAGGCTAAACCCACCGAGAGAGCTCAATTCCAAGACAGCACGAAACACCATGAGAACGCTTGCACCCATTAAAAAATACCAGAAAAAATCTATCGTAGGTTTTAATAGAAATAAAAGCCATGTGAGTGCAATAAAGCCAACCATCAATAGTGCAATTTGCATTTTATGAAAATTTACCTCAGTTAATGGTAGATAAATCAAATTTAAAACAACAATAACCGCGCAAAAAGCGGTCAAAAAACCACTCCAAACAACAAGTTCTTGCGGCCATTTTTGCTTGTATCTCTTTTTTTTAAAAAGTAAATATACAAGTGTGATTAAAATAAAAAAGAAAACCAATTCAAAGTTATAAGGTATCACCGATCTTAAACTATAGCCTGCAAAAATTAACAGCACCAACAAAAAACTAACCCAATGATATTTTAAGCCCACATCAAGTAAACCTTTTTTTACAGTCACAGAGCTCAATCCTTTAATGCAGGTAAAATTTGGTGCGTAAACTGCCACTTAAATTGCTTGGATTTTGGATGCAATAAAACCGCAATCACATAATGAAATATCAATAATTTTTTCTCTTGCTCAGAAAGTTCCAGCAACGTTATTAACACCAATACAGTCTGCTCAAACCCTTTTTTTTGTTTTGATAAAAAAAAGGCAAGATCCCAAACCCGTATGCCATAACACCAATATTGAAAATCAATTAACTTTAAGTTTCCCTTTCTACTCAGCATCATATTAGACGGTTTAAAATCGCCATGCACAAACCCCAAAGACTCCTTTTCAACCGTACCAATATTTAAACGAATTTTGCTTAATGCCTCTTCAATCCAATCCATTTGTGCTTGAAAGAGGGGGAGTTGTTTTTTACGTTCTAAAAAATAGTGATCTAAAAACGTTTTTGCCTTGGGTGAGTCAAACTGACACACTAAATTAACCAATATATCTCGAATACGACTGCCTGGTTCAAGTACAGGTACGGCCTCTGGGTTTTGAAAAACTTCCCCCCCTTGTTGGCTACGACTATAAAGCTCGGTAACCTGTTGAAAACTTGGGGATTTAACAGACGTTAAACACTCCGTAACCATAAATGAAATATTTGAGTCACCCAGCACCCCAGAGGTTAACCATTTTGGTGCAAATTGCATCTGAGGCAAAACCTGTTTTTGGTGCCACTGTAACAAAAAACGTTCACGCGTTAACATCTCCGATAACGCAAACTTTGTCACCCAAGAGCAGTTTGTTTCTGGCATCAACGCATGGCGTAAAAAACCAAAATTATTTGCTCCGCCTAACTGTTCATATTTTGTTGTTAACCCTGATGAATGTGGTATTTTAGATGAAATTTCTGCATCAATTTTTTGTATAATTTCTTTTAAAGAAAGGTGGCTTTTTTTTTGCAAAACAGTTAACTGTTTTGCATTACGATTTAACCGTTGCTGAATACCAAACAAAGCCTTTTTCAAAAAGGCAATCATAAACGTTTATTCCCTAAGTTCAATGCTTTCGATACCACTGTTTTAATCATTTGTTGGTTGGCTGTTTTTGCTTTTATTAAAAAAGCATCAATCGCCGCATGTTCCACTTCGGAGTAACTTTGTAAAACAGTAAGATCCGTGTCTAATAGCGATTGAACCGCCATCACTCTACGCGTATGACCAAACACCTCCTTTAATAAAAAGCTGATTTTAGGCGTATTTGACTCCAAAGCCACAAAAGGAATGTGATTTTTTAAACACATGGTGACGGTATGGTAACGCCCTGTCACCACTAATTTATAACGCGCAAGATACTCTTCAAAACTCGACGGCGCTAAACTAAAATGACGATCACGATATGCCCACTGGCAACATGCCAGAATAAAACGTCTTGGGCGCTTCCAAAAGCTATAATTAGAAGGCCTTGCCACAACCATCGAACGATAATCTGCCTGATAGCGTTGGCTTATTTTCTTTAACAAAGGCACATCTGTTTGCATAACCGAATCAATGACACACATTGACTTTTGAGGTTGATATTTAATACTCGTTGAGACTGCAAACGTCATATCAGGCACAAAAGTACATTCAATCTTTTGTGTCGCCAAGGTTTCAAAACTCGAGCGATCTCGCACAAATACTTGATCAAATTGGCTCAGTGCCTTATAAAGAGACGCTTCATTCGCAAATAACGTTGCGTTTATTAAAAAAACAGGCACGTTTAGCGTGTGGTGCGCATAATCGGCAAATTCAACCAGTGCTTGTGCTTGCCATCGTTTAGAGCCATGGTGAATGGTACCTTCACCATTTACAATAACAGCATCCACTTTAGGCTGCGCATTCACTTTAGAAAGGTGCTTGCGCCAATCAACCCCTACAGGCCAAGTCCAAACGACTTCTACTCCCTCTTGTTGCAATAAAGTTTCTAAATTTTTCATCACCATTAAGCAGCCATAATGACTGGTAGGACGAGTGTCATTAATAATTGCGACACGCATATATTTTCACCTTTTTTAAGAATTTTCTGATTAAGGTGCCACAATGTTTAATTGCGAAGCGGGTAAACACTGCTTTATAAATTGCGCTTCTTTCTGCCCATCATGCGGGTTCACGTAAATTTTCATACCCAACCAACGTTTTATTTTTTCTTTTAAAGAATATTGTTTATGCCAACTGTCATTTTGAAAAAAATCAAAGCCATATAACGTCATAGAGCCATCACCAATTAAACGACGAATCATATCCACCGCCATGCAACCAGTAGAAGGCCTTGCACCCAATGTGCCATACAACGCTTGCCACCAATCAAGTGGATAAAAATAAATTTTTTCACACGTTGCTTCAGAAATAATGTCTCGATTTTTAGGCGACATCCAAATAACTCTAAAACTTTTTTCCGCTAATTCATCTATTTTTATTTTTTTACCCGAAACACATAAAATATCCAAATGCGCACCGACACTTTGTTTCATCTCTTCTGGTAGTTGCCAAGCATCATTCATTCGAATCACCACATCATGGCGCTCAACATCAAACTGCTGACCTAACACTTTTCGTGAATTACCTACTAACGCAACGCGTTTACCCTGAATTAATGATTTAATATCAACCATAATTCCATCGTCAACAATGCCTTCCATATTAAGCCTCCTCTATCTGAATTTTCTGGACAATTTTATCAGGCGTTGCCACTTCAATACTTACGTTTTGACACAATTCAGCCATTTGCTGGGAATAACGATCCTCTCCCAGTTTCATCATAACCACCTTGGTATCTTTATTCATAAAACGCGCTAATAAGATCGTCGTTGACATGTCTCCAATCACGAGACATTGACGTAAAAATGGCAAAATCATCTCAAAACTCACTTGGCTAGGCAAGACAAACGCACCCATTTTTTGCACATTTAAAACGTCTTTGTTACCCGTAATGGGGTGATACTTTACGCCTACCGTTAATTTTTGTTGCTTTAAACGCAACAACAGCTTTTCAATCGCATGATGATAGCCAGGAATTTTAGAAAAGATAATCGGATTGGGAAGTGTAATCAAAACGTCCAATGCATCTATTTGTTGTACGCTTACATTTTGGGCTTTCAATATTTTTTTAGCAAAACTTCCAACACTCATTAAAGCATGTTTATTTGGCAAAAAATGAATCGCTTTTGTCTTTTGCAACAAGGCGCAACGTTGCTCAGGATACATCAACCAAAGCTCATCAATCCAGCGACTCGCTCCAATCGTCAATGGCGGGTCAAACCAAAACCCATAGCTCATTTTTTTAAGCATTGCATCAATATAACGCTCTGCTCTTTTTTTAGATGCCTCTCGCCCTAAATAAGAAAATACACCATCATCTAAATAACACCCCAAACAAGCCCTATTATGTATTTTCGCTTCTTTAATAAAAAACTGCCCTAATACACTGCGATCATTCCCTAAAAAAACACGAGCTATCGTTTGGCTTCTAATTATGTTTTGTATTGTTACAAATTGAGCCTTTCGATGTTTAAATTGTTTCCAGCCTTTCAGCTCTCTGCCTAACAAAATAGACACCTTGGTAAAGGGAGTGCTAACATCACAAATCATCGCATAAAAACTTAGTGGATTATCCGTCTCTTGATCAATAAAAACAAGCTGACTTTCACGCTCTTTATGCGTGTAAGCAAATAATAATGCCCAAAAAAAATGTAATGTAGAAGACACCAAATAAACGTCTACTTTTTTAGTCATCCCATCGCCCATCTATAATAGAGTCAAAATCACTCACAACCGTCACGCCAAACGATAAAAATAGTGCTTTAAAATTACGTTCAAAATTATTTTGTTCAGGCAAGACTGCAATACTCTGTATGTCTGGACGCAACCATTGCGTTGTCAATAATGTCGTGCCAACATCTCCCACAACAATCGCATTTGATTTTAACATGGGCAATACAAACTCAAAAGCCAAGCTAGACGGCATCACCCAAAATCGCTTATTTTTTTGTAAAAAAAGAGGGTCTACCCCCTCCGTTCGTGGATGATATTTGATAACAACCCTCTTATCCTTTGCTTGTAACTTTTCCATAAAGCATGTAAGACGCTCAATGTATCCACACATTTTTTTAATATTGTTAGGGTGAGGAATTAGTAAGATAACATCGGCTTTTTGTAACCGTTCAAGCGCTAACGTATTCATACCAATCTCATCAAAAATAGCGCAACTCAACGCTTGCACTTCAGAAGATGCAAACCATTTTGTTTGCAATGTTCGTTTTATTTTCTGATTTAAGGCCGAAATGCTTCGATCTGGTTGAAACAACCACGCTTGCTTAATCCAAGGTGAGCTTCCCACTAAACGGGGTTCTTGCCACCAACGACCATAAACCATTTTTTTTAACGTTGCATTAACCGTGTCTTTTAACCAGTTGCTCTTTCGGCCTGCATAAGAGTACAAACCATCATCCATATACCAACCTTCAACATTTGGTGAACTTAATGAACCTAAATGCATTAAATATTGAAACTCAACCCTGCGATCACTGCCTACTGCAATAACATTTGGTTGAAACTGATGAAACAGGGTTGATAATTTTTTAAAATTCTTTTTACGTTCAATTATTTTACCCCCCCCCTGTGCAACGCCAAGTGTCAATTCTACCTTTTCAAATGGAGAAGCGTTCCAAGATTTGAGGGCTTTAAAATAAACATTCTCATCGCCACTTTTTTGATCGATTAAAACAATCTGGGCAATTTGCTCTGACGAATGAGCCACCGCATGTGCAACGGATACCAATAAATTTAAAGGCGTTGAAGGCAAATACAACACCTTACGTTTTTGAGCACTCATTACTGTCATGATGTTAGCCCAACACAATGATTAAACACTTCATCAACAGATAACCCCTGCAAAGATAACCGTTCTTGATTCGGTTTTATAAACTTTTTAAGGTACAAAGGCGCACAAGGTGACTCTAAACGCACCACCTTCTCGCCTGCGGCACCCACCAAGTTAGGGTCTGTAACGCGATACAACACCACCATAGGCACCTCTAAAGCCGCCGCCACATGCGATAAACCCGTGTCGACCGATACCACATTTTTGGCAAAAGTTAACAAGTGTGCCACGGTGTTAAGCGTTAACGGTTGTGCGGGTACCCATGTATTTTCAGGCTCCGCTGTTTTTGCAATACGCAACGCTCTTAACCGCTCCTCTTCATTACCCCACGGCAAAACCACTTTAAGCCCTGCACGGTTTACACGGGCAAGCAGCTCGCTCCAGTTGGCTTCAGGCCAATACTTGGTCTCCCAAGTGGTACCATGCAAAAACACAGCGTAATCCGCTTGCCCAAGATGTTCAATTAAGACGTCGGGTTTGTTCCAGTACGTGGTGTTTAATCCGTATTGAATGGGTTGATGAGTCTCTAACGAATAGGATAACGCCTGAGCAAACAGTTGGCGCAATCTTAAAATGGCGTGTTGGTTTTTACCTACCGCGTATTTTTTTTGATAACACAGCGTTGCCAAAGGCTCTCGTGCGCTCTGCCAATCGTAACCTACAATCGGTATGCTTTGTTTTTTGGCGATTTTTCTGGCAACCCAAGCACTTTTCAACAGTCCTTGCGCATCCAAAATCAGATCGTATTGTGAGGAATGAATACGGTCAAAAAAAACATTTATCGCCTGACGTGTCTCTTTTTTCCAAAGCGTTTTTCGCCATTTTCGCAACTCAATGCCATACACCTTATCCACCACAGGATGCCATGCGGGAATATCGGCAAAGCTTTTTTCCACCACCCAATCCACCGTCAAATCCGGAATGGCGGCCAGCGCGTCCGATAAAGCGGGAAAGGTATGGAATACGTCCCCCATTGAGGACATTTTAATTAATAAAATTCGCACATTACTCTCTACTGAACGTGTTTCATGAGCCACGTTAAATAGGCCGTTACACCCTCTTCCACCGTCTTAAACGGCTTATCGTATCCTGCTTTACGCAATAAGGTATTGTCCGCTTGGGTGTAACTTTGGTAAGCGCCTTTTAAGTGTTCTGGAAAAGGAATGTACTCAATTTGTCCCTTACCGTGAAAGTCAATCACCGCTTGCGCCACGTCTTTAAATGGCTGTGCTTTGGCGGGGCCTAAATTAAAAATGCCCGATTTTTCAGGATGCTCGGCAAACCACAAGTTCACCGACACCACATCATCCACATAAACAAAATCACGGGTTTGCATTCCTTCTCCGTAGCCATCATACGCACCAAACAGTTTCACGTTTTCGCCCGCTAAAATTTGCTGGTGCAGTTTAAACGCCACGCTGGACATATCGCCCTTATGCTGTTCGCGAGGACCATACACATTAAAGTATCGAAAGCCCACAATTTGGCTCTTAGCGTGGGGCAAAATACGGCGAACGTATTGATCAAACTGAAACTTGGAGTAACCGTAAATATTCAGTGGTTTCTCATATTGTCGCTCTTCAATAAACGTAGGGCCATCGCCATACACCGAAGCAGACGACGCGTATAAGAAAGGGATGTCATGCTCCAAGGCATAGTTAAGCACGTCTTTGGAGTACTCATAATTATTATCCATCATAAACTTACCGTCCCACTCGGTGGTTGATGAACACGCCCCTTCATGATAGATGGTGTCAATTTGTGGCAAGCCTTGATCTGCAAACATCCGTTGCTGAAAATCCTCTTTATCCAAATAGTCCGCAATATCGCAATTGGCAATATTGATAAATTTACGGCCATCCGACAGATCGTCCACCACAATAATATCGGTGCGCCCTTGCTCATTTAACGCCTTTACAATATTACTGCCAATAAACCCTGCACCACCTGTTACTACGATCATAATTACACACCTACCCAACGATTATAAATACACAACCTAAAGCCAGCATAACA
>JAKISK010000075.1 GCA_021648625.1 Thiomicrorhabdus sp. | reverse complement strand
GTCCAATTTGTATCGGGCAGGGTTTGGTAGGTCTCTTGGGTAAACGGCCCTTTGAGTAATTGATACTCTTTTTCCCCTTTCTGAATCACAATACGGCTCTCGACCTCTTCTTCAAGCGAAAGCCCGCCTAGCTCTTCGGCGGAAAGCGCGTTTTCAAAATGCGGCAGGGCGTTGCGCAGTACCAGTGGTTTTTTTTGCCAGAATTCGTTTAAAAAGGTTTTTAAGGTGGTGTCGTTAAATTGAATCATACGTGTGCCTTGAGTCGATTTAAAAAGGAGGGGGAAGAAAAATAAAAAACCCCACGTAAGCATGATTGTTTAGTGGGGTTATGGAGATAAGGGGGGGGAGAAAAAATTATCGCCCTTTTAACATGGTAATTGCCAGTTCAATATTGGTGGCTTGATTGGCGGCATTACCCGTGTAAGTCGCAGGAATCATTTCACGTAGTGTTTGTTTTGCTTCTTCAGGCAGGCCTTCTAAGCTGTCTACAAAATTTTGCATAATCTCTTGGTTAACACGTTGACCACGGGTTAAGTCTTTTAATTTTTCGTAAGGCTTTTCAAACCCGTGACGACGCATGACGGTTTGAATGGCTTCGGCCAGTACTTCCCAGTTGCTGTCTAAGTCATTAGCCATTGCTTGTGCGTTGACTTCCAGTTTGCTTAACCCTTTCATGGTGGCTTGCAGAGAGATAATGGTATGAGCCACTCCAACGCCTAGGTTACGCAATACGGTAGAATCGGTTAAGTCACGTTGCCATCTTGAGATAGGCAGTTTCATTGCAAGGTGTTCAAAAATGGCATTGGCCAAGCCTAAGTTACCTTCGGAGTTTTCAAAATCAATGGGGTTGACTTTGTGTGGCATAGCGGAGGAACCAATTTCGCCTTCTACGGTTTTTTGTTTGAAGAAACCAACGGAAATGTAGCTCCAAACATCACGGTCAAAATCAATCACAATGGTGTTAAAGCGCGCCATGGCGTGAAAGTATTCGGCAATGTAGTCATGTGGTTCAATTTGGGTGGTGTATGGGTTCCAAGCCAGCCCTAAGTTTAAAACAAATTGCTCTGACAGTTCGTACCAGTTAACCTCTGGATAGGCGGCCAAATGGGCGTTGTAGTTGCCCGTTGCGCCATTGATTTTACCCATGATTTGCACGTCCATCAGTTGCTTGGCTTGACGTTGCAAACGGTAGGCAACGTTGGCCCACTCTTTACCTGCGGTGGTAGGCGATGCGGGTTGACCGTGGGTACGTGCCATCATGGGCGTGTTGGCCATGTCGATTCCCATTTCAACCATTTTCTCGATGAGTTTATCCATTTCAGGAATGATAATGAACTCACGCGCCTCTTTTAACATTAAGGCATAGGCTAGGTTGTTAATGTCTTCTGAGGTACAGGCAAAATGGACAAACTCTGAAATGGCGTTGAGTTCTTTATTGTTACCAAAATGCTCTTTAATAAGGTATTCAACGGCTTTTACATCATGGTTGGTGGTGCGCTCAATCTCTTTAACGCGTTGCGCCATGTCGAGTGAGAATTCATCGACCAATTTTAATAAATGTTGTTCGGCTTCGTCACTGAGTTTAGGGACTTCGGATATTCCCGGGTGATTGGCTAACATACGCAACCAAAAAACTTCGACTTTTACGCGGTTTTTAATTAAACCAAACTCACTGAAAATCTCTTTAAGGTTATTTAATCGAGTGCCGTAGCGTCCATCAATGGGAGAGATTGCGGTTAATTCTGTGAGTTGCATGTGCGAAGTTCCTTTTGCGATCTAGTTGCCAAAAAGGCAGATAATTTTAGTGGCGACTATTATAACGTAAAGGTACTTTAGGGTAAGTTATTTTGAAAATATGAATTTAATTATTGATTTTTGAGATGATTTGCATTTGGTCTTTCGTTAAAAATTAGGGTATATTATGCCTCGAAATTAAAGCGTCCAAGTCTTTGGCGTATTTTAGGAGATTAAGTGGTCATGTTTATTCCGTGTGAAGATGCAAAGCGTTTAATTAAAGAGAAAGATGCGCAACTGGTGGATGTTCGTACGCCAGAAGAGTTTGAAAATTGTAAGTTACCAAGTGCAATAAACCTTCCTTTGCAAAGCATTGATTACATGGGGGTTCATCGGTTGAGTAAAGAACGTCCCGTTGTGTTATTTTGTCGTTCAGGGCAGCGTTCTGAAATGGCGATGCAAATACTGCTGTCGCAAGGATTTAGTGAGGTTTATAACTTAGGACCTTATACGGCATGGAATGACTGTCCTGACCTATGAAAAATCGAATAATTTTTTTTTAAAAGCGCATTAAGCGCTTTTTTGGTTTCTTGAATTCATAACGCGTAACTAGAGAGTTTCTAAAAATGCTTGAATTCCTGTAAAATCATCAGGTAAATAAATGGAATAGGGGGATAGTTGCTTTGTATGAAAACACCTAAACGAATTTTGCCTTTGGTTGAGGACGGGTTAGTTGACGAAGTGGTTCGTCGGTTAATGAGTGGTAAAGAGGCCGATGTATTTTTGGTACGTTGTGGCAATGACATTCGCTGTGCCAAGGTTTACAAAGAGGCAAGTAAACGCAGTTTTAAGAAAGCCGTGGAGTATCAAGAGGGCAGAAAGGTTCGGAATAGCCGGCGTGCTAGAGCCATGCAAAAAGGGTCAAAATTTGGCCGTAAAGAACAAGAGACTATTTGGCAAAGTGCCGAGGTGGATGCACTGTATAAGCTGGCGAATGCAGGCGTAAGAGTTCCAGAGCCTTATGGCTGTTTTGATGGCGTGTTGTTGATGGAATTAATTACGGATGAGGATGGTCATGTTGCGCCTCGGTTAAATGATATCTCTATGCCTGCGGAACAGGCACGAGAAGATCATGAAATAATGATGCACTATATTATGCGGATGTTGTGTGTGGGTTTGATTCATGGTGATTTATCGGAGTTTAATGTGTTGGTTGATGATTATGGCCCTGTGATTATTGACTTGCCTCAAGCGGTGGATGCCGCAGCCAATAATAGCGCTAAACGAATGCTGACGCGCGATGTGGATAACATTACAAAATATTATGCCCAATACGCACCAGAGCTGTTAAAAACACAGTACGCCAAAGAGTTGTGGACATTGTTTGAAGCAGGGGATTTACACCTAGAGTTAGAGCTAACGGGGCATTATCACGTGAAAGAAAAAGCCGCCAATGTGGATTCTGTATTAGAAGAAATTAAAGCGGTATTGGCCGAAGAAGAGATGCGCCAAGAACGTTTACGCATGGCAGAGGAAAATCGTTAGTATGGCTAAAAAATTTTATGTGGTTTGGCAAGGCCGAGAACCAGGGATTTATACCGATTGGAACCAGTGCAAGCGCCAAATAGACAAGTTTTCGGGGGCGAAATATAAGTCGTTTGCGAGCTTATTAGATGCCCAAGCGGCATTTAAAGGTGAGCGTATTGGCGTAGGATCTGCTTTGAAGGGGGGGGGTAAAAATTTACCGACCAAACCAACAAAGCGACAGGGGATAAAGACCTATACTGCGTTAGAGGTTGCGGCACTGCCTATGCAGGTTAAGCTGTTTACCGATGGAGGCTGTGATCCTAACCCAGGTAAAGCGGGGTCGGGCATGGCGCTGTACCGTGGAGAGGCACTTGAGTCGCTTTGGTATGGTTTATACACCCCCCAAGGAACCAATAATACTGCCGAGCTGAATGCGCTGAATCAAGCGTTTATTATGGCAAAAAAAGAGCGTGATTCAGGGCAGAGCGTGGCTATTTTTTGTGATTCTAAGTATTCCATTCAGAGCATTACGCAATGGGCAGAAGGGTGGCAAAAAAAAGGATGGAAAAAAGCGGGGGGAGAAATTAAAAATTTGCCACTTATTCAAGAGATGTTTGAACGCTATCAAAGCATTAAAACAAACGTTCAGGTACTTCATGTAAATGGACATGTTGGCGTGGAAGGGAATGAGTTAGCGGATAGAATGTCTATGTTGGCCATTCAGTTAAAAGAATCCAACTTTATTTGCTATCCAAATGAGATAAATGTTAAATCGATTTTAGCATTGCGGGCTGGGTAGCCATAATCATGTCTTTTTTAGCATTTCTTTGCTAAAGTTTTTATCTTTCTAGCCGATGAGCTAAGTATCAAAATCATAAAACCAAAATCATAAAACGATATGTTGGCACTTTTGGTGCTTCTCATAATTAAATACGTTTTACCCACTCAGGAGTATTCGTTATGCCAAACGATATTGGTAACATCGGTAATACGCTATTAAACAGCCTAACAAACAGTTCGTTTGATGGTGGTAATATGGCGAAAGTTTTGGCTGAGGCAAATGTTGCCAGTCCCCGTGCTATTTTGGAAAAAAAGGAAGAGAAAACCAATTCAGAGTTGGCCGCTTTAACGTATTTGGACACGAATATTCAAGCCTTTAACTCGTACTTGGTTGACCTCTCGTCGCCAGATTTGTTTAATTCTCGCTCTGTGAGTGCTTCGGATGAGACCGTTGTGTCGGTTCAGGCTACGGGGCAAGCCGTGGCAGGAAATTATCAAATTGAATCAAAACAGTTGGCGCAAGCAAATACGTTGGTCTCCAATAAAACATTCAGTTCCGCTTCGGACACGATTTCGACGGGCACATTGAGTATTAGTGTGGGCGGGCAGACAAAAGATATTGTGATTGATAGCTCTAATAACACCCTGCAAGGATTGCAAGCGATTGTAAATAACGGCGATTATGGCGTGAATGCCGCCATTGTGAACAATGGCGGGCAATATCAAATCATGTTCTCGTCTAAAAATACGGGAGCCGCTTCAAACATTGCTTTATCAGGTTTGGCGGATTTTGATGTCGATGGCTTGACCACCACGGCAGAAGCCAGAGACGCTGTAATGAGTATTAATGGTCTAAACATTGCCAACAGCACCAATAATTTTAGTGGCGTTATTGATGGGTTAAATATTCAGCTTAAATCTGTTTCTAGCACCGTTCAAAGTGTGGGCGTTGCATCAGACAACCAAAAGATTGTTGATACCGTTGCGAATTTTGTGGATGTTTATAATCAGCTTGAAACCATTTTAGATGATTTAGGGTCGTATAAAACGCTAACAGAAGCCGAGCAGGAGTCGCCAGAATTTGATTATTTTGGTGATCTATCAGGCAGCTCACTTTTACGCGATTTAAAAGGCCAATTAAGGGATGCATTGGGTGGCAGTATTTCACAGTTATCCGATCCAAATACATTGGCCTCCATTGGTATATCCATTGATCGAGAGGGTCAAATGGTGTTGGATCGTGGTGCTTTAGATGCCGTGGCGACCAATAATTTGGATGCATTAGGGCTGATTTTTTCAAAAGGCGGCAGCAGCACAGACCCTTTGGTGAATGTGATTGGAGGCAGTGATGAAACACTTGCTGGAAACTATGCCATTGAGGTGAGTGTGATTGCTGAACGAGCGTCTGTTTCAGGGGGGGGGGTAAATTTTGCAGCGAATGAATTTCGCGCCAGTGGCGGGCGAGTGTTTGATGCCACGGCGGCATTAACGCTGGATGCGGGAGCAAGCCTTCAACTCTCTTTGAATGGGGCGGCAAATGTTGCGATTAATTTAACTGCGGGAGATTATGCAACCAAAGATGAGGTTGCCGCGCAAATGCAATTAGACATTAATACCGCCTTAGCAGGATCCACGGTTTCTGTTGCGTATGATGTATCGCAATCTCGATATGAAATTAGCACCGCCGACGGCACGTTGGATTTATCGGCGATGACCAATATGAGTAATCAGGGGTTTACTGCGAATACCGCGTACACCGGCGATGCGTTGATTGACTTATCTGCAACGTCTGGAAGTTTTGATGTAGTCATTAATGGTTCAACCAGTGTAACCACAACGGTCGCGGCCGATAAATACACATTGGATGAGTTGGCAAATACGTTACAAAACAGCATTAATGGCTTAACGGAGGTATCTGGTTCCGGCGCTGCGGTGAGTGTTTCGACGCTGGGTGGGGTGTTGAGTATTGCATCGGATCGGTACGGAGTTGCGTCAGAGGTCAGTTTGTCAAACTTTAGCAACTTAGGCAATGCTGGGTTAACAGCCAATGTAACGGATGCTGGTCGGAATATGGATGGCACCATTACCACGGCAACAGGCAACTTGAGTTTAGGGGCTTATGTTGACAATGAAGACGGTCGCAAAGTAAAAATATCCGATTTTGCCATTATTGGCTCAACACCTGCGGAAGTTCGTGGTTTGGAGTTTGAAATTTTAGGCGGGGCAGTTGGTCCACGAGGCAGTATTAATTTTTCACAGGGGTTTGCAAGTCGTTTAGAAGAAACCATTCAACGTTTGTTTGAGGATGAGGGTGGGTTGGTTAAAAATCGCATTGAATCCTTAAGTGAAAAAAGCACCGAATATGAGAGTAAGCGCGAAAGTCTTGATTTGCGGTACGATAAATTATTACTTAAATACAAACTTCAGTTTGGAGCCTTGCAGTCGTTGTTGTCGAGCACCAAGCAGACCAGTGATTTTTTAACCGCAACCTTCTCGAATAACAACAATAATTAATGTAACGACCCAGCTAGCGCCTGAAAAAGGTCAACTCTGTGTTAAAAAATGATCATTTACGTTTGTAAACTTACATTTTTCGCCTTGATTTGACCATTTTCAGGCACTATCTGAGCCGTTACTCTATATATTTACTACTCGCTGAGTAGTTACTAATTTAATGTGGATAGGATTGAATCATGAGCTTAGCACTTAAAAGACAATTCACAAAACAGTATGCCAATAACTATGTTGAGACAGCGGTTTCTGAAGCAACGCCACATAAATTGGTTGAAATGCTTTATGACGGTGCCATTAAAAACATGAACTTGGCGAACGTTTTTATAGAACAAAAAAACTACGAAAAAAAATCCGAGTATATTAATAAATCGCTGGCCATTTTAAATGCATTAAGAGCGGGTGTTGATTTGGATAAGGGCGGAGACGTTGCCCAAAATTTATACAATTTGTATGATTACTGTTACCGTACTTTATTTACGGCTTCTGCTCAAAATAATCCAGAGGCATTAAATGAAGTGCTTGAACACCTTAAGTTGCTTAAAGAGGCATGGTCAGAGATGCCTGATAACTTTAAACGAGTGTCAAAAGCGCAATTGGATAAAGTTAAGGGTTAAGAGATGAACGCGTTTGAAATAACAAAACTGCAACTGTTATCGCACTCTAAAAACATGTTAGATGCCGCACAAAAAAAAGATTGGGATCGGTTTTCAGAGCTAGAAAATGGTTGGATGTCTTTAGTGCAATCCTCTGTTAAACGTTATGGCGACGCGCTACAGCAAACAGGAGAGGAGTTAATAAAAGATAATCAAAAAATTCAAGCGTGCATGGGGAAAGAGCAAAAGGAGTTGTTGGATCAACTGGGAAAAAACACCAAAAACATTTCATCCATTAAGTCTTATCTTGAGTAGTTGCGATGGTTTAGAATAAAAAAAAGGCCTGTTATTAAAACAGGCCTTTTTTATATGTAAGCGCGGCTTGGCGATTAAGAAATAATTTAAAAAGAGAAGCGACGCTTGTTTTGAGAAGGTGAGATTAGTGGCATTAAATCGGTTTCAAACAGCGTTTCAATTTCCCATTCTTGCTCGCTTACACGCGTGACAACTTGAGCGGTCATGGCGGGAGAGCTGCCAGCAACCACACATAGGCGACCACCGAGTGTGAGTTTTTCTTTGTACGCTTGAGGGACTTCTGTGACCGAGCCAGTTAAAATAATAACATCGTAGGTTTGTCCATCGTTCCAGTTTGTACAGCCGTCTCCAGTGTGGAACGTAATGTTTTCAAAGGATGTTAAGCGAGACTTGGCACTTTCTTGCAGGCTGATATGTAACTCAACCGTATCAACCGATTGCGCTTGCTTGGCAATTAAAGCCGTTAGGTAGCCACTTCCTGTTCCTATCTCTAATACACGTTCGGAGTTGTCAATATCGACCGCTTGCAGTAAACGCCCCTCTACACGAGGAAACATCATGGCTTGTTCAGAGCCAATGGGCAGTTCAATGTCGCTGTAAGCAAGGTCTTCGTTCTCTTTTTCAACAAAAAGGTGGCGTGGCGTCTCTTGCAATAAATCTAGGATTTTTGGGTCAAGAACATCCCATGGTCGAATTTGTTGTTCTACCATGAAAAAACGGGCTTGATCTAAATTCATGCGTGTATCCTTTGTAAGTAACATTTTTAATCACGCGATTATATCTAAAAAACAGAGGAAAAGGGAGGGTTAAAAGTTTTTAACAGAGCATGCTTTTGAAAATGTTTTAGATGAATCTTCTGTGCTTTGTTAGAAGCTGTTAAAATACTCGGCTATATTTTTTTAAATTTATTATTGAGAGAACACATTAATGCCAATCATTACGTTACCCGATGGTTCCACCAAGCAATTTGATGAAGCTGTTTCCGTTATGCAAGTTGCAGAAAGCATTGGTGCAGGTTTAGCTAAGGCGACGGTTGCAGGGCGAGTAGATGGTCGATTGATGGATGCGAGCGATTTAATTAAAGAAGACGCTACGCTGGAAATTGTGACCATGCGAGATGAAGATGGTCTTCATATTATGCGCCATTCGTGTGCGCACTTATTGGGTCACGCGTTAAAGCAGCTTTATCCTGACGTTAAAATGGCGATAGGTCCCGTAATTGACAATGGTTTTTATTACGACATTGATTTAGAGCATAAAATCACCCCAGACGATTTAAAGAAAATTGAAAAGCAGATGTTGTCGCTGGCGAAAACAAAATACCCCGTTGTTAAGAAAATGTTGTCTCGTGATGAAGCCATTGCAACCTTTGAAGCGCGTGGAGAAGAGTTCAAGCTTGAGTTGATTCGTGATCTACCAAATGAAACCGAGTTTGGTTTTTATTTTCACGAAGAGTATGTGGACATGTGCATTGGCCCCCATTTACCGAACATGGGCTTTGTAAAAGCGCTTAAGTTAACGCATATTGCGGGTGCTTATTGGCGTGGAAACTCGGACAATAAAATGTTGCAACGTATTTACGGTGTGGCGTTTGAGAGTAAACAGGCGTTAAAAGAGTATCGCTTGATGATGGAAGAGGCTGAAAAACGCGACCATCGTAAGCTAGGAAAAACGCTGGATCTGTTTCATTTGGAAGAAGTTTCACCAGGGATGGCGTTTTGGCATCCTAAGGGCACAACACTTTATCGCGTGGTCGAAGAGTACATGCGTGGTCAGTTGGTTGCCAATGATTATGAAGAGATTCGTACGCCCTTGATTATGGATCGCTCTTTGTGGGAGAAATCAGGCCATTGGGATAAGTTTAAAGACAATATGTTTACCACCGAGACGGATAATCGTGACTATGCGGTAAAGCCGATGAACTGTCCGGGGCATATTCAGGTCTATAATCGCCATTTGCACAGCTACCGCGATTTACCCATTCGCATTGCAGAGTTTGGTATGGTGCATCGTAATGAGCCTTCTGGTACGTTACACGGGTTAATGCGTGTGCGTTCGTTTACACAAGATGACGCGCATATTTTCTGTACCGAAGCGCAAATTAAAGAAGAGGTGCAAGCCTGTATTGATTTGGTGTTTGAAACCTATGCCGATTTTGGTTTTGATAATATTGCCATTAAATTTTCAACACGTCCAGAGCAACGTGTTGGCTCTGATGATGTTTGGGATTTAGCCGAGACTGCTTTGGAAGAGACGCTAAAAGAAGCCAAGTTGGATTATAAGTTGCAACCAGGAGAAGGGGCGTTTTACGGCCCTAAAATTGAGTTTCAATTAAAAGACTGTATTGGTCGAGTGTGGCAATGTGGTACGATTCAACTTGATTTCTCAATGACTCAGGCCGAACGCTTAAATGCGGTGTATATTGGGCAGGATAATGAAAAACATCATCCGGTGATGATTCACCGAGCCATTTTAGGTTCGCTTGAACGTTTTGTGGGGATTTTGATTGAACATTACGAAGGAAATTTTCCAACGTGGTTGGCACCAACGCAGTGTGTTATTGCTTCAATTTCGGACGTTCACAACGAATATGTGGCGAAAATGACAAAAAAATTGAAAAAACATGGATTTAGAGTCGATTCGGACTTGAGAAATGAGAAGGTAGGGTTTAAAATTCGCGAGCATACTATGCAACGTGTGCCATATATTTTGGTCGTAGGTGATCAAGAGATGGCAGACGGAACGGTAAATGTGCGTGCCAGAGGTGGAAATAACCTTGGAAGCTACACCTATTCTGAGCTGGTTGATTTGCTGAGTAATGATATTAGCAAATTAGGCAGAGTGGTTGAGTAACCGTTCGAAAATAGAATAAAATTTTTTAATAACTGGAGGATATTGCTATCGCAATTCGTAGAGGCCGCGGCCGACCACAACAACCTGAAGCACCTAAAGATAGAATTAATGGCGCAATTAAATCACCTGAAGTACGTTTAATTGATCCTGATGGCGAGCCATTAGGGGTTGTAAGCATTAAAGATGCTTTAGAGCAGTCTCAGGAATTTGGTTTGGATTTGGTGGAAATTACAGCGAAAGCAAATCCTCCTGTTTGTAAAATCATGGATTATGGTAAGTATCTTTACCAACAGCAAAAAAAGAAGCACGAAGCAAAGAAAAAACAAAAGCAAGTGCAGCTTAAAGAAGTTAAGTTTCGCCCAGGAACTGAAGAGGGAGATTATCAGGTCAAACTACGCAACCTGATGAAATTCCTAGCTAATGGAGATCGTGTCAAAGTAACCATCTGGTTTCGAGGACGCGAGATCACTCATAAGGAACTGGGATTGAAGATGTTGGAACGTGTTCGGGATGATATTCAAGAGGTTGCGACCATTGAACAAATGCCGAAGATGGAAGGCCGTCAAATGCAAATGATGGTTGCTCCAACAAAGAAAAAGTAATTTTTTTAAAAAATTACTTAAACAACAGTCGGGACGCATAAAATATTTAATCATGTTTTATGCGTTACTGGTGCAGCTCCTTCAGTGCTGTTCGTTGTGCCGAACTAGATTGTGTAAGCAATCTTATTTAAAAAACCAAGTTACCCAATTGGGTTGACTTAAATGCGGAGTTTCATGCTATGCCTAAGATGAAAACAAACAGTAGTGCTAAAAAGCGCTTCAAGAAAACAGGCTCGGGTCGTTTCAAATGCAAACAATCTCACCTTCGTCATATTTTGACCAAAAAGTCGACTAAGCGTAAGCGTCAGCTACGTTCAGGCAGCATGAT